>CAZFDM010000070.1:0-10424 GCA_964517975.1 uncultured Syntrophaceae bacterium
TCGGACGACGGATGTGACGGGGGTAGCGGTATTGCCGGAGGGGGTGGAGATGGTGATGCCTGGGGATAATGTGCAGTTGACGGTGGAGTTGATTACGCCGATTGCGTTGGAGAAGGAGTTGAGGTTTGCGATTCGGGAGGGGGGACGGACCGTTGGAGCAGGCGTCATCAGTGAGATCCTTGAATAGGATAGGGAAGTTAAGAGGAAAGGGCTTCAAATATGACCACTCAGAAGATCAGGGTCTGTTTAAAATCATATGACCATAAACTTTTAGATAAGTCGATTGCAGAGATTGTTGATACGGTTCGAAGAACGGGTGCCAGCATTGCAGGCCCTATTCCCCTTCCCACTAAGATTCAAAAATTCTGCGTTCTGAGGTCCCCCCATGTGGATAAGAAATCGAGGGAGCAATTTGAAATTCGAACCCATAAACGATTGATCGATATCATCGAACCCACCCAACAGACCGTGGATGCATTGATGAAACTCGATCTAGCTGCAGGAATTGATGTGGAGATCAAACTGTAATGAAGAGGGTCCTTGGGATTATTGGAAGAAAATTAGGAATGACACAACTCTTTCTTGAAGACGGATCGGTGGTTCCTGTCACCGTGGTCGAGGCGGGTCCTTGCCCAGTCATTCAAAAAAAGACGAAAGAGAAAGACGGTTACAATGCGGTTCAACTTGGTTTTCTTCCCAAAAAAAGCAAAAGGGTCAATAAACCTCTTTCCGGTCATTTTAAGAAGGCAGGAGTTCAACCCACTTACTATCTCAAGGAGTTTCGTTTAGAAGAGGTTGAGGGAATCGAGGTAGGTCAAGTAATCACCGTAAACCTCTTTAAGCCAGGCGATATCGTTGATGTAACTGGCCTTAGCAAAGGAAAAGGGTTTACTGGAGTGATGAAGAGGCACGGGTTTCATGGTGCACCTGGATCTCATGGGACGCATGAATACTTTCGTCATGGAGGATCGGTTGGCTCTGCCACTTATCCTCATCATGTTTTCAAAGGCATGAAAATGCCTGGTCATCATGGAAATCAGAAGATAACGATTCAAAATATCAAAGTGGTCGATATTAAAGAGGACCAGAATCTCCTTCTTCTTCAGGGCGGGATTCCTGGCAGTCGAAATAGTTGGGTCCTCATCCGAAATGCGACCAAGAGGAGAAAGTCTTCAACCACGTCCAATTAGGAAGGCAAAGGAATGGCGACACTGGCTGTCTATGATATAGGGAAACAAAAGGTCATGGACATGGAGTTGGATGATAGGGTCTTCGATGTAGAAGTAAAACCCTCCCTCCTCCATGATGGGGTCCGAACTTATCTTGCCTCTCAAAGGCGAGGGACCGCAGCCACCAAGAATAAGGCCCTTGTTAGAGGAGGGGGAGCAAAACCCTATCGGCAGAAAGGGACAGGGAGAGCCCGAGCAGGATCCCGTCGCTCTCCTCTTTGGAGAGGAGGAGGAACGATTTTCGGGCCAATGCCAAGAGATTATAGCCTTTCCCTTCCCAAAAAAGTGAAACGGGCTGCTCTCCGGATAGCGCTCACGTTGAAACGGCAAGAGGGAAAGATTACGGTCTTGGATCAGATTCCCTTAAACGGATTTAAAACCCGAGAGGTCAAAGAGATGTTGGGGCGGTTTCAAATTGAAGAGGCGCTCATTGTGACCGACGGGAAGAATGCTTTTTTGGAGCGCTCTGCTCGAAATATCCCTGGAGTGAAAGTCCTTCCGTATGATTGCATTAATATCTACGATCTACTCCATCATGACCATTTGATCTTTCTTCAATCGGCCATTCAAAAGATTCAAGGAGGCCTCCTATCATGAAGGAGATTCACCAGATTATTCGAAGACCCTTGGTAACCGAGAAAAGCACCCAACAGAAAGAGGCCCATAATCAATATGTCTTTGAAGTTCAACGGGAGGCCAATAAGATTGAAATCCAGAAGGCTGTAGAACGCCTCTTCAAGGTAAAAGTGACCCAAGTCCGTACTTCGAACGCCTTAGGAAAAGTGAAGCGGCTTGGGAGAAAATATGGGAAGAGACCCGATTGGAAAAAGGCTATTGTGACGTTGAAAGAGGGAGATCGTATCGAGTTCTTCGAAGGAGCTTAATCGTTTGAATCGTGAGGGGTGAATGGTGAGTGGTTGGCAGAAGTCCATGACACCGATTGGCACGATGAAGGTTAAATCACGACTCACGAAACACTGACAGGGAGTAATAAGATGGGGATTAAAACTTTTCGACCGACCTCCCCTGGGAGACGTTTTCAAACAGTTTCCACGTTTGAAGAAATCACCTCCCTGAAACCGGAGAGGAGCCTTCTTCTTCCTTTAAAGAAGACTGGAGGAAGAAATGTCTATGGAAGGATCACTGCATGGCACCGTGGAGGAGGCCATAAACGGAAGTATCGAATCATCGATTTTAAACGAGATAAAAGGGAGATCCCTGCAAGGGTTGCCTCTATTGAATATGATCCCAATCGCTCAGCCCGTATTGCCCTACTTCACTACGCGGATGGGGAGAAAAGATACATCCTTGCCCCCCATGAACTCAAAGTAGGTGACCGAGTAGTGGCAAGTCCTTCTGCAGATATCAAACCAGGCAATGCCCTGCCCCTCCGAAATATTCCTACGGGGACGCTGATTCATAATATTGAACTGAAGCTTGGGAAGGGGGGGCAGATTGTCCGGAGTGCAGGGACCTATGCTCAACTGATGGCTAAAGAAGGGAAATATGCGCACGTCAAACTCCCCTCCGGGGAGGTCCGCTTAGTCCTTCAAGATTGCTATGCGACGATTGGTCAAGTCAGTAACATCGAGCATGAAAATATCTCTTTGGGAAAAGCAGGGAGAAATCGGCACCTGGGCAGAAGACCAGTGGTTCGGGGCGTGGCCATGAATCCGATCGATCATCCTCTGGGTGGAGGAGAGGGGAAGAGTTCAGGAGGAAGGCCTGCATGTACCCCATGGGGTGTCCCAGAGAAGAAAACCAGAAAGAATAAATCCACGGATAAATACATCCTGAAGAGGAGAAGTTGATGGCTCGCTCACTCAAGAAGGGCCCTTTTGTAGATGCCCATTTACTTAAAAAGATTGAAGAGGCTCGAAAATCAAAAGAGAGTAGAGTGATCAAGACCTGGTCCAGACGCTCTACCGTCACTCCTGAAATGGTAGGTCTGACCTTTGCTGTCCATAATGGGAAGAAATTTATCCCGGTCTTTATCACTGAGGAAATGGTGGGACATAAATTGGGGGAGTTTTCTCCCACACGAACCTTTCATGGACATTCAGGAGATCGAAAGACTAAAATCAAGACCAAGGCGGCAGCATAGAGATGGAAGTCAGGGCGAGACTGAGATTTGCAAGGATTGCACCCAGAAAGGTCAGATTGGTTGCGAATCTGATACGAGGGAAGAGATCAGAAGAGGCGCTCAATATCCTGACCTTTACCAAAAAGGCAGCGGCTAAGATCCTCATCAAACTCTTAAAATCGGCTATTGCCAATGCTTCACAAAAAAAACACATTGAGATTGATCGTCTTTACGTTAAAAGAATCACTGTGGATCAAGGCCCGACTCTCAAGCGGTATACCCCAAGAGCCCATGGTCGGGCCACGATGATTAGAAAGAGGACCAGTCACATTCATATCACCCTTGATGAAGGGTAAAGCAGGTTCACCGGGAGGACACTTGGGACAGAAAGTTCATCCAACGAGTTTAAGATTGGGGTTCATTAAAAACTGGGATTCCCGATGGTATGCCGAAAGGGATTATCCTCAACTGGTGATTGAGGATATCCAGATCCGGAAGTTTTTGAAAGAAAAACTTTACCATGCTGGGGTCTCCAAGATCGAGATTGAGAGGGCGGCGAGCAAGGCAAAAAAGGTCAAAGTCTCCATCTACACAGCCCGGCCTGGGATCATCATTGGAAAAAAGGGGGTCGAGGTAGAGAACCTAAGAAAGGAACTCCAGAAGATGACCGGCAAGGAGGTCTTTATCAATATTCAAGAAGTGAAGCGGGCGGAGACCGATGCCCAACTCGTCGCTGAGAACGTGGCCCTTCAATTGGAGCGACGAGTTGGATTCCGCAGGGCAATGAAGAAGGCGGTCAGTTCTGCACTCAAAATGGGGGCAAAGGGAATCAAGATCGCATGCAGTGGAAGGTTAGGAGGGGCAGAGATGGCCCGTTATGAATGGTACCGAGAAGGTCGGGTTCCCCTTCATACCCTTCGTGCAGATATCGATTTTGGCCTGGCGGAAGCCAAGACCACCTATGGAGTGATCGGGGTGAAGGTATGGATCTTCAAGGGAGAGGTCTTCCCCACTAAGGAGGGAGAAGAACAAGCGGCGTAAGAAAGGATGAGGGTTAGGATTTAGGCTTTAAGGTGACTCGTTATGTTAATGCCGAAAAAGACAAAATACCGGAAACAACAAAAGGGTCGAAGGAAGGGGATGGCCTATCGGGGCAATACCCTCAATTTTGGTGATTATGGGCTTCAAGCCTTGGAGTGCGGTTGGTTGACTTCCCGCCAGATTGAGGCAGCTCGAATTGCCATGACACGATTTATCAAAAGGACAGGCCGGATTTGGATTAGAATCTTCCCGGATAAACCGATCACCAAAAAACCTGCTGAAACCCGAATGGGGAAGGGAAAGGGTGCCCCTGAAGACTGGGTAGCAGTCATTCGACCAGGTCGAATCCTCTATGAAATGGAAGGGGTGCCAGTAGAAAGGGCCAAAGAGGCCTTTCTGCTGGCCTCTCATAAATTGCCCATTCGTACCAAGTTTATCATGAGGGGAGGTCCTCTATGAAAGCCAAGGACCTGCGCCTCCTCAGCGAAGGTGAACTCTTAGAGAAGGAAAGGGAGTTGAGGGAGGAGCTTTTCAACCTCCGTTTTCAACACGCCACGGGCCAGTTGGAAAATACCATGAGAATTCCACAAGTAAAACGTGACATTGCGAGGATAAAGACCATTCTCAGAGAGAAGGCCATCCATAAAGGTCAATGAACCTTTTCTCCCTTTTTCCTCAAGAAAGAGGGAGGAATAGATTTTTAGAAGGAATTTTTCTATATGCCAGCAGATGAGAGAGGGAAACGGAAGACCTTAACGGGTTTGGTCATAAGCGATAAGATGGATAAGACAGTGGTCGTAATGGTCAACCGTCTTGTCCTCCATCCAATCTATAAAAAGTATGTTCGGAAGAGAAAGAAGGTTAAGGCCCATGATGAGAAAAATGAGTGCCGAGTGGGAGATAAGGTGCTATTGATCGAGACCCGACCACTGAGCCGTGAAAAAAGGTGGCGGGTCAAACAGATCCTCGAACGGGCCACCTAACCCCACATTCCACCTTCGATGATGGAGTTCGTCATGATCCAGATGCGTAGTATTCTTGAAGTCGCAGATAATTCAGGGGCAAAAAAGTTGGGGTGCATCAAGGTCTTGGGTGGAACCCGGCGAAAGTATGCCACCTTAGGAGATGTCATCGTGGTTTCGGTCAAGGATGCGCTTCCCAATTCGA
This sequence comes from uncultured Syntrophaceae bacterium, assembly GCA_964517975.1. Classification (GTDB taxonomy): domain Bacteria; phylum Desulfobacterota; class BSN033; order BSN033; family UBA1163; genus JBBIRM01. The sequence goes on from CAZFDM010000070.1 coordinate 5,521, forward strand.
AGATCAAAAAGGGGGATGTGGTTCGAGCAGTCATCGTCCGTACAAAGAAAGAGGTGAAGCGGACGGATGGGTCCTACATTAAATTTGATGACAATTCAGCGGTTCTCATCAACCCACAGGGAGAGCCGATCGGGACACGGATTTTTGGTCCTGTAGCCAGAGAACTTAGGGCAAAACGCTTTATGAAGATTATCTCTTTAGCCCCCGAGGTCTTATGAGGGATGGGAATGAGCGGTCCAAAATTTCATATTAAAAAAAATGACTTGGTGATGGTCCTCAGCGGAAGGGAGAAAGGGAAAAGTGGTCGTGTCCTGAAAGTCTTTCCTGAGAAGGAGAAGGTGATCATCGAAAAGATCAACTTTATTAAGAGACATACCAGGCCTCATGGGCAGCAGAGAAGGGGAGGAATTATTGAAAAGGAAGCCCCTCTTCACATCTCCAATGTGGCCCTTCTCTGTGAAAAGTGCAATAAGCCTGTAAGAATTGGGCATCGCCTCGTTGAGGGGAACAAAAAGGCGCGTGTCTGTAAGAAGTGCGGTGAGATTTTTGATAAGTAGGTAAGACCATGGCCAAACTCAAAGAGATTTATCAAGAAAAAGTAGTACCCGCATTGATGAAACGATTCAACTATCGGAATAGAATGGAAGTGCCAAAATTGGAAAAGATTGTGATCAATATGGGATTGGGAGAAGCCATTCAAAATATTAAAATTTTAGACTCGGCCGTTCAAGAGTTGAGCCTCATTACCGGACAGAAGCCTGTCATCACGAAGGCCAAAAAATCGATTGCCCAATTTAAATTGAGGACGGGGATGCCCATTGGATGCATGGTGACTCTTCGGAAAGAGAGAATGTACGAGTTCTTCAACCGTCTGGTGAATGTAGCCCTTCCCAGGGTAAGGGATTTTAAGGGGCTTTCCGGAAAGTCTTTCGACGGACGAGGGAACTACGCGCTTGGGATTCGTGAGCAGTTGATCTTTCCAGAAATTCATTATGACAAGATTGATAAAGTCAAGGGGATGAATATCGTGATCGTCACAACAGCCAAGACGGATGAGGAAGGGAAGGAATTGCTTAGATTGCTTGGGATGCCCTTTCGGAATTAAAAAGGACGCTGAGCGCTTTTCGCATTGCACACAGAGAAACGAGGAGGAGGACATTGGCTAAAGTTTCTTTAATGATTAAAGCAAAGAGGCCTCAAAAATTTAAGGTTCGTCAGTATAACCGTTGCCCACTCTGTGGAAGGGCGAGGGCTTTTTATAGAAAATTTAATATGTGCCGACTTTGTCTGAGAAAGTTTGCTTCTCGGGGTGAACTGCCTGGGGTGATCAAATCCAGTTGGTAAAAAAGGGGGGTTAGAATGTCCACAACCGATCCATTGGCCGATATGTTCACAAGAATTCGAAACGGGTCTAAAGCGAGGTTTGAACAGGTGGATATTCCCTCCTCAAGAATGAAGCGAGAGATTGCAAAGATTTTAAAAGAGGAAGGGTTCATTAAGAATTTTAAGATCGTCACTGGAGATGATCATCATGAAAAGATTCGGATCTTCCTTAAATACGATCCAAGCCGAAAGGGGATCATTCATATCAAGAGGGTCAGCAAACCCAGCCGAAGGGTCTATGTGGGAGCCAATGAGATTCCCTCTCTGAGAGGGGGATTGGGAATTTCGATCCTCTCGACGCCAAAGGGTATCCTGACAGACAAGGTTGCTCGGAAGGCGAAGGTTGGAGGAGAGTTGCTCTGTCAGGTGTGGTAACGATTGGAGTGATTATGTCTCGGATTGGAAGGATGCCCATTCTACTTCCCAAAGAAGTGAAAGTCACCAGTGACCCTTTAAGGGTTGAGGTGAGTGGCCCTAAAGGACAGCTCTCTCATCCCATCCCTAAAGGGATTAGAGTTTCCGTGGATGATGGAAAGGTGATCGTTTCGCGTTCCAACGATGAGCGGGGCTTGAAGGCTCTCCATGGGTTGATGCGAAACCTTATCGCCAATATGGTCAAAGGGGTGACAGAAGGTTTTGAAAAACGTCTTGAAATTGTTGGGGTTGGCTTTCGCGCTGAAGTGCAAGGGGACATCCTAAGGCTTACTTTAGGTTTTTCTCACCCTGTCCTGTTCCCCATCCCCAAAGGGATTCAGGTGGAAGTGGATAAGCAAACCCTCATTACCCTCAAAGGCATTGATAAACAACTGGTTGGAACCGTCGCAGCAAAACTCCGTTCTATCAAATCACCAGAGCCTTATAAAGGGAAAGGAATCCGTTACGTCGGTGAACGGATTCGTAAGAAGGTTGGGAAAACCAAGGCGTAGGGGAGAGGTCTAGTGGAGAGGAAAAAGATCATCGCAAGGTTGAAGAGAAAGAAAAGGGTGAGGAGTCGTGTGAAGGGGAGGCCAGAAAGACCACGTCTCAATGTATTTCGTAGCCTTCGACACATCTATGCCCAGGTCATTGAGGATACGACGGGAAGGACCTTAGCCAGCGCTTCGACCTTAAGCCCAGAGATAAAGGGAAGTCTTTCTTCATATGGAAATATTGAAGCAGCCAAGAAGGTAGGGGAGTTGATTGCCAAGAGATGTCTTGAAAATGGAATTCAGAAAGTGGTCTTTGACCGAAATGGATATCTCTATCATGGCAGGGTAAAGGCGTTGGCAGAGGCAGCGAGGGCAGGCGGTCTGATCTTTTAAAATCGGATGACCTTTAGGAGGAAGAGACATTGCCAAAAATTGATCCAAGCACACTTGAATTAACAGACCGAGTGGTTCATATCAACCGAGTGGCCAAAGTGGTTAAAGGAGGGAGACGGTTTAGTTTCAGTGCCCTCGTCGTGGTGGGAGATGGAAAGGGCTATGTCGGATGTGGTTTGGGAAAAGCGAATGAAGTCCCAGAGGCCATCCGAAAGGGTATTGAACATGCAAAGAGAAATTTGGTCAAAGTACCCGTCATCAATAAAACGATTCCTTATGAGGTAATGGGGAAATATGGTGCGGCAAAAGTTCTCTTGAAACCCGCTTCAGAAGGAACAGGGGTGATTGCAGGCGCAGTGGTCAGGGCCGTTGCTGAATCTGCAGGGATTGAGAATATCCTAACGAAATCGTTAGGCTCCAACAATCCTTATAATCTTATCAAGGCTACCCTGCAAGCGATTGGTCAACTCAGTCTCCCTGAAGAGGTTCTTAAGAGAAGGGCTGAAGGATCATCCGAAGAGTAAGGAATATCTTCTTATGGAGAAAAGGATAAAGGTCAAATGGGTCAGAAGTACTATTGGAAGACCTGAGGATCAGAAGAGGACCATTCAAGGGTTGGGGTTCAAACGGCTTCATCAAACCCTTACCCTTCCTGATCGGCCTGAGATTCGCGGGATGATCAACGCCGTGATTCATTTGGTTCGACTCTGGGAGGAAAGGGAAAGGACCGACGAATGAGATTGGAAGATCTGAAACCTCCAATAGGGGGAAGGAAGTCGAAAAAGCGAGTGGGGAGGGGGCCGGGATCCGGCCATGGCAAAACAGCCTGCCGAGGTCATAAGGGTCAGAATTCACGATCGGGAAGAGGGACAAAGGCAGGTTTTGAAGGAGGGCAAATGCCCCTCCAGAGAAGACTTCCAAAGAGGGGATTCAACAATCCATTCAAGAGATCCAAATCCATCCTTCATGTTAAAGACCTCAACCGCTTCCCTATGAATACAGTGGTAGATCCTGAAGTCCTGACTCAATCCGGATTGTGTAAGAAAGGGGAGAGCATCAAACTTCTATCGGATGGAGAACTTCAACATCCTCTGGTCGTTCGAGTTCATCAAGCGAGCAAGGCCGCCCTTAAGAAGGTAGAAGCTGCTCAAGGGAGAGTGGAGGTTATTGCGGGATGATCTCTGGAGCCCAAAATATCTTTAAGATTCCAGAACTGAAAAGAAGAATCCTGTTTACCTTCATCTTCCTGGCGATCTACCGGGTTGGCGTCCATATCCCTACCCCTGGAATTAATGGGGATGCTCTGGCCTCCTTTTTTGCCCAAGCCAAAGGGACTCTTTTCAGCCTAATTGATATGTTCGCTGGGGGGGCCCTGGAAAGGCTTTCTGTCTTTGCCTTAGGGATCATGCCTTACATCAGTGCTTCCATCATCCTCCAACTTCTTACAGTGGTTATTCCTTATTTGGCACAACTTCAAAAGGAAGGTGAAATAGGAAGGAAAAAGATTGTTCAATATACTCGGTATGGAACAGTCCTTTTAAGTATGATTCAAGGCTTTGGAATTGCTATCGGTTTAGAGAACATGCGAGGGGCAGCAGGAGAGATGATTGTTCTGAATCCGGGATGGTCCTTTCGGTTGATGACCATGATCACGTTGACTGCAGGGACTGCCTTTATCATGTGGTTAGGCGAGCAGATCACTGAACGAGGGATTGGTAATGGGATCTCTCTAATCATCTTTGCTGGGATCGTTGCTCGGATGCCAAACGCCATCGCCAGCACCTATGAACTCTTTCGGGTGGGCCAGATGAACATCATTACCATCCTCTTTATCATCCTCATTATGTTAGCCGTAGTAGCAGTGATCATCTTTGTAGAGACCGGTCAGCGGAGACTTCCTGTTCAATATGCCAAACGGATTGTAGGAAGAAAGGTCTATGGAGGGCAGAGTACCCATCTCCCGCTTAAATTAAATACATCCGGAGTGATCCCACCTATCTTTGCCTCTTCGATCTTGATGTTCCCCTTAACGATTGCCAACTTTTTACCCAAGCCCCTGCTGGAGAGGTTCCCATGGATCCAGTCCATCCTCAACCATTTAGGACCAGGGGCTTTGATCTATAATCTCCTCTATGTCGGGTTTATCATTTTCTTTTGTTATTTCTATACAGCGGTGACATTCAATCCCAACGATGTTGCAGAAAATATGAAGAAATTTGG
>CAZFDM010000071.1:0-21222 GCA_964517975.1 uncultured Syntrophaceae bacterium
ATGGGTATTCCTCCATCGCCCCTTATTTCTTCCTCCGGATAGTTTTAAAAAAGGAAGAGCCATGGACAGGTTTCCTGTTGAACGAGACCAACTCCACAGACTTTTTGTAAATTCTAAGGTGAAGGCAGTTTTTTCCGGAGACGACCACAGATACGATCGAAGAGAGAAGGATGGACTTCTCTATATTATCACAGGAGGTGGAGGAGCACCCCTTCATCCTTTTAAAGAGACCGGGGGGTATTTTCATTATGTCTGGATTGATGTTAAAGGAGGAAAAGTTAGGGGTGAGGTGGTCGATTTGGAAGGGAGGGTTCAAGACCAGTTTGTTATAGAATAAATAGGAAAGGAGGGAAAAGATGGGTCTGGCATTGGCTCTAATCTCAATAGGAATATTGATCCTCATGGATAGAATGGGGACGGGGTATGGTTTGAAAGAGGGATGGCCTTGGGTGGTGATTGCCCTCGGCTTAGGAGGGCTTTTCCGAAATAAGAAAAGCCTACCCGCCTGGATCACCCTGGTCATTGGAATTCTAATCTTAGGTTCGAGATATTATTCCATTCATATTTCAGTTCCAATGCTGATAAAGAAATATGCCCTTCCCGTACTTCTTATCCTTCTTGGAATCCTCGGGCTCTGGAGATATAGAAAAGACTGAAGGGACTATGAACGATGGACGATGAACAATTATTCCATTTGTCTTTCTTAACAGGTATTGTTCATTGTTGTATCATTGGTCAGGAATAAGTCCCGCAACGACCATTAAAGTTAACTCTTCGTCTCCTGTATTGGTCAACTCATGAAAATGTCCAATAGGGATGTGGATGACATCTCCAGGCCCCACCTCACAGACCTCCTCTCCCACTTGCATCCGGCCATGGCCAGTTTGAATGATATAGATTTCTTCCATGGGGTCCTCATGGCCGATGAGGATTTTACCTGGAGCCACTGAGGCATAGGCGAGAAACATCATTGTCTGTAGGTGGCGAGTGGTCAAAATCATGTAAGCCACTCCCCCTTCGTGGGCCTGGTAACGAGTTGCTTTGACTTCAGGATGGTTTAAGTTGCGTCGTATCATCTTGACCCCTTCATTTTAGATCTATCTATGGATTTTTTAATGACGGAGTTGATAAACTATAACCCATACTTCGAAAGAAAATCAAAGGACATTTGATTATGAGACTGCATCGGGTTATCCTTTACCATCGAAATATTTCATAAGGAGTGAACTATGCCAAAGGTAACAGAAGAAGTTTATTTCATTCCAGGACAGGATGAATTCATGCCCGATGCCCATACTTATGTTTTGGGAAGACCATCATCAAAAAACCTTTCCATCATTGATGCAGGGATGGTAGGGAAGGGGAATTACAAAATCCAATCGATTGAGCAGGCAGGAATTGAACTGTCGTCAATAAAAAGGGTCATCATGACCCACACACATCTCGATCACATTGGTTGTCTTTCCGAAATCCAAAAAATGATTCCTTGGGCTGAACTTTGGGTTCATCAATCTGAAGCCGATCTTTTAGAGCAGGGGGAAGAGAAGGCTGTTTATGGAATGGATATGTTTCGAACCCTATGTCAGATGCAGTTTCACCTTAGGCCAGGGGCCTTCAAATTTCAGGTTCATCGGAAGCTTCAGGGAGGAGAGACCGTGGAACTTGGGGAGACCGACTGGGAGGTCATCCATATCCCCGGACATTCTATGGGGAGTATTGGCCTTTATCATCGTCCCTTGAAAATCCTTATCCCAGGGGATGTGGTTTATGCGGATTATGCAATTGGGAGGTTTGACCTCTATGGGGCCAATGGGTCTGAGCTTAAAAAATCTTTGATGCGATTGGCTGAATTAGAGGTGGATGTGCTATTACCAGGTCATAACCGGATCGTTAGAGATTTACCGAAGGATTACATCTTAAAGACGGCGAAACAGTGGGAAGCCTATTTGACCTGAACAGAGAAATCTCTTTCAAAATTGAATAGGGTCGAGGTTTGGGTTTCAGAACTCACCGAGTAAATTTTTCCATGGCAGCCCCTAATATCTCTTGAGCCTCTGCGACGGTTCGTTCAATCACTTCTTTGCAAGTAGGGAGATCTTTTATTAAACCGATGGCCTGACTCATCGGCAGGACGCCTTTCTCTAAATCTCCATCCTCGATAGCAATTTGTAATCCTTTGAGGCTTAGGGCTTGGCGGGCAAGATCCTGAACGCCCCGTTGTTTAAGGCCCCCCAAGAAAAGTTTAAAAAACGGAACATCGATCATTCTTTTTATACGTAGGGAGGTAAAGAAAGCCTGGAAAAGTGGTGGTCTCTCTTCTGCCATCTTAATGGCAGCTGGACTCTTTAGCCACCTTCCAGGTAGACCGTCAATCTTCTCTGAACAGAGTGTATCTTCAACGGATGCCTTCAGGGATAGTTCTTTTGCCCTTGGGTGCATTTCGCATTCTTGAGTCAACATAAAGCGGGTTCCCATGGAGATTCCATCTGCCCCAAGAACCAAAGCAGCGGCGAGCCCCCTCCCATTACAGAAACCACCAGCCGCAATAATGGGAAGTTTTGTTTGGTTAGCAATATAGGGGATTAATACTAATGTACCAACCTCTGCTCCATGAGCGGCTGCCTCATGACCTGTTACCACCAAAGCATCTGCTCCATCCATCTCTGCTCTACGGGCATGTTTCTCTATGGCCACGGTTGCCAGAACCTTACCACCATATTCATGGACAGCCTTGATGATCCAATCGCCTTTGCCTAAGGCAAAATTAATAATCGGGACTTTTTCTTCAATGGCGATTTCGATATTTTCTCTTGCATTGGGAAAGATGAGAGTCGTATTTACTCCAAAGGGCTTGTCCGTTAGGTCTTTTATCTGTCTGATAACATCCCTTACTTGTTTGGGGGCATAGGCAACAGAATTTAACATTCCAATCCCTCCGGCATTGGAGACTGCGGCCACAAGTTTAGGTAAACTGACAAATGCCATTCCAGCAAGCATGATGGGATGCTTAATCCCTAAGAGTTCCGTTATTCTCGTCTTCATAAAATCCTCCTCTATCGTAGAAAAAATCAGTAGAATGAGTGGTAGAGATTATCGCAGATTTTAAAGGGTTTTGCAATTTTAACTGGGAATATTTTACATATGAAACATTAAAATACCCTGAATAGTCAGGTTGTGGTAAAATTCTCAAAATAAATAATTCTTGTAGTTTGAAGTTGAATATGGTAACTATCCATAAAACCTATCTGGAATTGGGAGGTAAATAATGGGTCTTTATAAAGTGATTTTTTTAGGGATGAAGGTGGCTGGACCGGAAGAAGAGACTCGGTTGATTCAGGGCCTTTGTAAAAAGTTCAATCTGACTCAGGAGAAGGCAGAGAGCCTGCTTCAGAGGGTTCCCGTTGTTGTAAAAAAAGGCATCCCAAAAGAGGAGATGGAGAGATATGTCAAGGCCTTTGAAGATATTGGTGGAAGGGTGAGGGTTGAAGAGGAACCTTCTATGGAGTTAAAAGAAGCTCCCCTTCCTCCCAGGCCAGAACCTCCCCCCCAACCTGAAAGAAAGCCTTATTCAGGTCCAATGGTCACTTGTCCACAGTGTGGATTCGAACAGCCTGAAACCGACGAATGTATAAAGTGCGGGATTATTATTTCTAAATATATGCAATTTCAACAGATGGCTCAGTCTTTAGAAGGGAAGGTCAGGGAAATTTCATCGGAGGAAGAGACGGTTCCATGGGAGGGCGGTGAAGGGATCATTGGTGCTTTTCTTGAAACAGTTAGAAAATCTCTTTTTTCCCCAACCCAATTTTTTAAAAAGGTTGCTGAGGGAGAGGGATATTGGACCCCTTTGATATTTGGAGTTATTTCGGGAATCATTGGGACGTTTGGTGCAATCCTATGGCAATGGCTTTTTATGGCTCAATATATTCCTATGGTTGGACCGCTGTCTGCCATTCCTCTTGGGTTCATCCTTACAATCCTTCTTATATCAATGCCCCTTCTAATCGCCATCTCTATCATTATCGGGAGCGCAATCAATCATCTTTGCCTTATGATTGTTGGGGGAAATAAAAATGGATTTAAAGCAACCTTTCGAGCTGTCTCGTATGCCTGGAGCGGTTATCTCTTTGGAATTATTCCTGTGATTGGAGGCATAATAGGAAGCATCTATTCCCTTGTCCTTATCATTTTAGGGATACGGGAGGGCCACGGGATCTCCACAGGCAAAGCGGTCCTGGCTGTTCTCCTTCCTGTCATTGTCGTATTTATTCTTATCCTCTTAGCCATTCTCATCCCATTCTTCTGGGGATCAATGAGACTTTTTAGAGGAGTAGGTGTATAGAGGTAATATAGGAGCATCGTTACTTTAACTCAAAGGGGGCATAGGTCGCCCCTTTTTATTTTGAGCGGTTGAGGCATTGACTTAAAAATTTTCTGCTTAAATAGAACGTTTCAATGGATACACAAGGAGTTTGGAGCCGAAGATTAAAAGATGAAAAAGAAAGAGGGAAAGACAAGAGAAAGAAAGGCAGGGATTTCTAAGGAACAGATCCTCTATAGGATGGAGAAGGAAGATCGGCCCCTCGGTTTAAGGGAACTTCTTCACAGTCTTGGGTTGCAGAAGGAAGAAAGGAGGATGCTTCGAGAGCTTTTAAGGGATTTAGCCGATAGAGGAGAGATTGTTAAAATTCGAAGAAACCGTTACGGCCTCCCTCAAAAGATGAGTCTCTTGGTCGGTAAATTGAGGTGTCATCCCAATGGTTATGGGTTTGTTATTTCAGAGAAGGGAGGGGAAGAAGACATTTTCATCAGTCCTCGAAATCTGCGAGAGGCCATGCATGAAGATCGTGTGGTGGTTAGGGTGGAGTCGGTTCGAAAGAAGGGGAAAGAAGGGAGAATCATCCGAATCCTTGAGCGAGGAATCCGAAAAGTGGTTGGAAAGTTCATGAGGGGAAAGAATTATTCCTATATCGTTCCAGAGGATGAAAGGATACTTCAAGAGGTCTATATTCCTGATGGAGAGACGAAAAGGGCAAGGCCCAATCAGATTGTAGTGGCAGAAATTACCAGATATCCTACGGAAAGGGCAAGGCCTGAAGGTAGGGTCACGCATATTCTCGGATACCCTGGCGACCCAGAGATTGAGCCCCAGATCATTATCCATAAATATGATCTTCCCCACCGATTTTCATCCTCTGTTTTAAGGGAGGCAAGGGGACTTGATGAAGTCCCTTCTCCCAGAGATCTTCGGGAAAGGGTTGATCTAAGAAATTTGATTACCTTTACAATTGATGGGGAAAATGCAAGAGACTTCGATGATGCGGTATCTATCGAGAAGGATGAAGATGGAGGAACAAGACTTTATGTGTCCATTTCTGATGTAAGCCATTATGTTAAAGAGGGTATGGCCATGGATGAAGAGGCCTACCTTCGTGGGACCAGTGTTTATTTCCCGGATCGTGCCATTCCCATGTTTCCTCCAGAACTCTCCAGCGAGATCTGCTGTCTTCATCCTAAAAAGGACAGACTTACGATCACTGTTGAAATGAGATTTGATAAAAATGGCGAGAAGCGGGGAGTTCGATTCTATCCCAGTGTGATCAGAAGTGACGAGAGGCTTACTTATACATGGGTAAAAAAGATTTTGGTGGAAGGAGATGAAGAGCTAAAAAGGAGGTTTAGACACCTTCTTCCATCCCTAAATCTTATGGCGGATCTATGCCAAAAACTACGGGCAAAGAGGATGGAAAGAGGGGCGATCGACTTCGATCTCCCCGAGCCAGAGGTCATCCTCAATCTACAGGGAGAGACAGAGGACATCGTTCGGGCGGAGAGAAACCTGGCTCATCAGATCATTGAGGAATTTATGATTGCTGCCAATGAGGCGGTTGCAGAATTTATGGAGAAGAGAGGAGTTCCCTTCATCTATCGAATCCATGAACCTCCGAAAAAAGAGGCAATCGATGAGTTTAAAAGATTTATTTCTCATTTAGGATATAAGATGAGAAAGGAATCAGACCATTCTCCAAAGGAATTCCAGAGAATCCTAATGGAGGTAAAGGGAAGACCTGAGGAAAGGGTGGTCAATGAAATTCTCCTTCGTTCAATGAAATGGGCAAAATATTCAGCAATCAATGTGGGCCATTTTGGACTCTCCTCAGAAGCCTACACTCACTTCACCTCTCCTATCAGAAGATATCCAGATTTAATCGTCCACAGACTCTTAAAGAGGATTCTATTTAAAGAGGGTGTAGAGATTTCAGAAGATCTTTTGGCCAAAAGGGCAGAACATCTTTCCCATAGGGAAAGGGTAGCCATGGAGGCAGAAAGGGAGATTCTGGATCGCTATCGGGTTCGATTGATGAAAGATAAGATGGGTGAGGAGTTTGATGGGGTAATCAGCGGGGTTACGGCCTTTGGTTTTTTTGTGGAGTTAAGAGATATATTTGTGGAGGGTCTGGTCAGAGTAACCAGTCTTCACGATGACTACTATCACTATCATCAGGAAAAGTATTGCCTGATTGGGGAGAGGACTCATAAGCGGTTTAGAATTGGAGACCTCGTAAGGGTAAGAGTTGAGCGGGTTGATGTAGAGAGAAGACAGATCGATTTTGGATTGGTAGGGAAATAATGGGAAAGAATGAGTTCGGAAAGAGAAAAATCCCTTTTGATTGACAAAAAGTTATGAAATGATAGAATTTCTCTTGGATGAGGAGAAAGACATGGGAACAATAAAAGAGAAAATCAGGGAGATTGCCTCTCAGTATGGTCTCCAGATTATTTATGCTTTTGGAAGCAGGGCAAAAGAGGCTTTAGACCTGGTTGAGGGAAGAATCGATCAGTTTTCTACCAAATCTTCCGATGTGGATATAGGAGTGAAACCTGAAAAGCCTCTCTCTATAGAAGAAAAAGTAAAAATAGCAATCTTCTTTGAAGATCTCTTCGAAGTGGCCCGGGTAGATTTGATCGTTCTTCCCGAAGCGCCTGTTTTCTTGGCTCTTGAAATTGTGACAGGAGAGATTCTGTATATGCAGGACTCCACTTATGAAGCGGAATATCAGCTTTATATCATGAGGCAGGCTTCGGATCTTCTTCCTTACGAACGGATGAAGCAAGAGATGATTATGGGTAGATAATATGACTCCTGTAGAGATTGATCCCAAAGTTATTACGCAACGTGCCTTTTGGATCTCCCAAATGATGGATTCTCTTAAGGATTTGCGCCTTGAAGAAAAGGAAGCCTTCTTGGCAGATAGACATAAGGTTGCAGCAGCGGAATCCTATTTAAGACGTGCCTTAGAGGCTCTTTTTGACATTGGAAGGCATATTCTGGCAAAGAAATTTGCATATCCGACTATAGAATATAAAGAGATAGCCAAGGGTCTTTCCGAAAAGGGAGTTCTGGTTGAAAAAGAGACAGAGTTAATGAGAAAAATGGCAGGCTATCGGAACCGAATGGTTCATTTTTACCATGAGATCACCCCAGAAGAACTTCACGAAATCTGCCTTTATCACCTGAGTGAGATCAAATTACTCACTGATAAGCTGATAAAATGGATAAAAGAACATGGAAATATCACCTTATGAATAGGATTATTTTTTACTTTGAAAATTTAATTTCTAGACTGTCATACGGAACTTGTTTCAGCATCTAAAAACCTTATAAATCAAAGACTTATGAGACCCTGAAACAAGTTCAGGGTGACAAAAAGGCTTTGAAAATTTTCCTTTTATTCTATAGAATGTTATAAAAAAACTTAAACAGAAAGGATAGGATTATGGAAGAAAAGAAATTTCAACCCAAAAAACTTACTTTATCCCATACCAAGCAGGAGATGTTAGAAGCCTATCATGCTGTTTTGAAACAATTAGAGGCCCAACGGGAGGCAGAATTAAAGCCTGAGAAGAGACTCGAGGAGAAGAAGGCAAAGGAGGTGATCCAGATTGCTGAGTCGTTATCCACCGAAGGGGTTTCAAGGGAGATAAGCAATCTGAAATTAGAAACCTCAAAGATGCTTGCTCAAATTTCAGATCGGCTGGAGGAAGAGGTTAACAAGTTTAAAGCCATTCAACATGCCATTGCGTTAAAGGAAAAGGAACTCCAAGAGCTTTATGAGATTGAGAAATCAGCCATAACGCTGGCTGCTTTGATTGAATCTCAGAATCAGAAGCGTCAGGCCTTTGAAATGGAGATGGCTGAGAAAAAAGAAGCCTTCAATCAAGAGATTGAGGCCCTTCGAAAACAACGGGAAGAAGAGAAAAAGAGGTATGAAGAGGAGATCAAGGACCGTGACCTCATGGAGAAGAAGAGGCGAGAAAGAGAAAAGGAAGAGTATGAATATTCCTTTAAAAGAGAGCAAAAATTAGCAAAGGACAAATTTGAGGATGAGAAGGCAAGACTTGAGAAGGAGATTCAACTCAAACGAGAACAGATGGAAAAAGAGTTGAATGAAAGAGAAAAGGCGATCGCTGAAAAAGAAGAGGAGTTGAATGAATTGAAGAAGAGGGTAAATGCCTTTCCTAAAGAATTGGAGGCCGCTGTCAACAAGGCCGTCAAAGAAACCACAGATAAACTGAATTTGGAAGCCAAGAATAGAGAAGAGTTGATGAGGAAGGAGTTTATTGGGGAACGGAATGTTTTTACTACAAGGATTGAATCTCTTGAGAAGATTGTAAAGGAACAGAATGAACAGATTTCTAAACTTTCTCAACAATTGGAAAAGGCCTATCAACAGGTTCAAGAGATTGCTGTTAAGACCATCGAGGGTTCTTCGGTAGCAAAGTCCATTACCAACCTCCAACAATGGATGGCAGAACAGATGAAAAAATCCTCTCAGGAAAAATGATCCAATGGATGAGTACACTCCAGTGGGAATCCAGTCGGAAAGATTGGATTGCGGATAAAGTCCGAAATGACAATTAAACTCAAAGAGACTTCTGACTCAGTATCCTATTGTTATTTGATAGGGTGATGAGGAAGGGGGCATTCTGATGGATAAGGATGGGGGTTTTTTAAAGACCATTTCTATTGTGGCGAGGGATATTCCTGATGCTTGGTTTCAATGTGTATTTCAGTTGTTGGATCATGGATACCGGTATGTGATCGACCAAGGAAGTTTTGAGGGTTCAGAAAGACTTGAGTTTGATGATGTGAGGGTAAAGATCACGCATCCTCACATGAGACCCCTTGAGCCGGATATTCCCCCAAGTCTTGGAATCCCTGCTCCGGTTGCGCCAGGCTATATTGAGACTTACTTTAACGAAAAGATCATGGTGGGTGTCAAGGATGAAAATGAAGATTATGTTTATGGAGAACGATTGAGTGGGATTTTGATAAGACGCTATCGAGATGAAAATGGCCATGTAACCATGGACGAGCCGATGATGGTCGGGCCAAACCAGATTGAATCGGTGATCGAAAAATACAAAACGCATGGATTCCATACCAATCAAACCACAATGGAGGTAGGACGACCCGATGATTGTTTATTGAATGATCCCCCCTGTATGAGATTGATTGATTGCCGAGTGCGGTATGGGAAACTTCATTTTTTTGTTTATTTTAGATCCTGGGATCTTTGGGGTGGTTTTCCAGCTAACCTTGGAGCCCTACAGATGTTGAAGGAGTATATGGCGAAAAAGATTGGAGTTGAACCCGGCGAGACCATTGCCTATAGCAAGGGGCTCCACCTCTACAAATATGTATGGGAATTGGCCCAGTTAAGAACTGGCATCCAAAAAGAGGAGTTGAACGATTGATCCTCTCGAAAAGAATTGTTGAAATCCTCCCTCTTCTATCCCACCCTCATCCTCCTCCAATAGATAGGGCATATGCAATCCGACGAAAGATTCTTGCCATTGGATATTGATCAACGTCTTTAATACAGACCCATTTCCCTCTCCCTTCCTCCCCTTTTTCAATGGCCTTGCACTTAAAAACGTTGAGGGTCAGTCTGAAGTGGGAGAAGGTTTGCTTGAAAATCCCCATGAACTCTTTGATTTCAACATCGATTTTCAACTCTTTTTTAATGTTGTTCCTTAATCTTGCACTATACCTTGACTTGTGTTTTTCTTCAATCTTCCAATTAGGAAATTCCCATAATCCTCCTAAGAACCCTTTCAGGGGTCTCTGATTAAGGAGGACTTTTCCACCCTTTTGAATCACTGCGGCTATCGATTCAATGTGAGGTATTCTTTTTTTAATAACCCGAGAGGGATATCGTTCTGGGTTGCCCAATCCATAGGCCATGCAAAGTTTTTTGAGAGGGCACCGTGAACATAAAGGGCCTTTAGGAGTGCAGAGGGTAGCGCCAAGGTCCATGAGGGCCTGGTTAAAGGAACTGGCATGACCCTTTGGGATCAGGGATGCCGAATATCTCCAGAGAAGTTTTCCTGTTTTTGGTGAGGTCCCTGATAGGGCAAAGAGTCTTGAAAGAACTCTTTTTACATTCCCGTCAAGAATGGGGGCTTCTTGATTGAAGCCGATGGAAAGGATCGCTCCTGCTGTTGATCGACCGATCCCAGGTAAGCTCAGAAGATCCTTCAGGGTATTCGGGACTCTTCCGTGAAAGCGGTTCAAAACAATCTGAGAAGCACGATGAAGATTTCTGGCTCTCGTATAATATCCCAGTCCTTCCCAGACTTTTAAGACTTTTGAGAGATCTGCCCTTGCCAGATGATGTAGGGTTGGAAATGATTCAAGAAATTTTTTGTAATAGGGAATGACGGTTTTCACTTGGGTCTGTTGAAGCATGATCTCCGAAACCCAGATGGCATAGGGATCACGGGATTTTCTCCAGGGGAGGTCCCTTTTGTTCTTTTGAAACCATTGAAGCAGTTTGATCTGAATTCTTTTTTTCATCGCCTTGCCCCCATCCCAACCTTCCCCCGCAAGGGGGAAAAGGTTTACTCGGTTTTATCAAAAAATCTAAATTAAACTACAGCACATCTCGATGAAGCGGGTTTGGAGGCCGATCTCTTTTGCATATTCGATCGTTCTTTGAAGGGGGTAGGCGATGGTATTGACCCCTGAGTCGATGGCTCCTTTTTCCATTTCTTTCTTCGAAGGATGGGCAGGACGGATGCAGCCCATCCGAATGGGAATGGTTGGATTAAGAATTCGGGCTATGGCTGAAATTTTTGAGACTTCTTCTGATGTTGGGATTCTATAAGAATTCATTTTATCCAAGGGTTTGAGGACGACCAAGACAATCGTTTCCACGCCAACTCGGGACACGATCTCCAGGGCTTTCCACTCTCCCCTGATCTGACCAAAGTGATGGCCAATGATGATATGGGGAGCAAGACGGTGGCCCATCTCTTTTAACATAGAGAGGGTTTCTTCATAATCTTTGACCGTTTTGTTAAGATGGTAGACCTCTCGAATGGTATCATCATCACCGATGATATCGATCAGTATCTGGTCCACCCCCGCCTCTTTCAACCCTACTGCCACATCTCTTTTGATCAAACCGGTGTGCACAATGATTTTAAAGGAGGGGTCTTTTTCTTTAATCTCTTTAAGTCGAGGGATAAATTTTTCTAAGGGGACCTCCCCGTTCCTATTCGCTCCACCACTTACCAGGATCCCCAAAGCACCCAGGGGTCGAAGTCGTCCAACGGTCTGAGAAAGGGTCTCAGGATCACTCGCAGGGATCATCGCTTCAAGGAGTTTCCCCTGGCAATGTGCACAGTGAAGCGCACAGTGAGTTCCCGTCAGGCTGATGGCTGGGAAACGGTCTTTCTGAAAAGGGAAGGTGCCATCCTGATAAGATAACGTTCCAGGAATGGAGAAGGTGAGTTCGTTGGCAAAATAAAGCCTTCGGAGGCGGAAGGCTTCAGATTGGAGGTCCGTTAAAGGGGCTTGGATGAGCTTTGTAAGCATCACTTTCCTGATATGAAATAATGGAATATTGGAATGAGGGAGTGTTGATAAACATTCTGTTCTTGATAAAACCCATTATTCCAGTATTCCATTCTTCCAGCATTCCAATTGTTTTTTTATCTCCTCGATATCTTCCGGCTCAGGCATAAATGGAAAATTCCGAATTGGACCTGATGGCCGTTCATTCCCATAGGGACGATTGCAAGCCACCCTCCCATCCCGACCAGGACATCCGGAGGTCATAAAGGCCTCACCCATCTTTACCAGGGGTTCGATATCCATTCCAAAGTCAATCAATTTTCCCTTTTCATCAAAACGCATCTGATCGAAGGAACCTCGACCTTCATTAATAATCCAGCGAGCCAATTGAATCCTCCGATATCGGCCAAGGGGAGGAGGAGAATGATCTTGCATGGGGCTTCCTTTTTCTGGGAAAAAAGAGAAGAGGTGTGTAGAGGCACCCATATCCTGTCCTCTCTGAATGGCTTGAACCATCTCCTTTTCTGTTTCACCAAGGCCCACGATGAGATGGATTCCAACAAAAAATTTTCCAAAAACGGCAGTCGCCATTTTGACAACTTTCCAATAGTGGTCCCATCGATGAGGCCCATTTATGCCTCTCCCTCTCAGTTGGTCAAACAGCTCAGGGGTGGCTGCATCAATAGCGACTCCAATCCGATCTGCCCCTGCCATTTTCATCTCCTCAAGATATTTAAGGTGATGGATAAGAGTGGGAGTGATGAGGACGCTGATCAAAAGTTCGGTCTTTTCTTTAAACTTTTTGATAACATAAAGGGTATCATCGAGTGCTTTCGGATGAGTGATCATGGAAATGCAAACCCGATGGATCTGGCTATTATCTTTTGCCCTATCAATGACCTCCTCAAGGGGATAGAGGGGCCAGTCCACACGAATGAAGGTCTTCCCTTTTGGCCCTTCCTTTCTCGCTCGAGAAAGGCCACAGAAGGCGCACCTTCCAAAACATCCTTCTTCATAGTGAAGGAGAAGGTTTAGGCCTTTCAGTTTTGCATTTCTATAAAATGACCCCTGTTGAAAACCAAGCGTCAATGAGGCAGCAAGACTGGTCTGAACATAATCAGGACTTATTTTATCAACCATTTTCTTTCTTTCACCCTCACCTCCCAGAGAATATTCCCATTTAACTCCTCATGCCTCCCCTTAAATTAAGGTTTTTTTCTTCGATCCTGATAATACTCTTTAAAACCCACCCAGGTTTTTCGGATCAGATCTTTAAAATCGACCTCTTTCTTATTCCAGTTCTCTTCAAGAAAATTCCTTTTAAAAAAGCCATATTGAAGTGAATTTCCAAAAGCCTCACGCCATTCTGTCTCATAATTTTTTAGGAGTTTGAGGTCTTCCCTTAAAATGGCTTCTGCTGAAATGGTTCCTGCGATCATGCCACCAAGGACGGCATTGAGAATACCAGCGCCTGAAATGGGATGGGTATGACCTGCGGCATCTCCTACCAGAAGAATATTTCCGAATACGATCTGCTTACGGGGCTCACAGGGGAGGGAGCCGCCTGTCTTTGAGACGATTTCAATTCTTGGCAATTTTCCAGATTCCTTGAGGTCATTTAAAAACTGATCAAGTAACTCTGAAAGGAGAGAGGACTTTGAGGGAATCACTCCAATACCCACATTGGCCCTGTTTCTCTTCGGGAAGAGCCAAGCATATCCTCCTTCGTAATCGGGGTGGAAATAGATATCGGTATGAGACTGTGGCTCAAAGAGAACGACCTCATACTGAAGCGCTACCAACTGCTTCAATGAAGGGTTTCCAATCGAGCGTGAAACTGTGGAGTGGACGCCATCAGCGCCGATGATTACCTTTGCTTCAATCCATTCCTCTTGAACCCCTTGTTGAATAAGAATGCCTCGAGATGAAACTTGGAGAGCCTTCGTGGCTATAGAAAGTTCTGCGCCTGATAGAACCGCAGAGGTTGCCATCTCTTTATCGAAGAGGGAACGATCCAACATATATCCAGGGGTTTTAAACTCAAAGGTGTTTTGGTCCGGGAGATGAACGATCATAGAGTCGGTTGATTGCACAATGGCTTTGGGATCAAAAGAGACGTGGTTGGATATCCACTGGGAGACCAGTTCGGCACACTGAACAGGGATGCCAAGCCTTTGTTTTTGGTCGATGAGAAGGACCCTTATTCCTCTTTGGGCGGATGCCCTTGCGGCACTTGAACCCGCAGGACCGGCGCCAATGACAATCAGGTCATAGGAGGACTTCAGGCGCTCAGGCATAGGTGAACTCCAGAACCCTTCGAAGAAGGGGAAGGTTGAGATGGGTTTGGTTCTCGAAGGTTCCTAAATGGGCCTCATTCTCCTGATTTAGATCATAGCAGGTGTTTCTCTCCACATCTACCAAAATACCAGGAAGGCCAATCCTTTCGAAGTCAGGTCGGTGCTTCCCATAGAAAGGCTCACAGCAGGAGCCAATAAAGTGGCGGACACCTGATCGCTTCAATTGGTGAAGGGTGGCTTCAAGATCTTCATAATTCTGGATGGTGATGGGGTCCATTCCAAAAGATCTGGCCATCTCCACTGCCTCACCGATGGAGCAGCGACCGCATTCATCACAGCCTCTTTGATAGCGATAGGAGCAGTCCACCTCCTTAGCGCAATAAGGAAGGAGAAGAACTTCGGGCCGTTTTACTTCTTTAAATGCTTTCAGCACGGGAAAGAGATGATAGGTATCGCTCTCATCAAAACCAAACGGGAAAAGATCTGCTTTTTGAAGAGCCTCTTGAAGGGCCTGGATGAGATGATTCTCTTTGACTCCTGGAATTTGAGGCCTTTTCCTGGAGAAAAAATTCCGAATAATTTCCTCGATATTGGAAGTTGTAGCCTTCGAATTCTTGAGAAGGCTTTCGAGATCGAAGATCGCCCTCTTGGGATAAACGAAAAAGTCACCCGTGATCAGGATTTGGTTAATCACTTGTGTTTTTGTATCGATGGCGATTGAAACTCTCATCAACCCGCCCGGGGCCTTTAGAATAGATGAGAGGGTCTTTCTCCTTGGTAGCCCCTCCCTCACCTTAAAGATATGGGCTGGAGAAGAGAAGTGGGGGAGTTTTTCATCTAAAAGAGATTCTTCTTCGTGAGTTAAAGGGGCTGAGGTAAACTGGACTCCAAAGGTTTCTTGAAAACCCTTGATGAGAGCGTCTTTAATATTGGATAAGGAAGGGGTTCGACCTAACTCCCATTTCACACAGGTCACCCTCTCTTTTACCGATTGGATCTCCTTGTCCTGAAGCTTCTCCGTTGGGATTCTCAACGCCCGGAGCATCTCATCCACATCGAAATCCACGAGAAGAGTGCCCTGAAAGAGGATAGCACCTTCAAGTTCAGTTCCTCCCATCCCAGAGATCTTCCGGCCACCTACTTCCACGTCGTTCCTTGGCCGGAAATAAGCTTTCATACCCAACCGCCTCAATCCGTTTGATGAGGCCTCTCCCATCTTACGATATAATTGGTCAATCCTGGAGGGGATCCTTGGATCTTTTTTTGAAATATAGATTTCCCATCCTAACTCGGACCTTCCCCAATAGAGGGCCCCTCCACCGGTGAGTCTCCGGTTGATCTCAATCCCCTTCTGTTTACAGTAGTCAAGGCGTACCTCTTCTTCAACAGATTGGTGATGGCCGACCAGAACAGCAGGGTTTGAGAATTGTAGAAAACGAAGGGTGTGAGGGATCTTCTCCTGGGCCTTTAATTCAAGGAGCACTTCATCGAGGGCCATGTTCTCTCGAGCAGAACGAGCACCTGTATCTAATAGGCGCCAGAGTTCCATGCGTTTTTCTATAACTTATTTCCGATTTTCCTTCAATGAAAGACGATGGTTTTTCTTCTTTAAAAATGTTAGAAAACTAAGAAAGTTAAAAAAAGGAGGTGGGGTAAGCATGCTCGAGAAGAGAGATGAAATAGAGGTTTCTCAAAAAGCAAAGGACTATTTTGTCCAGGGTTTTAATTGAGCAGAATCGATTTCCTTGAGTTTCAAGGAGTCTTTTGGATTTCCAGATCCCCTTCTCCCCAGATTGGCCTCAGGATTTGGCGGAGGAATTGGAAGAAAAGGGTCTCTCTGTGGGGCCTTCATTGGTTCAATTATGGTGATCGGGATGAAAATGGGGAGAGTGGATCCCAAGGATACGGATACGATTTCAAAACTTTATGAAAAATGTCGCCAATTCTGGAGTCAATTTGAGAAGGAATTTGGGAGTAATATTTGTTTCAATTTCATAGGAGTTCATTTGGATAATGATGAGGAACGGCAAAGATGGTTAGCCTCAGGAGGATTGGAAAAGTGTAGTCACATTGTTGAAAAGACGGCTCAGATGCTTTGTGAGTTTATTCGAGAGGGATAGGGTTGAGGGTGCCAAAGATTTTTGGGGTTGAGAGTATGGGTTGATTTTTTAGAAGAAGTGATGTAAATTGTCCTTGAAGGTGGAGGGGGGAATGAGATCTCAGTGGATATGGTGTAGCAGGGAGTTAGGACGATATTGCCCAGTACCTCTATACCCATAATCGGTTTTAGTTTGGGGAAGAGAGGCCATGGGCAATATCCACCCATGGCCTTTTTGTTTCATTACGCTTGGCGCTTTGCCCCATGGGGATAACAAAGTCATTTTGGGAGGAATTCAGTTATGGATAGAATTTTCAGCGGGATTCAACCCTCAGGTGAGATTCATATTGGCAATTATGTGGGGGCCATCCGAAACTGGGCTCGACTTGTAGAGAAATATGAATGTATTTACTGTGTGGTCGATTACCATGCGATCACGATTGACTATGAAGTGGATTTAATGCAACAGAGGATTCTGGAAACTTCCATCATCCTCGTGGCCTGCGGATTAACACCGGACCGATGCATCGTATTTATTCAATCTCATGTTCCCGAGCATACCGAACTGGCCTGGATCTTCAACTGCGTCACTCCTGTTGGAGAACTTGAACGAATGACCCAGTTTAAAGAGAAGGCCAAACAGCACAGACAGAATATCAATATGGGTCTTCTCGATTACCCCGTGCTTCAGGCTGCTGATATTTTGATCTATAAGGCGGGATATGTTCCTGTTGGGGAGGATCAGATTCAACATGTAGAGTTATCCAGGGAGATCGCAAGAAAATTTAACGCCCGCTTTGGAAACACTTTTCCTGAGCCGCAGGTGATTCTCTCCGATGCGCCAAGGATTTTAGGAACAGATGGAAATGCAAAGATGTCCAAGTCCATGAATAATGCCATTGGACTCCTGGAGCCTCCAGAGACGATATGGGAAAGGTTGAGGACAGCCGTCACCGATGTGAATCGACAGCGAAGAAGCGATCCAGGCAACCCTGATCGATGTAATATTTTTACGATGCATCAGGCTTTTTCAAAACCTGATCAGATTGCTTTTGTCGACCAGAATTGCCGAACGGCCGGGATTGGCTGCATCGAATGTAAGGAGATCCTTTTTAAGAATATGATGGAAGAACTTTCACCTATTCAAGAACGAGTAAAGGAGATCCGGGAAAAACCAAGATATATCATCGACGTATTACGATCTGGAGCCACTCGCTGCAAAGCGATCGCCAAAGATGTCATGGAAGAGGTTAGAACGAAGATTGGTATCAAATCTTCGTGGATGTAGAATCGGGGTTAAGAATGATGGGAAGTCTAAAGACTATTGGGATGATCTTTACTCTTTGTCTTATTATTAATGCTTGTGCCACAGACCGATTTTTAAAGAGAGCCCCTGACCCCCCCCACCCTCTCACCCAAGAGGAGTATTCCAGGAGCCAGGAGGCATTCCAAGAAAGAATACGAGCCCTTGAAGAGTCTATTTCCAAACTTCGTTCTGAAATTGCCTCCTTGAGAAAGGATGTGATCACGATTCAGTCTCGCCCCCCTCTCTCCTCCTATACACTTCCTCGGGAGGTCACTCTATGTGGAGAAAGGATTCCGTTAGAAGATCGTAATGTGTGGGAGAATCTGGATCGAGAATTTCTGGTCACCTTAGACAGTGAGGCTCAAATCCTTCTATGGATGAAAAGGGCCCGTCGATATTTCCCCCATATTGAGATGAGGTTAAAGGAGATGGGGCTTCCGGAAGACCTGAAGTATGTTACCATTACCGAGAGCAGCCTCAGACCCTATGCGGTTTCTTCTTCAGGAGCATCTGGAATTTGGCAATTTATCCCCTCTACTGGAGAACGATATGGGATGAGGAGGGGCAGGGGAATCGATGAGCGCTTCGATTTTTTTAAGGCAACAGAAGGAGCGCTGACCTATCTAAAAAGTCTTTACGAGGAGTTTGGAAGCTGGATACTGGCCATGGCGGCCTATAATGCGGGAGAGAACCGGATTCGAAAAGAGATCGAATTCCAGAAAACGCGAAACTATTTCTACCTTAAACTTCCCATGGAAACAGAAAGGTATGTCTATAAAATTGCGGTCGCTAAGATCATTCTCTCTGATCCAAGGAGATATGGATTCTATTTAGATGAAGAACAACTTTATGACCCCCTTCGGATAGAGCGAGTTCAAATTGAACTCCCTCGCCCACTCACCCTCATCGAGATCGCCCAGGCGATCGGGGTTTCTTATAAAGAGATAAAAGAGATGAATCTCCATCTTATTGAAGATTCCATCCCGCAAGGGATCCACATTCTAAATCTTCCCTTAGGGACCAGTGAAAAATTTTGGACTTTTTGGGATCTTTGGAAAAGAGGGTTAGAAGGCAAATAGCAAGAAAGCCAAGTGTCCCATTTCTTCTTTCACCAAGGGAATTCACAAAGAATTTAATACGTTCCCCTAACGATTGTTTCATGTCCTTATGAAGGCTTACATCCCTCTTCAAAATTTTGTTGAAATCTCTCGATAAAAAGAATATCTTTTAAAGAAAGTAGAAGACCATTCTCAGAACTGGATGGTGAAAAATAGAAGGAAGGTTGAAGCCGTGACAAAGGAAAAGATTTTAGTAGTCGATGACGAAGAACCCATTCGTGAAATGGTTTCCAAGATCATCCATCATATTGGTTATGAAGCAGTCGCTGTCCGAAATGGAAAAGAAGCCTTGGAGGTGTTGAAAAAGGAACCTTTTTCCATTTTGATCACTGACATCAAGATGCCCGAGATGGACGGGTTCGAATTGACCAAAACCGTGCGGAGAGATTTTAAGAATATTCCGATCATCTGCATGACCGCTCATGGAGCTTCCTATATGTATACCGATGTGGTAGCGGCAGGGGCTACAGACTACATCACCAAACCCTTTAGCGTTGATGAAATGAGGGCGAAGTTGAACCGGGTGATCCGTGAGAAACACCTCTTTGAGGAACTTTCACAAAAATCTTTTGAACTGGAAAGGATGAACCAAGAACTCAAAAGACTCGACCAGCTCAAAACGACCTTCATCTCCAGCGTCTCCCATGAACTTCGGACACCTCTCACCGTGATCAAGGAATTTATCTCCCTCATCCTCGAAGGCCACGCAGGGACTCTCACAGAGGATCAAAAAGAATATTTAGGCATTGCCAATAAAAACATCCACCGCCTTACCAATTTAATCGAAACGCTTCTTGATTTTTCAAGGATCGAGTCTGGAAAGGGGTTGAAATTAAAATTCGAACCCCTCCCCCTTACCGAAGTGATCGAAGAGGCGTTGATGACCCTCTCCCAACAATTGGAAGAAAAAAGAATTGCCTTTGAAAACAGGATTGATCCTGATACCCCCTTGCTCCTCATTGATCGCAATCGATTGGTGGAGGTCTTCATCAATCTGATCGGGAATGGGATTAAGTTCACCCCTCCAGGGGGAAAGATTACGGTCGATTCAAAGGGGCTCACAGAGAAGAGGGATTATTTAAAAGTGGTCGTAGAGGATACAGGGGTCGGGATATCTCAGGAAGACTTGCCCAAAATATTTGATCGTTTCTATCAAGGGGAAAGAACCCAAACAGGGGTGGTCATCGGGACAGGTCTGGGATTGGCCATCTCCAAGGAGATTATTGAAGGCCACCGAGGATTCATCCAAGCCGAGAGTAAGACAGGGGGTGGGGCTTCCTTTCTCTTCACCCTCCCTCTCTTCATGGTCGAAAATATCTTCAATCTCCTCATCCATCCCATGTTAGAGGAGGCGGATCGAGACAAGATGCCCTTTTCCCTGATTCGGATCGAATTCTGGGACCAAAGGACCAAACGAGAGGTGGGCATTGGTCACGAGCATTGGGAAGGGGTGATGTATGCCCTGCAAAAGATGGTTCGCTCAGTCGATACGATCATCCCTTTTCAAGAACGATTGGTCTATGTCTTCTCTTTTAATGACAAGAAGATGGCTAAAGAGATTGGTGAAAGGGTTCAGGTGAAATTGACTCAAGGAGGTTATATTCCCAAAGGGATTGAGGTTCAAATTAGAACCTATTCTTACCCTAAAGAAGCCCCTGTCAAAGAGGATTACCTCAAAGGATGCCGCCTCTTATTCAGAGAGGATTGATTTATCCTTTAAAAGGAGTGAAGATCGATGAGACACCCCATCATCTATTTACTTTTGGTCGCTTTTTTGATTTTAGCATGTGAAAGGAAACTCCCCACTCCACAGGGGAAACCAGAACCTCCTGCCAAAGTGGTCGTGGAGAAGGAAAAGGAAGAAAGGGAGCATCCCATACCTCCTGAGGTAAAGATCAAACTGAAGAGGGATGGAAAGAATAACTATTCCTGGGAGCTAAGTGGTTCAGATGTGGACCAGATTTTAAAGGTCGATGATAAGTTAAAGAAAAAATTAGGTGCCGACCCATCCAAATGAAAGGGCGTGTGAGGAAAGGAGACTGAGAGTGAATATAGAATGGTATATCGAACAGATCTTTAAAGAACTTCCGTTTGGAATCGCATTAGCCATGGTCATCTTTCTATCCATCCTCCTCATCATCTGGCTCCTTCTTCCCCTTTGGGTTTTGTTCATTCAATGGAATACGAACAAAATTAGAGATGAAATTAGAACCCTCACCGAATTGATTGAAAAAAGGGGATGGGATGAAAGAGAAAAAGAGATTATGGAATCAAAAGATTGAATGGGGGGTTTTTCTCCTACTTCTTTCGATTACCTATCCCGTCGCCTATGGTCAATCTCTCCAAAGGATTCCCCTTTATATCAAAGAGAAGGAAATCTTAGTTGAAGTCGCGAAGACTCCAGAGGAGAGGGCTCAAGGGTTGATGGGAAGAAAGCATCTGGGCAAAGACGAGGGAATGCTTTTCATTTTTGACCGAGAAGACTACCATGGATTCTGGATGAAAAATACCTACATCCCACTAAGCATTGCCTTTATTGA
>CAZFDM010000072.1:0-8091 GCA_964517975.1 uncultured Syntrophaceae bacterium
CCTTTTCAAGGAGTATAAGAGAAATAGAAGAGGCTTATCAAAGGGCATGGATGAGGCAGGAACGTTTCCGTCACCTCCTTCAAAAGGGATTTTCCTTTGAAGAAGCTCTCAATCTAAGTCGTTCAGGAGACCCTCTTCCTATTCCAAAGAACGGAAGAAGGTTAAGCCTTGGAGTAATTGGAAGACCTTATTATATCCATGATCCATTTCTCAAGGGGACGATGGTGAAAGCGATTGAAGAGAGAGGCATTCAACTCCTTACGTCTGAGTTCTGGAGCGATCAGGCCATTGAGAGAGGAGTGGAAAATCTCAGAAAAAGGATCTATTGGTCTTTTGGAAAGGAGATGGTAGGCTCTGCAGTCTGTTTTGCAGAGGAGGCAAGAGTGCAGGGGATGATCCTTCTTGCCTCCTTTGGATGTGGACAGGATTCATTCAATCTGGAGATGATCCAGCATCTAATAAGGGAGAAGATTCCCCTTTTACAACTTGTTTTTGATGAACACCTATCCCAGGCTGGTTTTTCCACGAGGGTGGAGGCATTTTTGGAGGTGATCACCAGGCAAAAGGAGAGGAGATGAAACTCACCGTCCCTTACCTTGGTCTCCTTCATAGAGCCTATCTTCCTATACTTGAGAATGCAGGAGTGGAGATGGTCCTACCACCTCCAACCACGAAGAGGACGCTTGACCTGGGTACAAAGTATTCACCTGAATTTGCCTGCCTCCCATTTAAGATCACTCTCGGAAGCATGATAGAGGCCCTCGATCTGGGAGCCGATACGATCTTTATGCCAGGAGGATGGGGACCATGCCGGTTTGGATACTTCGATATCATTCAGGAACAGATCTTAAAAGAATTAGGATATCACTTTATCATGGGAAGCGCAAAAAATCCTGATGTGCTTTCAGATATGCTCGAGATGATGCAGAGGATTTCTGGTCTAAAGTCGAAGGTTGGAATCTACAAACTCTTTTTTCTCATCTTATTAAGATTGTCCATCCTGGATTGGACAATGAGAAAATATTTTCACTCAAAACCCTATGAATCCCAAAAAGGAGAGGCAGATCAAGTCCTTAAAGAATCCTTAGAACTCATCGAGAAGAGCCTCTCCCTTCAAGATCTTCTTAAATCGGTCATGAAGATTGCTTTATGGTTCAGGGAAATAAAAAAGATCAAAGGACTCTTCCCGCTTCGGGTTGGTATTGTTGGAGAACTATTCACTGTGATCGAACCTTCTGCCAATATGGGAATTGATATGAGACTTGCAAAGAGGGGGATAGAGGTTTTTAAATCAGTCTGGCTGAGCGACTATCTCAATGACCGATTCCATTTTAACCCTTTTCGGAGAAACCAGCACAGGCTTTCTATGGTTTATGCCAGGCCTTACCTTAAGTTCCATGTGGGAGGGGAAAGTTCAGAATCTGTAGGAAAGGCAATCCTTTTTGCAAAAAATGGGATGGATGGAGTCATCCATACCTTCCCTTTTACCTGTATGCCGGAACTGGTGGCCCAGACGATTCTTAGTAAGGTTCAAAAGGATTTTGACCTTCCCATTCTAACCCTGATCTTTGATGAACATACTGCGCCAGGAGGGGTGGAGACCCGACTCGAGGCCTTTATCGACCTTCTCGAGAGAAGGAGGAAGAGGAGTTGACCGCAAGGGAGGTAAGTTTCTTTATCACTCTTTTTCACCTTTTTTCACGGACGGTTCCAAGAGCCCTACACCCTTTTTTGACTTCCTTAGGGAATCATCTGGTTTTCTTCATTTTAAAAAGATATCGAGAGGCCTTAAAAGATAATCTCCGAATCATTGGGAAGGGGACTTATAGGGAGAAGGATATCTCACGGCTCGCAAAAAGAGCTTTCCAGAACTATTCCCTCAAACTTCTCGATTATATGGCTATGGACCGATTGAATTCTCGAAATAAATCGAAATGGATTGAAAAGGAGATTGGGGAAGAAAACTTAAAGAAGGCCCTTGAAAAGGGAAAAGGAGTGATCTGCGTCACTCCCCATCTTGGGAATTGGGAATTAGGAGGATATGTCTTGGCTCAAAAGGGATATCCTCTCCATATCCTTACCCTTAAGGAAGAAAGTCAGTTTCTTTCTCGTTATGAGAGAAGACTTCGCAAAAAGGCAGGGATCCATACCATTATAATTGACCCAATGGAGAAGCCAAATCTTGCTATCCTTGAGATCGCAAACTGTTTGAGGAGAAATGAGATCGTGGCTATGGTGTCCGACCGAATCTACGATGGTCAAGGCGTGGAGATCGATTTCTTTAGTCGTCCCACTCTATTCCCAGTAGGGGCAATCCATCTGGCATTGGAAACAGGTGCAGAGGTTATTCCAGTTTTTGTTATCCTAAATGAGAGGATGAAATACCAGGGGATTATTGGTGAACCCATTCCCTTAAGAATGGATATCGATAGGAATGAAGCAGTGAAGCTGGGCGTTCAGGAGATGGCAAAGAGATTCGAAGAAATCATTCGCAACTATCCTGATCAATGGTTAAACTTTTTTCCTTTTTGGAAGGAGAGGCGGTGATAAAAAAGAGGGAAGATTTTATTTCTATCGGTGATCACCAATTTAGGGGAAGAATCAATCAACATCGCATTTTAATTCGTAGGGAACCAGAACCGATCTACAATCTATTGACCGATTTTAGTCAGTTCAAACACTGGGTTCCTGTTGAGGAAATGACGGTGGAGAGGATCACACCGGGTGAATTCTGTGTAGGGACGAGATTCCATTTCAAACTTAGGTTTCGAATTGGCCCAGAATGGAATTCAGAGGTAATTCTTTTAGAAAGGCCCCATCGAATTGCCTACCGATTTCTTAATGGTATCTTTGAAGATGGAATTGAAATCTGGGATTTAAAAAAGAATGAATTCGGAACCGAGGTCACCCATACCCTCCTCTACCAGATTAAACGATGGATTTATCAAATGGGATGGTCTCTTTTGGGTGGAGAGAAGAAGCATAATGAACTAACCGAGATCGCCCTCCACCGCCTCAAATCCTATTTGGAAGTGACACTTTCATGAAGATTTTACTCATCGTTCCAGGGTGGTCTTCTTCGAGTCTTTGGGGACAGATTCGATTCAAATTCCCACCCCTGAGTCTTCTTACCCTCGCCTCCATGACACCGGAGGATATGGAGGTTTCCATCCTTGATGAGAATGTTGAGAAGATTGATTTCCAAATAGAGACGGATTTGGTAGGGATTACGGTCATGACCCCACAGGCTCCAAGGGCTTACCAAATCGCTGAAGAATTTAGAAACAGAGGGAAGAAGGTTGTTCTTGGAGGGTTCCACGTCTCCCATCTTCCCCAAGAGGCACTCGATCATGGAGATGCTATTGTCGTGGGGGAAGGGGATAGAATCTGGAAAGAGGTGATTAAAGATTTTAAAGAATCAAGGTTAAAGAGAATCTATCAAGAGGATGGCCCTGTTTCACTTTCCGAAATCAAAATCCCCAGACGAGATCTGCTCAAGGGAAAGAAATACCTCTTGACCAATACGATTCAGACCACCCGAGGTTGTCCTTTTCAATGTGAATTCTGTTCTATCCCTTCCTTCTTTGGAAGGGGTTACCGTACAAGGCCCATCCCACTTGTAATGGAGGAATTAGAACGGTTAAGAAAAGAGAGCCTCTTTCTCTTTCTGGTCGATGATAATCTGGTTGGAAACCGCTCTTATGCCAAGACCCTTTTTCAGGAGATGGTTCCTTTAAAATTTAAATGGGCAAGCCACGCTCCCCTTGATTTTGCAAATGATGATGAGTTGCTTGGGTTGGCCTCTAAGAGTGGCTGTTATGCCCTCTTTGTTGGATTTGAATCCTTAACTCATGAAAATCTGACCCTGATGGGAAAAAGGACAAATTTAAGAATTTCTCCTGAAGAGGCGGTAAAAAGATTTCATGATCAGGGGATTGGAATCCTCGCCTCCTTCATCTTAGGATATGATCATGACACAAAAAACAGTTTTGAAAAAATTTTAGACTTTTGTAACCTAACAAGAATCGATGGCGCCCTCTTTCCCATTCTCACCCCCTATCCGGGGACTGC
The DNA here is from genome assembly GCA_964517975.1 of uncultured Syntrophaceae bacterium. Taxonomy (GTDB): domain Bacteria; phylum Desulfobacterota; class BSN033; order BSN033; family UBA1163; genus JBBIRM01. The sequence goes on from CAZFDM010000072.1 coordinate 4,072, forward strand.
CTTAAGAGAAAGGCTTGAGAAAGAAAATAGAATTCTAACGAATCAATGGGACCTTTATGATATGGAACACGTCACCTTTCTCCCAAAAAGGATGAGCCCTGAGGAACTTCAAGAAGGGTTTGAAGGGCTCAACTCTTCATTTCTCTCATGGAGTTCCATTCTCCGAAGGCTTTCCAAAGTCCATCGTTCTCTTCAAATCTTCGGCCCCATGAATTTTGGATTTCGAAAGGCCTGGAACAGAAGGGCGTCCGGAGAAGGCCTTTCCCAGTGACCATTTTTTAAATCCATAATATTCAATCAAAAAGTCTCTCTTCTCAAGATTTCGGATTAGATATTTTAAAAGGATGGAAGAAAGGGAGAAATCTGTTATAATTTTGATCCATTATGCGAAAAAGACTGCTTCTGGGAATTGTCCATCTTACCCTTCACCATCACCGAAAGATTCTTCTTACCTTCTTCATCATTTTTGGATTGGCTTTTCTCATCACTGGAAGGCTCCGATTTGATCCTGACTTCCTCAAGCTCTTTCCTGCTGAAAAAGGTCCGATCAGGCTCTACATGGAGCATTTGAGGGAGACAGGGGCCTTTGACCTACTGTTCATCCTCTTGGAAAGAGGGGAGGAGGTTGATTCTAAAAAGTTGATCGAGTCAGGTAGGAAGATTGTTGAAAAACTGAAGGAGATGGAGGTAGATGGGAAAAGGGCCTTCCAAAGGATTAGATTCCAAAAGGTGGAGGAAGAGGATTTTGAAAAAGCCAAACCGGTACTTAATCTTTTTCTCACCCATCCTTATCTCTTTCTGAACGAAGGGGATATTGAAAAGTTAAAAAGTAAGTGGACAGAAGAGGAGATCGCCCGACAAATTCAAAAAAACAAAAAACTTCTACTTAGTCACGCCTCCTTTGTAATGAAAGACCTGATTCAAACTGATCCCTTTGAACTGCGATGGCTCTTCATGGAAAAATGGAAGGAAGAGATGAAGGGAATGGCGTTTGATGAATCAAGCAATTTCTTTCTATCCAAAGACCAAAAGTCCCTCCTCATCATGACAGAACCAAGCAGACCTGCTACTGAACTGAGTTTTTCTAAATCTCTTATAAAGGGACTGGAGAAATGGATATCTTCTGAACAGCAAGGTCCCATAAAGATTTACCTGACAGGTGCCCATCCCATTGCTACAGCCGAAGCAAAGATTCTTCGGTTCGATATGCAGAGTTCATTTTTGCTCTCGTTAGTTCTGGTTCTCATCTTATTTTTCTATATTTATCAAAGATGGATCACTCTCCTCATCATTGGCCTTCCACTCTTAGGAGGGATCCAGTTGACGATGGGAATTGCTTCTTTCACCTTAGGAAGCCTGAATATCCTCACGGTTGCGTTTGCTGCAATTTTGGTTGGTCTGGGAATTGATTTTGCGATCCACCTCTATGATCGTTACCATCAGGAGAGGGCCTTAGGTAAGGATCTCACCTCAGCCATGGAGATTACCCTTACAGAGACTGGGACAGGAATATGGACAGGGGCATTCACAACGATTGTTGCCTTTATCGTTCTCTTCTTCTCAAGGGTTCGGGGGATTATGGAATTGGCCTTTCTCGTCTCCACAGGCCTACTCTGTTCGCTTCTCTGCATCTATTTTGTCCTTCCTTCTTTTCTAATCTGGATGGAAAGAAGGAGAAAACCCTATCCCTATCGCGTTATTAAAACCTTAAATTTTAAACACACCTCAGCATGGATTGAGAAACATCCGTTCCCCATTTTCTTTGGATTCATCGGGGTGACCCTTCTATTTGGTCTTTTATCCTTTGGCATTGAGGTGGAGAGGGATTTCAGAAACCTTAGGCCAAAGGACCTTCAGCCCATTGAAACCTTTGAGCGAATGGTAAAGGCTTTTGGTGGAAGAAGCTTAGAAGGAATTTCGGTTCATGAAGGGAGGGAACTCCGAAGCCTTCTTTCAAAAGAGGAAGAGTGGATAAGGGTTATTGAGAAATACCAAAGAGCGGGGAAGATCAATTCTTTTCGTTCTCTATCGAAATTAATTCCCTCTCCAGAAAAACAGAGAGCGGTTGCCAAGGTCATTCGAGAATCGGTCGATCTTGACAGATTGAAAAAGAGTTTTATCAAGGCGTTGAGGGAGAATGGATTTGAGGTCAATGGATTTCAACCCATCATCCAGAGTATGGATGAGTTAAGGAGAGGAGACGAGGTGATTTATCCTCCTGAGACCTTGTTAGCTTCTCTTCAACAAGGCCCATTTAAGAAGGCGATTGAGCCTTTCCTCGCCAAAAAGGACGCGACTTACAGACTCATCTCCCACCTTTACTATAACAAGGGGGAGCTTTCTCTCGAGCAATTGGAAAGGGAACTTCCAGGGATCTCGATTACCGGGCCTGAACGGGTGGAGTTAGAGATTCTACGGATTGTGAAAGAAGATCTTTACCTTCTTACTCCCATTGCTTTCCTGATGGTTTTTTTAATCCTCCTTCTCCATTTCCAAAATTGGAGGAGGACGCTTTGGATTCTCGCAACCCTGACAATGGGGCTCATCTGGATGGTTGGAACGATGTCCGTCTTCGGTATTAAGATCAACTTTGTCAATGCGGTTATCCTTCCAATGATCATCGGAATGGGTATCGATAACAGTATCCATTTGATGCACCGGTATTTAGAGGGAGGAGGTCCGGGCCATGCCCTCCGCAACACGGGGAGGGCCATGGTCATGTGTTCATTAACCACGATGCTCGGATTTGGTTCACTTGCCACGGCGCAATATCAAGCTCTTTCTACGATGGGATGGGTGACCATCCTGGGAATGGGCTTCTGTCTCATCTCGGCCCTTTGCTTTCTTCCAACCCTTTTAATTCTGTGGGAGAAGAAACACTATGGGCGTTAAAAAATATGATGTCATTATCATCGGGGCTGGAATAGGCGGGTTGGTTGCAGGAGCCCTTCTCGCCAGGAGAGGGGTTAAAGTTCTTATTCTCGAAAAAGAGAAGCAGGTTGGGGGTTACGTGGTTTCCTTTAAGAGGGATGGGTTCATCATTGATGCGACAGGGGCCTTTGTGGGGGGATGTCAGGAAGGGGGTGAATTTTATCAAATACTTAAAGAAATTGGAGTGCAGGAAGAAATTGAGTTTATCCCCATCCATCACATTCAGAATATCTATCCCGGGTTTGTGGTTCATCTTCGCCAAGGAGGGTTTCAGCCTTACATGGAAAGCCTCCTCCAACTCTTTCCTGAAGAAGAAAAAGGATTGAGGGCCTATCTCAAACTCGTCCAAAGAATCGGCGAGGAAGTGCGATCTTACTCGGAGAAGAGAGTGATGAAGAGTCTTCTATTCCCATTCTATTTTCGAAACCTCCTTCGTTACCATCGAACAACCCATCAGACCATTCTGAACTCTCTCTTCAGAGGAGGAGAGATCAAAATGGCTCTTCATACCCTTCCTATCACCGAGCCTCCTTCAAGGACCTCTTTTCTATTTGTTGCCATCCTCATCAGTAAGGCCTTGATGGAAGGGGTCTTTTATCCGAAGGGTGGAATGGGAAAGATTTCCAAAGCCATTTTAGCCTCTTTTTTAAACGCGGGGGGAGAGATAATCCTCCAAACCGAAGTGAATAAAATATTGATCAAAGATGGGAGGGTCGAGGGAGTTGAGACTAGGGATGGAGCGGTATTTCATTCCCCTTTGATCCTTTCAAATATTAACCCAAACCATATGGTCAAGATACTTCCTAATGATTTCCAAATGCCTATGATAAAACGAATGAGGAACTGGGAGTATTCCCTTTCTTGCTTCATCCTCTACCTGGCTACCAATTTAGATTTAAAAAAGAAGGGCCTTCCTTATTTCACTTATCTCCGCTCTCTCTCCAACCTGGAGGAGGAGGATAGAATGCTTCAAAGAGGAGAGATTCCGAAAAACCCTACAATGATTTTATCCATTCCCACGCTTTTAGACCCCACTTTAGCCCCAGCAGGTCAGCACCTTATGAAGGTCCTTGTGACGGCTCCTTACCA
>CAZFDM010000073.1:0-3437 GCA_964517975.1 uncultured Syntrophaceae bacterium
TCTGCGCCAGGAGTATCGCTTCATGAAGTTTCCTCTGTAAAAGTTTGCGTGGAGGCAGTTCGGTCAGGTACTCTGCTACACGAATGCCGCTTTTGTCCAGTTGGAGCAATTTGACATGCTCTTCAGATTTAGTGGCACACAGGATCAAGCCAATAGGGGTCTCTTCTTCAGGTTGTTTTTCATATTTTTCCAACCAACGAAGGTAAAGCTCCATCTGCCCTTTGTCTGCGGCCTGGAATTTTCCGAGTTTCAAATCGATGGCCACCAGCCTGCGAAGCTTCCGATGGTAAAAGAGTAGGTCCAGGTAGTAATCCTCATTGTCAACCGTGATCCTCTTCTGCCTGGCTACGAAGGTAAACCCTACACCTAATTCAAGGATAAACCTCTCCAATTCCCTCAAGATCGCTGTTTCAAGGTCCTTCTCGCTGTAAGTATCCCTTAACCCAAGGAAATCAAGAAAATAAGGATCACGAAAAACAAGATCGGGTGTGAGTTTATCTTCCTCCCGTAATTGAGCGAGTTCCTGACTGGCTAACTCTTTCGGTTTCTTTGAAAGGGCAGTTCGCTCAAATAACATACTGGAGATTTTCTTTTCGAGGGTGCGTGTACTCCACCGTTCAATACGGCACATCTCGGCATAGAATTCCCGTTTAAGTGAATCTTCCAAGTAAATAATCCGGCGAAAATGGGTCCAGCTCAATTCTCTACTCAGCGCGTAGACTATTTCTTCCTTTGGAAATACTTCAGCAAAACGGAGCATGTGCCACAAGTTCTTTTCTGAATAACCTGAACCGAATTCTTCGGATAATTGTCTCCCCAGCGAGGAGACAATTTCCTTACCGTATTCTGCACGTTTTTCCTTCAAAATGTCCCTTCGGATTCGACTCCCGATGTTCCAGTATAGAATGACGAGGGCAGAGTTGACTCTTTGTGCAACCTCTCGCCGTGCCTGCAAGATCATTTCCCGAAGTTCGGTAAAAAGGTCTTTATTGTGAACCAAAGATTTTGTAGTTATCAAAAGTTTTTCTTTCTGGTCCTTCACGAAGTAATCTCTTTAAGCATCTCCATGATTTCGTTTTCGACTTTTTGGATGTCTGCCTCGATCTCCTCAAGGGGCCGCGGTGGCGTATATTTGTAAAAGTAACGGTTGAAGTTGATTTCGTATCCTACCTTACCTACCTCACCATCTTTGGGGTCTCGGATGGCAGTATTGATCCAGGCATCGGGCACATGGGGTTTCACCTCTCTTTCAAAGAAAACCTCGATGTTTTCTGAAAGGGGAACGTTCTCTGTATCACGAAGTTCGGGGTCTGGTTCGGGATGACCCTGCTCATCCCTGCAGATTTCAGCCGTTTCATCTCGCTCAGAGAGAGCGGAAAGGATCGCCTTCTGGATAGGAGCGGTAAGCTTCACTCCCTCTCTCTTTGCAGCCTCCTTGAGTAAATCGAGAAATTCATCACGCCTCTTAAAGAGCGTTTTTGGCAAGCGGTTTATGAGATTGAGGATAGCCTCCTGAATCGCTCGACCTTCCCTTTCTTCAGCCTCTTTGGCTTTGGCATCTCTCTTTTTACTGATAGCAAGGTTCTTAAACGGGGTCTCTTCACTGAGCCTTGCGATTCGCTCAGGAGTGGCCTGAAAATTGAGACGAAGGGGACGTTCCACAGTGATCTTTCGATAACCGAAATGGGTTGTGGGATAGATCTTACTGTACTCCCCCTCTTTAAACTCACGGAGCAATTTCAGAATTTCCTTTGCCTTTTCCGGTGGGATCTCCCGGCGTTTGTCGCCAAGGCTTTTTCGCATCGGAACCCAGAAGGATGTTGCATTGATGAGCTGAACCTTGCCTTTTCGCTCTTTATCCTTTCGGTTGGTGAGAACCCACACATAGGTTGCAATGCCAGTGTTATAAAAGAGCTGTTCGGGTAAAGCCACGATCGCCTCAAGCCAGTCGTTTTCAAGAATCCAACGTCGGATCTCGCTTTCACCGCTTCCCGCATCACCCGTAAAAAGGGGAGAGCCGTTCATGATGATGGCAACTCTCGAACCCCCTTCTTCCACCGGTTTCATATGGGCAAGCATATGCTGAAGAAAGAGAAGTTGCCCATCCGAGATTCTCGGCAGTCCTGCTCCGAAACGACCAGCAAAACCTTTTTCATGTTAGGTCTTTACAGCCTCCTCATCCCGCTTCCAATCCTTCCCATAGGGTGGGTTGGTAATCAGGTAGTCGAAATGGCGGCCCGCATGTTGATCTTTGGATAATGTGCTCCCGAAGGCGATGTTATCAGCATCGTGGCCATCCGGATGGAGGATCATCATGTCCGATTTGCTCACAGCCCAGGTCTCTGGATTCACTTCCTGACCAAAAAGGTGAATGTCTGCCATAGGGTTAATGCCAGGTCGGGCCTCTGTTCCGAGGATGTGCTCTTTAGCAATGGTAAGCATTCCCCCTGAACCAAAGCAGGGATCATAAACCGTTCGGACAATTCCCTCTCCCTGTATTCGCTCCTCATCTCCGGCAAGCAGTAAGTCCACCATCAAATGGACCACATCGCGGGGCGTAAAGTGCTCGCCAGGATTCTCATTAAGGGCTTCATTAAATTTTCGGATCAGCTCTTCAAAGATGGTGCCCATCATCGGGTTTGGAACCCGATCGGGATGAAGATCCACACCCTTAAAACGTTCCAAAACCTTGAAGAGGAGCCCTGATTCATGGAGTTTGGTGATCGTATTATCGAAATCAAACTTCTCAAAGACCTCTCGCATGTTCGGACTAAACCCATTGATGTAGTTTCGGAGATTGGCTGACAGATTGGGGGCATCTGCCAGGAGTTTCTCAAAATCGTATCGAGAGGTATTATAGAAAGCAAAGCCTGATGCCTTGCGGAGCTGGGGATCGAGGTTTTCGAGTTTGCCTTTGAATTTGGCATTGGTCTTAAGGACTTTCTCCTTGGTAGGGGCGAGCACACAATCAACCCGCCGCAATACCGTTAGTGGAAGGATGACATCCTGATATTTACTCCGCTTGAAGGTATCACGGATCAAATCCGCCACACCCCAGATGAAGCTAACAATTTCGCTATGGTTCATTTAGATATTACTTACCTTTCCACATACCATGATGGCTGAAGTTTTTGCGAAAAGCGATCCTTCCTTTTTTCGCAGGAAGACGTTCCCCTGTTCTGATTGCCTGTTCAACCTTTTCTCTCGATGTCCCTCTATCAAATATGTTATCAAGGGCATGCTGAGAAAATTTTATAGGCTTTTCAATTTCAATCATAACATTGGTTATTGATGAGGTCTTTTTTAATAGGAGTTTATCAGATTGGTAGAAAAAATCAACAGGGTGCATAAGTTTTTAACGGTCAATCTAAGGATTTTCCATAAAAAACAGGTGATTCCTCAGCCACTGCCTCAAACTTCATCCACAATGTGGGATG
>CAZFDM010000074.1:0-8766 GCA_964517975.1 uncultured Syntrophaceae bacterium
AGCATTGATATTATTGCTATATAGAATGGTGATGGATTTGGAAGAATCTCCTGCAGATGAAAGACAGATATTAAAAGATAAGAAAGCAGGTAGGATGAAAACGATAGCGAAAATATGTGTTTTTGGTTTGGTCTTCATATTTCAATCTCCAGCTCTTTAATCTTCTCCCAAAGGGTCTTTCTCGAAATTCCAAGGATCTCAGCAGCCTGTCCCTTTTTACCCTTCGTCTTCTCCAAAACGCTCTGAATATATTCTTTTTCAAAAAGCCTTGTGGCATTTGAGAGAGGTTTTGAGGCACGGATCTTTTCACAGATATTGTGAATAGGAGTCTCCCTGCCGCAGACCTCCTCCGGAAGGTCCTCTGCTTGAATGACTTTTCCTTTGAGGAGGGCAATAGCCCTTTCCAGCATATTCTCCAACTCTCGAATATTTCCTGGGAAAGGATATTTTAAGAGAAGATTTTTTGCATCTCCGGAAATGCCGGTAATCTCCTTACCCATTTTTTTGGAAAATTTTTCTATGAAATGGTCTGCCAAAAGAAGGATGTCCTCGCGTCTTTCCCTTAGGGGGGGTAGCACAATGGGAACCACATTCAGACGAAAAAAGAGATCTTCGCGAAAGGTCCCTTTTCGGATTTCCTCTTTCAGATCCCTTTGGGTAGCACAGATCAATCGGACATCAACTGAGAGCGTTTCATTTCCCCCCACCCTTTCAAACTGCTTTTCCTGGAGCACACGAAGAAGTTTGACCTGAACCCCTGAAGAAATATCCCCGATCTCATCAAGGAAAAGGGTTCCTCCATCCGCCATTTCAAATCTACCTTTTCGCTGTTTCAATGCTCCGGTAAAAGCTCCTCGCTCATGACCGAATAGCTCACTTTCGAGCAGGGTTTCTGGAAGGGCAGCACAGTTAACCTTTACAAAAGGTTTTCCTTTCCTCAGACTTTGAAGGTGAATGGCATTGGCCACTACCTCCTTCCCTGTCCCACTTTCGCCATAAATGAGGACAGTCGTATCCGTTTGTGCAACCGTCTCAATCAAATCATAAACTTTTAACATTTGCGGGCTTTTCCCTACTAACCCTTCAAGACCATATCGTTCTTCCACCCTCTTACGGAGAGAAATGTTTTCTACCTCTAATTGCTTCATCCTAAGAATTCGTTTGATAATCAGTCGGAGCTCGTCCATGGCAAATGGCTTTGTTAAATAGTCACTCGCCCCCTCTTTCATCGCCGTGACAGCAGAATCGATGGAACCATAGGCGGTAATCATAATTACCTGGGTTTCAGGGCTAATCGTTTTAATTTCCTTAAGGACTTGAATGCCATCCATATCAGGGAGCTTCAAGTCCGTGATGAGAATGTCCGTAGGGTTCTCCTGATGAAGCGCCAGCCCTTTTTCTCCGGTTTCAGCCGTGGCAACCTTGTATCCTTCCGCTACGAGAGCGTCCTGAATGGTGATTCTCATCAAGGGTTCATCGTCAATGATCATCACTCTTATTTCGCCAGCCATAATGGTTGCACTCTCCTATGTCGATGAAAAGGGCAATCGAATTTCGACAGTCGTTCCTTGTCCCTCTTGACTCCACAGTTGAATCGTACCCCCATGCCGTTCAACAATTCCCTGGGTGATCCAGAGTCCGAGGCCTGTCCCTTTCCCTTCTCCCTGTGTCGTTACAAAAGGATCGAAAACCTTTGGAAGGATTTTCTCTGGGATTCCTTTTCCAGTATCCGATATTGTCACAACGAGTCGCCCATCTTGGGCGATCGCCCCTATCTTCAGTGTCCCTCCATCCTCCATGGCTTGAATCGAGTTTAAAAAGAGATTTACAAGGACCTGAGACATCTGGTTTTGGTCCACCTCAATGGACGGGAGTTGATCCGAAATCTCTTTGACCACCTCAATCTGTTTTTTTTGAATCAGGTGATCGAGAAGTGGAAGGGATTTATCGATGATGACGTGGAAGTCGGTTTCGGACCGTTCAAGATGTGGTGTCCGCGCATACTCCAGCAGATTAGTAACCGTCTTTTGAATTCGTATAACTCCATCCTCCATCAGTTGTAAATATTCTTTCTGCCTTTCTGGAGAAAGATCTCCTCGTTTAAAATGATAGATACAATTGAGAAGGCCTCCAAGGGGATTATTAATTTCATGGGCTACTCCTGATGTAAGTTTTCCTATAGCAGCCATTTTTTCGGTTAGAATAAGGTTCCTATGAGTCCTTTCTTTTTCTTTCTCATCATCCTTAATCCTTTTAAGTAATCGATAAAAACTTCTCTGAAGAATTCCAATTTCATCCTCTCTGATGACAGAAAATGATGAGGGATCCACCCCTGGCCCGGTTTCATCCATTTCTTTGGTGAGCGATTTTAGCGGCTTGGTAATGAGTCCGAAAAGAAAGGTGATCACGCCAATTCCAATCAAGATAAAGAGACTGGTATAAAGAATATATTTCCAAATCATGGAAGAAACTTCTTTTTTCAAGTTCTGCAGAGAAATGCCGATCCTCAATGTCCCCCAGCGCTTCGTTGAGATAGCCAGAGGGGTTGAGATATCAAGCACGTTGTCGGTGGAGTATTGAAGAATGGTATCCCATGAGCTCAGGACCCGTTTTGTCATCTCATCCTGATAGACACTTCCAACTTCGACTATGGAATTATGAGCAATGACTTTCCCTTTTGGATCAAGAATCATGGCGTAATGGATGTTGAGATCTCTCCTCTGCATGAGGTCAGAGATGTAGTTATCCAGAAGTCCCCCTTCTTCGACAAGGCCAATCTCCTCATAAAGCATGGTATTGGTGCAAGAGATAGCAAGCGATTCCACAAGGGCCTTACCCTCTTTGGCAATCGCCTCTTGCAAGAGCCTCTTTTCCCTTGAGATATTCCAGAGAGCCAAAGCCGACATGGCTGCGATGATGAGAATGGAGAGATAGAGAGTGAACTTTCCTTGGAGCGTACGGAGCGGATTGACCATTTTCATTCTCGAACCATGCCTTTCATCCCGTGCTCTTTTTCGACTACCTGGAGGATCTTCCGGATTGAATCGTAGTCAGAATCAGAAGCTTCTGTGAATCCATATTTAAATTCTTCGTCCCACAGGGACATTTTTTTCTGGTGGTTTGGGTCTTTTGGGTTGAGATTAAGAAGAGCGGTTTTAACCGAGTTTACCATCTCCAAAGGAGCACCCTCTCGCACAATAATGGGCACGGTTGGAATTGGATCTGTCATGAGAATGAATCGAAGCCCTTCTTTCTGATATTTGTAGGCAATGATGTCTTTGACCGCCCCGGCATCAAATTGTCCTTTGAGAATGGCATACACAACGGAATCATGATGTCTGAGAAAATCATACCCTTTTAGATCTTTCAATTTAATATTGGCTTTCAGGAGATAATATTCCGGAAGAATGTGACCGGCTGTTGACCAACTCTGGCCAAAGGCAAAACGCTTTCCTTTGATATCTATGAGTTTTTGAATCGGACTGTCCTGGCGAACAATAATGATCCCCCTGTAGTGGGGTTTTCCATCTTTACTCAATGCTCTAAGAATAGGTCTAATCGTATACCTCTCTCTTGCCTTCACGTAGGAAACAGGTCCGCAGGAGGCGATCATGGTTTCTCCCTTTCCAAGTTGGTCAATCGAATCTTGGTAGATGCGTGAAAGTTTGATTTCAAATTGGTAAGGAGTGCTTTCATTGAGGTAGTCTATAAAAGGCTGATAAAGCTGAACCATAATGCGAGGATTATATTTTGGGCAGAACCCAAATGGAATCGACTGTTGGGAATAAACCCATCGAGGTAAAAATATGTAAAAAAAGATAGAACCGGTAAAAAAGACCAGAAAATATATTTTCCATTTATCTTTAAACATTGCCTTTCCTCATCAGATCCAGCAAAAAATGCTCATCGGCGTTAAACCAAACGATGTTTTATTGTTTCGGAATTATTTATTACGTTGATCTATGTCTCAAGGAATGTGAAATGCCTGAACAGCCTAAAGTTCTTTTATCATCCCAATTAATTTTTCAATTTTTACTACATAAAAGCAATATTTTTTTAACCCATCATCTTGGACATCATCTCTTTCATAGGGAAGTCCATTCCCTTCATCATCTCCATGCATTGAGGCATCATTTCCTGCATGAAAGATTTATCTTGCATGGCGAGCTGACAAAATTCAGGAATCAATTTCTTCATCACTTCTTTTTGCTCATCCGTAGATAGATTTCTAAAACGACTTAAGAAATCATCTACATTTCTTCCCTGGCTCATCTTTGCTACCTCCTTTTGATTGGGTATTGTTTTTTCGATTGGCTACATAGTCTCTGTATTCCTTAAGGATAACACTTCGATACTCCCTGCGGGCAGAAGCGGGAATATAATTGTTAACCTTCTCAAGCCTCACGAGAATTTCTTCCCCAGTCTCTTGGCTTGCCTTTCTCCCTTCAGCATATAACTCTTCCATGATTTCATCCAAACCATTAACTCGAACCTGTGTCCCGTCCGGGAATTTCAACATTCTCCGACTAACTGTCGGCATTTCAGGCTCTCAAGTGACTCAGCCTTCCACCTCAACCTGTGAGATTTTATACTCTGTCATATCATACCTCCATCGTTGTTTAAAATGTTATTAGACTCGAGGCCTATTTTAGATGTTTCAACATTTTCCATCTGGTTTAATTCCCTGCACTTTTATACTACTTAAAGAATTTGAAACTGTCTTTACTTCTTCGGCCACTACTCCTAAATTTTCTATCATCTTATCGATGGTAGGGTCGTTTGCCATGAGTTCTACCGGGAAAATTGATTCATCAATCACTTGAACATCTCCGAAACCTGCCATTTTTATTTTTTCAAGGTATTCATCTTTTAGAATGGCGCCTGAGATACAGCCAATATATGCATCAATATTTTCTTTTATAGATTTTGGAAGTTCTTTCAGCAAGACAATATCTGAAATCATAAGTTTTCCACCAGGTTTAAGGACTCTAAAGGCTTCCTGGAAGGTCTTATCTTTATCAGGGGAGAGATTGATAACACAGTTTGAAATTACTACATCAACTGAATTATCCGGAACAGGAAGATTCTCAATTTCGCCAAGTCTGAATTCAACATTTTTGTATCCACCCTTTCTGGCATTTTCCCTCGCTTTCTTAATCATTTCAGGAGTCATATCTATTCCAATTACTTTTCCTTTCTCACCCACCTTACTGGCAGCAAGAAGACAATCAAATCCTGCACCCGAGCCAAGATCAAGAACAATTTCTCCCTCTTTCAAAGAAGCCAGCGCTACGGGATTACCACAACCAAGGCCAAGATTCGAACCTTCTGGAACCATCCCAAGTTCTTCATCCGAATAGCCGATCTTTTTGCTAATGTCCTCAGCGGGATCGACACCTCCACAGCAGGAGCTCGCTGGTCCACAACAAGATCCTCCTTTTACCGCAATTTTAGCATAACCTTCCTTTACAATTTCTTTAACATCCTTATCTTTCATTTTAATTCTCCTTTAACTTCATATGGAATTTTAGAATTTTGGCAATTCAGGGTCTCCTTATCGCCAACTTTAAGCATCAGAGCAAGTCTATTCTTTAACCTGTTTATTAATTTTTCAATTTTTATTTCGAAAAAGCAATAAATTCTTGCTTCTTCGCGAGAAGAATCTTCTTTTCCCTAATACCGATTTCATCCACAGCAGCCAGGGCCTGTAGTTGGACCGCAGAAGGGCGGTGGGGTTCCGCCCCTTGAGGAACCTCCCACTGCAAAATTGCTAAAAACTTGAGCCATCTTCTTGCTGCCACATTTTGGACAGGTCAGCTTCAACCCTTTCTCCTTTTCGGCGATGGTGGCCCGGACCTCCATCCTCTCCTCACATTCAATACAGACATATTCATAGGTCGGCATGGCCTTACCTCCTCAAATCTGATTCATCTTCTCTTTGACTGCCAAAACTGCCTGTTCTGGCGTAGGGACCCCCATTGAAACGACTTCCCCATCCAGTACGATGATGGGTAGAGCCGCTGGACCAAAGGAACGGAAAAGGCGTACAACAGGGAGATGATTCTTCATATCAGTACCTTTTGTAACATCGATTACCTCTACCTGACATTCAAACTCCCTCTCCAGAGCACTCTTAAGTTTCTGAACTTCTTCTTCGCTCTGTCCGATGGGACCACAGCATGAAGATTGGTGTCCGCAAGGAAATTGCTGGGGCATCATAAAAATCTGTAAATTTTTTTGATTGGTTGACATAATTTTTCCTCCTTTAAAGAAGAATATTGTATAGATATCCTGCAATCACGCAGCCCAAAAAACTTATTCCGACATAAAGGGCTAAAAGCCTTGCCTTGAAGACACCGGAGAGCATGGCGATAGATGGAAGAGATAGCCCTGGTCCTCCAAGAAGATAGGCCAATGTCGCTCCTCCACCCATTCCTTTCGAAATCAGGGCCAAAGCCGTTGGAACCTCCACATAAGTGCATACATAGGCTAAAACGGCTACAACCGATGAGATGAGGACTGAATTCAATTGCTCACCGCCCACAAGACTTACCACAATACTTGTGGGGAGAAGAACCTTGATTGCCCCTGCAATGATGACAGCAAGCACGAGGTAGTAGTTAAGCTGAAGGAACAAATCCCAGGCAGTTTGAATCATCTTGATGAGTCTCTGTTTAAAACCCTGTCTCATATCGCCGGTAGGAAGAACGAAGCAGGCTCCTGCCGCATCGGTTGAGACTTCCTTCACTTCGGGAAGATGCCAGAGGCCATTCTTATCCCGATCTAAAATCCCTGCCTCTCCTAAAAGATAGAGTTTCTCTTCCTCCCCAGGAGCTAATTTCTCAGTGGGCAGTTTGCCTGGATTTTTAGAAAGTGCCATGGCGGTCTTGAAGGCAAACTGCTGAAGCTCTGCCGGCAGGGTTGGAACGACGCTCAATTTTATAAATCTTCTCAAAAATCTCTCTCTCCTCTGCCAATAGGAGACAACTCCGCCCACGGCGAGGGCAATCCCGAGGGTCCCAAGAATCCTGCCAATCGCCAAGGGCCACCCGAGTATTCCTGCGGTCATAAAGACGGCCGGAATATTGAGCATCGGTGCCGAAATGAGGAAAGCCATCGTCGGTCCTAACGGAATTCCGGCCTCCACCATTCCAGCCAGAACAGGCACAATCCCACAGGAACATATTGGAATGACGGCTCCTGCTGTTGCCGCAGCAAAATTGGAACCTATGCCACCTCTGCCCATTCTCCTTTTTACCTTCTCCCAGGGGACAAAGACTACCAGGGCCGCGGCAATCAACATCCCCACGATCCAGTATTGAAAGAGCTCTACGAGAACAGCAGACCCTTTAATATAGATAAACCAGAGCACCTGAGGGATATTCCAGGAGAGAGGGGTCTCAATCTCTAAAAGCCTTGCCTCATCTCCTGTGATCCCCTTGGGTTGGAGAAGCCCATAGTAATAAAGTGAACTCATGGAGAGATTATGGATATAAGCATAAAGAAGACCGCTTCCATAAAGAAGCGCAACAATCAGTAAATAGATCCATTCCTTTCCAATCGGTTTTCTGAACATATATGTTAACTCCTCTTTTTCGATTTCTTTAACTGGCCTATTAACTTCAAATATTTCTGGTTATTATAACCTACGACACATCGCCCCCTTTGCCTCAAGCGAAGCCTTAAGGCCAGCCTTTGACGATCTTCATCAAATAACGACCCATTCAAATGATGGTTTATCGCTTCTACCAATTGCCGAACCAAAGGTGTTGGTCGATCTGGAATCGAATAGCTCACCCATATCCCATCCCGGCTGTCTTCAACCAATCCTGCTCTTCTGAGGATATTGAGGTGGCGTGAGATCAAATATTGAGGTAAATTTAATGAATCCACAATTTCACAGACGCAAATAGGTTTATTGAAGCCTGTCAAAAGCTTCATGATACGAATACGCGTCTCGTCAGAGAGCGCTTTAAATAATTCAATTTCGGGTTTCATAAGTTTATATGCACATATTTACATATTTTTGGAGAATTGTCAAGAGGAGAGCCTTCTCATTTTTCCACTACCCGCAGCAAGAAGGCACCCCTTTAATCATGAAGCCATTTTTGCAATCAAAGGTGGCGTTAGAAAGGGCCTCATGGGCCGCGGGCTCCACATAGATCTTCAAGTTTTTCTTTTCTATTATTAGATCTCCATCCTCTCCTTTTTCTGTCACATCAAGACCGTAGGAAGTACAGCACCCGCCTCCGGAGATTAAGATTCTGATATTGGAATCCTTCGCATCTGCTTCGGATAGGATCTTTTTAAACTGCCTTACTGCTGCATCCGTGATTTCTAACATGGGTTCACCTCCTGATACTTTAATTAACCAAATTGTAATGTCATTGGTTTTCCTTTTTTCAAAGGTTCAATGCCTAATGGAGTGTTTATATTTTCAAATTCAATTACCTGACAGTCGGTCCCATCAGAGCAAAAAAGAATCTCCAAAGTTCTATAGATCTCTTCATATCGCTTGCCCAGTTGGGCTCTCAGGTGCATCTGCCTCTCCTTGTAGGTGAGATGGTTTTCCCGAAAACCAATGTTTTCCCTCTCCAGCATGGTCTCTGTTTGTAACTGGACCTCAAAGACCTGATGGTTGCGTTGAATCGCAATCTTATACGCCTCAAATCCACTCTTCTTTCTTTTCGGCCCCAGATAATCCTTTACCTCCAAAAGTTCATGGCGATGGCGCCCGTGAAACCACTGAATCGTCTTCTGTAATGC
>CAZFDM010000075.1:0-36485 GCA_964517975.1 uncultured Syntrophaceae bacterium
AAGCGAAGGGAGGGAGGATTTCTCAGTGGGGGTGAGCAACAGATGCTTGCTATAGGAAGGGCGCTGATGGCACAGCCGAAATTGTTACTTCTGGATGAGCCCCTGCTTGGGTTGAGCCCCCTCATGGAGGTGGTACTTGCTCGCTCCATTCGAGATATCAATATACAGACGGGGATTAGCATCCTTATCACAGAACAGTATGCTCGTCCTGTTTTACCGATTATTCATTATGGTTATATCCTTGAAAATGGTGGGGCGGTGTTGCAAGGAACTTCCCATGAATTGATGGAGAACCCCGATGTGAAATCGGCTTACTTCGGGTTGTAACTATTTTTTCTCTTTTGTGATCTTTCTTCGTTCTTCTTCTCTTATTTCCCGCCTTAGAAGTTTACCGACCTTAGATTTTGGAAGCATGTCACGGAATTCAATATATTGAGGGATTTTATAAGGAGCAAGCCTTTCTCGGCACCATTTGGTTAGTTCGGCCGCATCGACTCCACGGGCATCCTCTTTAAGGACCACCATGGCTTTGATCCTTTCCCCAACTTTTGGGTCGGGGACTCCTACCACACAGGCTCCAATCACCGTAGGATGGTCCTGGAGCACGGCCTCGATCTCTGAGGCGGAGACCCGATAGGCTTTATACTTAATGATATCGGCAGACCGCTCCACATAGAAAATCTCGCCTTTCTCATTTTGGCGGACAAAGTCCCCCATTCGATAAAAAATTTCACCATCCAATTCAACATAAGAACGGGCGGTCTCTTCCGGTTTATTCCAGTAACTCTTTATCGTATAGTCAGTGGTAACAAGTAATTCTCCTATTTCACCCAAAGGGACTGGCTCTAAAGTATCTGGATCGACTACCTTACAACGCCTACTCTTAAGGGGCAATCCAATAGAACCGATTTCAGGCTCCCCATCCAATCGGGAATAGGTGACATGGCCTGCCTCTGTCGACCCGTAAACTTGATAGATGGGGATATTAAAAAGTTCTCTCCACCGTTTAAAGACTTCAATGGGAAGGACATCTCCTCCACAGTAACAAAATTTTAATGAACTCAAATCATATTTATCCAATCGGTCATTCTCAAGGATCATTCGATAAAGGGCAGGGACTCCAAGGATCCATCTGACTCTATATTTTTGAATCGCCTGTAAAATTGCGTCCACCTGTGGGACAGGCATGATGATGCTCGTATTTCCGTAGTTGAGGCCCACGGCTACGAAAAGTCCAAGGGCCATGATATGAAAAAGAGGATTGATGACAATATAAGTGTCGCTTCCTTCCCGAATATGGCCTCCCACTACATCCTCCATAATATCTTTCACATAAGAGGTCATTCCCACATGATTTCCAGGGACTCCCTTTGGAAAACCGGTTGTACCTCCAGTATAGAGAATATAGGAAAGGTCTTTCCATGGGTCGATCTCCACCTCTATTTTTTCTGGGGGAGTCTTGATAAGGTCTTGGAAGAAGTATACATTCTTATCTTGTTTGACAATGCCTCTCGGGATTTTGTCAAAAAGCAGTCCCACCATGCGCTTCCAGAAGGGAAGGAGGTCAACCAGATTTGTGACGATCACCCTTTTAAGGCAAGTCTTAGGAAATATCTCTTTGACATAACCAAAATTTGTATCGAGGCAGATGATCGTCTCAGCTCCGGAGTCATTAATCATGTATTCGATTTCGAAAGAGGTATAGATGGGGGCAACAGGAACCGCGACTGCACCAATCTTCTGAATGGCAAAGAAGGCGATGACCCATTGAACCGAGTTTGAAATATAGATGACTACCCTATCGCCCTTTCGAACACCCAGTTGAATTAATGCTTGGGCAAATCGATGGATGAGATCACTTAGTGCTAAGTAAGAGAACTTCTCTCCCAAATAGATGATGGCAGGACGATCGGGATACTTTTCGCACATCTTTTCGAATTGGGTAAACGTCAGTTCGGGTTCCATTTTGTCATTTTTAGCTGTGTTCATTGTTAACAATCTCGAATTTTCTAAGAAGACTTTATTATAAAGGAGGACTCGAGGATTTTAGGGTTCGAGGGTTCAGGTTCTTTGGGTTTAGGTAAGAAACGGACTTGACCCCTTGGCCCATTTTTCTATCACGCTTCAAAGGTGTAATCCAACAACTTTTCCGATCCAAGGTAAGCCTCCTTTACCTTTTCATCCTCCATTACTTCTTCGGGTGTCCCTTCGGTCAATTTTTCTCCAAAGTTCATGACCATTACCCGATTGGCAACCCGAAAGAGTTCCCTTAGTCGATGCTCAATCATTATCAGGGTAATACCATCCATCTGTAATTTTTCGATAAGTGGGACCATACTGGCAATTTCGCTCATGCTTAGTCCTGAGAAGACTTCGTCGCAGAGAATGATATCTGGCCGAAGGGCAAGACATCGGGCAAGTTCGAGACGTTTGAGGTATCCTGTGGGAAGACTCGACGCAAGTTTGTAAGGAACAAAGGAATCCCTTTCAAAACCAATCTCTTCAAGGATATCAATACTCACTGTATCCCTATCCCCCAGTTTTCCTCCTCCGCGCCATCCTCCTGTTCTTCTGGCCCTCGGAGAAAAGAGAGGGACGATAAGGTTTTTATAGGCCGGGAGACTATAATAAGGCCTCATAATCTGGAAGGTTCGCGTAATACCAAGATCAGCAATCTTATGGGCTGATAAATGGCTAATGTCTTGACCCCGGTAAACTATTTTACCAGAATCCATTTTGATAAACCCTGTAATGCAATTAATCAGGGTTGTCTTACCTGAGCCATTGGGTCCAATGATTCCAAAGACCTCTCCCTTACGGACGTCAAAACTCACATTGAGGACTGCCTGAACTCCACCAAAGGATTTACAAACGTCAACAACCTGCAGAAGGATTTCTTCACTCATACTTTTACCCATCTCTCAAATTGATGGTACTTTCGCTGAGCATAGACCATGAACCCTTCGCTTCGGAACATGATGAACATCATCAAGATCAAGGAGTAAAAGACTATCCTTAATGTGCCAAACTCCCTTAGCCATTCCGAAATGGGGACAAGGAAAAAACAGCCCAGTAGAGGACCGACCAACGTTCCACCCCCTCCAATCACGGTAGCAGCAATGGGAATGACTGAAAAGTCAAGAGCGAATTGGGATATTCCTGACCACATATAGATGTGAGAGAGGTAAGCCCCCCCAAGAGAACCAAGTCCAGAGGCAATAAAGACAGCCAAGGCCTTGTAGAAGGTGATGCTTATTCCAGAGGCCCTTACGGCCTGATCGTTATCCTTAACACCCCGAAAGACTAATCCTATATCTTCGTTTACAAATCGCCTCAACCCAAATAAGACAAAGATCAAAATAAAAATGATTAAATATTGCTCAACCCATCTGTTAGGAAAACCAGCCACCCCAAGTATGCCGTCTGTTCCCCCAAGAATATTCAAAGCTTCAATGATTCTCATGAGGGCAAGTGGGTACATCAGGGTCACGATGGCAAAATAGACTCCTCGAAGGGGAAGGGCAGGAAGGAGAAGAAGGGTACAAATAAGAGCTCCAACCACTGTTGCTAAGGGGATAGTTAGAACTATTGGCAATCCAAAAGATTTATTAAGTATGGCAGCCGTATATCCACCTACTCCAATAAAAAAGGCTCCTCCTAAAGAGACCAGCCCTACAAAATGGGCTAAGAAGTCAAATCCAAGGGCAAGCAAGGAATAGATGCAGGCAATCGAGATCACCCTTTTCCAATATAACGAGGGCATGAGAATCGGCAAAAGAAGGATACCAATAATTAGAACCAGCCTTGGAAAAACAAGATAGGTCACTTCCTCCAGAGAAGAGATAGCATAGATCCCTTCCGTTCGAACCTTAATCCCTCGATCCACCCTCTCTTTTCGTCTTTCCTGAATTGTGAGATCCATTTCTTAACTCTTAATGTTCAATAACCCTTTAGCAATTTTCATTGTCTTGCCAATTGGTCATTGAATATTTTGAATCGGTCTTTTTATTAGACCCTTTCCTCCAATTCCTTCTGTTTTCCAAAAAGTCCTGAAGGTCGAACAATAAGGGTAATAATAATAGCCAATAGGGCGACCACCATGTGGAAATGGGATTGAATGTATTGGACCGTTAGGATTTGGATAAATCCAATCATGAATGCTGCAAGTATAGCACCCACCCAGCTTCCCAACCCTCCCACTATACAGACAGCGATAGAAAGGATGAGGACATTGTAGCCAGCCTCCACCACGATATTCCCTAAAGGAAGCAGGACGATGGCCGAAAGCCCCGCAAGGATGGAGCCCATAGCCATGGCAATGATGGCCATCCAATCAGAGTCTATTCCTAACATCATAGCGGCATGCTCATCCTGCGCCATTCCTCTTAATGCTAAACCTGTCTTGTTGAAATGGGTAAAGAGCCACATAAAGGAGACCACCAGAACTCCTATAGCAATAACAATGATCCGTTGAAAATCGACTGGAACGTCTCCAATATGGATGCTTCCCTCAATGAAGACAGGAAGCGTATAGGTCATTCCCTTAAATCCCCTCCATCTAAGGAATTCAAGGATAGCCAATCCCAGGGCATAGGTAGCGATGATCTCAGAGGTAGCCATTCCCCTTACTCGAATGAGAACAAATCGATAGATGCCTGCACCGATTAATCCCATCAGAATCAGGGCCAAGAAAATAGAGACAACATAGTTGAGGTGAAGTTTATGAACAAACCACCAGACCCCAAAGCCTGTAATGACATAGAGGGCACCATGAGCAAAATTGGGAAGTCGGCTGATGCCGTAGACCAAGGTGAAGCCAATGGCCATTAAGGCAAGGGAAAAGCTGTTGATGATGCCGTAAATAAGAAGGCCCATAATCCATCACAAACACGCATAGCGCTAAGGGCATAAGGCATAGAGTGATGGCATTAGAACGATTTCTCCCTTTGCGCTATGCGCTCTACCCTAAGCCTCTATTTTTTCATCCAGGGAGGAAGTTTAATTTCACCCATTGCAATTTTGGGTGGAAAAACCACGATCCTTTTTCCTGCTTGCCATTGGAAAATGGTACCTACTGCACCCTCATTTGGATCTATACTGGGGATAATCTGATGGTTCTTAGGATTAAACCGAATTCTTCCATACACTCCCATCAGATCTGTCTTCTCGAGGGCATCAACAATGGCATCTGAATCAAGTTTTCCAGCCCGTTCAATCGCATCTTTTAGAACATAAACAGCCATGTAACTTGAAGAGGTACCATAACCTTCAGGTTCTAATCCATACTTTTTCTGATAAGCCTCTACAAACTTCATCGTCCATGGAGTTGCCTTGGAAGGTGCGTTGCCAGCATTAACGACACTGGCCAAACAATATTCTCCTTTTCCTTCAGTCGCCTTCCAGAATCCAGGTTGCTCAGCAGCCGAAATGATTGTACCAAAGGGAAGAGCGGGGACTTTCATGTCATACCACTGTTTTAGAAGAATAGCCGTTTCTGGCATGTCCATCCAGATGAGAATGACTTGCGCCTTTCCATCCCTCGCTTTTAACAGTCCCACAGAATAATCGGTTGTTCCAGTGGGATATACTTCCTTGCCGACAATCTCCCAACCCTTTTCTCCTGCAATTTTAGCGACAATGTCTCCCCCTGCCCGTGCATGAGCAACATCCTGAACCATAATGAAAAGTTTATTGAGACCAAATTTGGCTTTAATATCCATTAATGCAGGGATAAATTCGCCGGTCACCATCCAGCCTACCTCTCCCGAGATTCGAAAGCAATATTTAAATTTATCATATTCCGCCTCGACCCGTTTGTGATAGGCGGGGGTCAAGACACCGGTCGTCAGGATTGAGACCTTCTTATATTTGGAGAGCAAATCCATTGCAGCAAGTGCTGCTTCAGAACGAACAGGCCCCCCAACGATGAAATCAGCATTCTTTTCCAAAATGAGTTTTTCCACCACCAGAAGAGCATCGCTGACTGGAACCCCTGGTTCAAGGTCTCGTGTATCGATCACTTCTACTTTGAAAGGCCTCTTTTCCTTGCCAACTGTTACTCCACCTTTTGCATTAATCTCCTCCACAGCCAATTTGATCGCTCTTTCAGCATCCCAGCCATAAAGGAAAGCAGTAGCCAAGGGAGACCCAATGACAATCGGCTTTCCTTGGGCATTGGCCTTAGCCATAAAGGATTGGATAGTTAAAATCGAGATAAAAAAGAAAACTCCTATAACTCCTATTAACCATTTCTTTTTCATATGAATCCCTCCTTGTGCAATAGATTTTTGAGTTTTTAACCTCCCCCCAATTAAACCATAACCTACTCTACTGAAAATAAAAAATTATGTCAAGATTGGGATAAGAGAGCTCTGAAAAAGTGAAAAAAACCCTTTTCCCTGGAGTGGGCGGAAAGATACCATAATAAATTATAGGATAAGGGCTTGTCCCTTACCTAAAAGGAGTAACCTCCCCTCTCCCCTTGGGGAGAGAGAAAGGGTGGGGGAAAAGCTATTTTCAAGGTAACAATAACACAAGACAGGTAGAGATTTCTTTCTACCTTCCTGAGGAGATAAAGCCCGTATGCCTGACCAGTTTCCCTTCTTTAACAATGAAGATCCTTGACTCAACGCTGGGACGGTGGTCGGTTGCTGTAACAGTGAGCGGAGGGAGGAGTCCTCCAATGACAAAATTTCTAAAGGTTTCAAAGGCCATCTTTACTCTTTCTCTGGAGTAGCCCTGTTCAGGAAGAGATCGTTTTAAGGCTTCTGCAATTACCTGGAGGTTAGCCCAGCCTTCTACATAGGAAAGAGTGTGGGAATCATAAGGGTGCCACCTCTGATGGGCTTCCAGCAGGGGGGGCATCCCAGGGATATCTTCACCAAATGGAGAGATCGGTTGGACTCCAAAGACCCCCTCGAAGGGGGTAAGATTCTCATCAAATGCCCTCAAACTGCAGATCCACTTCGTTTTAAGACTCATCCCCTTAACTTCTTCTAATAGGATGGAGGCCTCTTTGGAGGATAGGCTCAGATAGACAAAATCAGGGTTATATTGAGCCATTGCCAAAAGGGGCAAAAGAGATTCTTTTTTCTTTTGTTCATCTGACGTTGATGGAAGAGAGACCCAGACATCCTCCCCAATCTCAAGGCCAAGGGAGCGAGCATAACTTTTTACCTCATTCAAAAAATGTTTACCCGTATGATCTGGTGAACCCAGGAAGACCACCTTAGGTCTTCTGACTTTTATCCCAGATCTTTCTGATATGAACTTCATTGCAATTTTCGATAGGTCAAGGGGAGTTGGGATTACTGAAAAGAGATAGGGATATTTTCCTGGGTTGGCCAATTGCGAGGAGAAGGAATTGACCACCATGGGGATTCTGTTAAATTGATGATGGGGAAGTAGTGAGATTGCAGTTTCAGGGGAAAAGACATAGAGAATAAGAATGCGATCAGCCTCGTTTAATTTTCGATAGGCCGCCATGATTTCTGAAGGCTGATGGGTGTCTTCGACAAGAATGATTTCCAAATTTTTCCCAAAGAGCCCCCCTTTTTGATTGAGCCATCTCCCAGCATCCCAGAAACCTTTCGCAAACTCTTTACCCGAATCACCCCATCGACCGGTGAAAGGAATAAGGGCTCCTACCTTCAATGGAGGCTCACCGAAAACAAGGTTTGAATTTATCGCTAAGAATAGGAGAAGAAAAATAAGGACTAACGATAGTTTTTTCATGCTAACCCCCTCTTAACTTAAGAGGGAAAAGAAGTTACGGAATCGATGTATAAAGTACAGCCAAGATTTTTGTAATCTTGTCCTTGTGGCACTGGACTCGATGGGGAATGGTTGAGTCATAATAAATCGAATCTCCTGGATAAAGGACATCCGTATGGTTTCCTAAGATCACCTCCATCTCGCCTTCAAGAACAAAGATAAATTCTTCACCTTCGTGGACAGAAGTCTTAGTAGTGGGAACCGTAGCCGGTTCAAGGGTGACAATAAAGGGCTCCATATGCCGGTCCTTCTTTTCAAACCCCAGCGATTCATAGGAGTAGCCGTACTTGACTCCATCTTTTGAGGCAAATCGAGAGACCCTTTTCCTCTCATCTTTCCTAACAATAGTGAAGGGTTCGCCCTTCGTTTCGCCTAAAAGATCTCCCACTCTTACCTCAAAGGCCTTGGCCAGTTTGATGATCGTTCCAAGGGAAGGAGAGACAAGATGGTTCTCCATCTGCGAGAGGAGGGCTGTTGAGAAACCTGTCAACTCCGAAAGACCTTTAAGAGAGAGTCCTTTTTTCTCTCTTAATTCTTTAATTCTCTCACCGACTCGAACTTCTTCAAACTCTCTTTTTTCTTCTTCCATCATGTTAAACTCCTACTTGGATATTTTGAAATGGGGTCAATGGATACATTAAAAGTGTACGGACATGTGTTTTTTAACATATTCCGAACCTATCTGAATGGCTTTAATATTGTCAGGAATATGCCGATGGTGGCGTTCATCAAAAACCTTCTCAAGGGAGTCAAAGATCGAAGATATCCCGACCAATCTCGTCTTCTCAATAAATGCCCCTAAAGCAATCATGTTAGCCATTCGAGGGCTCCCGTTTTCAATGGCAATCTCGTTCACAGGAACAGGAAAGACCTCTACATCATCGCGAGTGACCTCTTCACGATTGATGAGAGAGGAATTGAGAAAGATCAACCCCTTTGGTAAGACCCTCGGTCCAAACTTTATCAGAGAGGGCAAATTCATGGCAATAAGGGCATGAGGTCTTTGGACAATTGGAGAACCAATCTCTCTTGAGGAGATGACCACCGTGCAGTTGGCTGACCCTCCCCTCATTTCAACCCCATACGTGGGAAGGTAAGTAACATGTTTCCCTTCTTTCATGGCCGCATAGGCAATGAGATTTCCTATAGCAAGCACCCCTTGTCCTCCAAAGCCCGCTACAATCAAATCGTAGTAGAAATGTTTATCAGTCACAAAATCCTCTTTCAATCTAATCAAATTGTGGAATGTTCCAATATCCAATGGGTACTTTTTTATAGATAGTCTGCCATCTTTTTCTCTTTTAGAATCCCCAGTGGAAAGTAAGGGATCATTTCCTCTTCTACCCTTCGATTGGCATCCAAAGAGGAGAGTCCCCAGTTGGTGGGACAGGACATTAAGACCTCCACCAGGGAAAACCCAATGCCCTCGATCTGCATTTGAAAGGCCTTACGGATCGCTTTCTTAGCCTTCATTAAATTTGATGGATTATTGACCGCTACCCTGGCAACAAAGGCACTCCCTTCAAGGGTGGCCATCATCTCAGCCATCCGGATAGGATATCCGTCACAAGTAAAATCCCTTCCATAAGGGCTTGTCGTCGTCTTTTGACCAAGCAAAGTGGTGGGTGCCATCTGACCTCCGGTCATTCCATAGATACCATTATTTGCAAAGATGAGGGTGATGTTTTCTCCTCGGTTTGCAGTGTGAATTCCTTCAGCAATCCCAATCGCTCCTAAGTCTCCATCCCCCTGAATGGTGAAGACGATGAGGTCTTTTCTCGCCCGCTTGACACCCGAAGCGACTGCAGAAGCCCTTCCGTGGGGGGCCTCTAATACATCAATATTAAAATAATCATACATAAAAACAGAACAGCCCACTGAAGCAACCCCAATCGTTCTTTCCCGAATTTTAAAGTAGTCAATCGCCTCTGCCACTAAGCGGTGGACGATTCCGTGGTGGCATCCTGGACAGAAGTGGAAAGGGACATCGATCAGACATTCGGGGCGTTTAAAAACCTGTTCCATGTCTAACTCCTTAAATCCGAAATTGGAATTTCATCAGGCCCAAGGCAGATCCGCCTTCCGCCTTTGGCGAGGCTCACCTTAGACAGTGGCGGAAAATCCTAAACAATTTCAAATACCAAAATTCTAAACTTTTTTATGTTTGGAACATTTATATTTTGAACATTCGTGCTTGTTTCGAATTTAGTGCTTCGGATTTCAAATTTATCCATAGTATTTTTTGATTTCCTCCAGTATCTCTTCGGGCGGAGGAAGCGCTCCTGGAGGTTTACCATAAAAATAGACCTCCGCATCCCGTTCCACTGATAGTCTTACATCCTCAACCATCTGGCCTGTATTCAATTCAATGGTTAAGAATTGTTTCACCCTTCGAGATAGGTCTTTTAAGGGGTTTTCAGGATATGGAAAGAGGGTAATGGGTCTGAAGAGTCCAACCTTCATTCCTTCTTCCCGTGCCAGTTCCATGGTGGTTTTGGCGACCCTGGCCATACTGCCAAAGGCCACTATGACAAAACTAGCATCTCCTGTATTCACCATTTCAAATCGTATCTCTTCTTTCTTCATCGTTTCATATTTTTTATAGAGCTTCCAGTTGTGCTCAGTCAGTTCGCCCTCCTGAAGATAGAGGGACTTGATTCGGTTTGGTTTACGGCCTTTGGCTCCTGTCAATGCCCAATCCTTGGGCGGCAGTTCCATACTTGGGGGTTTCTTACGAATAAGAGGTTCTTTCATCTGGCCAAGGAGAGCATCTCCTAAGATCATGGCAGGATTTCGATACTTATCCGCAAGATCAAAGGCTAAGCAGGTCAGTTCATACATTTCTTGAACAGTAGAAGGGGCAAGGACAATTACTCTATAATCTCCATGCCCCCCACCTCTTGTTGCCTGAAAATAATCGCCCTGAGAGGCTGAAATGCCACCCAACCCAGGACCACTTCTTGAGATGTTGATGATGACTGCTGGGAGTTCACTGCCAGCCATATAAGAGATTCCTTCCTGCATGAGCGAGATTCCAGGGCTTGAAGAAGAGGTCATTGCTCGGGCTCCTGTGGCTGAGGCCCCTAAGAGTAGGTTGATTGAAGCAATTTCACTTTCTGCTTGAATGAATTCTCCTCCAAGTGGAGGAAGATGTTTGGAAAGATATTCTGGGATCTCATTCTGGGGAGTGATTGGATAGCCAAAGAAAAGACGGCACCCCGCATCAATGGCTCCCATGGCCACTGCCTCATTT
Organism: uncultured Syntrophaceae bacterium; assembly: GCA_964517975.1. Classification (GTDB taxonomy): domain Bacteria; phylum Desulfobacterota; class BSN033; order BSN033; family UBA1163; genus JBBIRM01. The sequence continues at coordinate 11,027 of CAZFDM010000075.1, forward strand.
CCTCTCACCAATATCTTTTCAATACCCTGATTCATTCTTTACCCCAACGTGTGAGGGTGACCAGTGATGGGAGGATTTCCTTTTTTATCGTCCTTTTCCAATTTCACAATCATCCTTCCCTATCACCCTTTTTGCCTCCATACCTGAATGGCTACATCTGGGCAGATTTCTCCACAAATGGCACACCCCGTACACTCTTCGTTTCCATTCCAGGTAGCAAAAAAATATCCTTGCCGATTGATCTCCTCCCCAATTTGGATCAGACCCTTTGGACAGGAGATGGTACAGAGCCCGCACCCTTTACAACGCTCTCGATCAATCTCAATTTTACCCATTCCACATCCCAAATAGAATTTCAAGGATTTCAGGGTAATAAAGTTTAAATTTTTGCTTTATAAGATTTTAGTTGAAATCCTTTCCTTTTTAATCCCTTGAATCCTCCTTGAATCCTCCTTGAACCCTATTGATCAGATTGCCTTTACTTCCTTGAATCGTTCAATATCCCTATCCGAATATCCGATCTCTCTTAATACCTCGAGGGTATGTTCTCCCCACAAGGGCGGGGGCGTATGAATCTCGAATGAGAAAAGAGAAGATTTAATGGGGCTTCTCAATTGTCGAATCTTCCCCTCCAAGGGATGGTCACATTCCACCACCATTTTCCTTTGGAGGACTTGGGGATGCCGAAAAACCTCCTCAAGGGTTAGAACCGGTTCACAACAGGCATCCACATCTTTGAAAAAGGAAACCCATTCTTGTTGAGTTTTTGTTTTAAAGATTTTCTTAACCTCTTCGATCATATTTTCTTGATCCACGCCTTCGATATACTGTTTTAAAATGAAGTCGGGTCGTTGGATCGCTTCGCAGAAGTTTTTCCAGAACTTTGGTTCCAGTGCGCCAAGGGACATGTACCTACCATCTTTGGTGGGGTAGACTTGGTAGCAGGCATATCTTCCCGTAAGTTGCATCTTTCCTCGCTCAGGGAGTTCCCCATCCATGAAATATTTTCCTGCATGCATAGAGAGCCAAGAAATGACCCCATCCAGCATGGAGATATCCAATAACTGACCTTCTCCTGTCTTTTCACGGTGGACGATGGACGAAAGAATGGCAATGGCAGCCATCATTCCGCCTGCACCAATATCAGCGATTTGAACCCCTGGTAGGACTGGAGGTCCATCTTTGGATCCGGTCAATTCAAGGACTCCTCCCAGGCCGATATAATTGATATCGTGACCTGACCTTTCCCGATACGGTCCATCTTGTCCATATCCTGAAAGGGAACAGAAGATAATTCTTGGATTTCTCTTTTTCAATTCAGAATAACCGATACCAAGACGATCCATCACACCTGGTCTGAAACTCTCTAAAATGATGTCATAGGAGTTGATCAGTTTATAAAAGATTTCTTTTCCTTCCTTAACTTTCAGATTTAATTTCATACTCTTTTTATTTCGATTTAAGGCGAGGAAAAAGGCACTATCTTCTTTTCGAACAGGTCCCATCTTTCGAGAATAATCTCCCAGATCAGGGTCTTCAATCTTCAAGACCTCCATTCCCAGGTCACCGAGCAGAAGAGAACAGTAAGGGCCAGGAAGAAGCCTTGATAGATCGAGCATTTTAAATCCCATTAATGGCCCCATAAATTAACCCAAAGACTTAATAACACATTGAAATCGAAAATGAAAGTTTCCCCAGAATAGGATTTTATCGCCATGATCTATGTGCTATTCATTTTTCTTACGAGACAAATAATTCTTGACGGAAGGGCCCAAGAGTGATAATGAATGAACCTCAGAGAAAAAAATCAACTCTAACAAAAAGGGGGATTATTTATGAAAAAGAATCCAAAGAAGATTTCGAAAAAGGCATCTCCTCCCAAGAGACTCTCAAAAAAACTTGCGAAAAAACCTAAGAAAGTTCTGAAAAAGGTATCAAAAAAGCCAAAGAAAAAGATTTTAAAAAAACCGAAGGTAAAAATCTTAAAGAAAACATTGAAGAAAAAACCTTCTCTGAAAGGTCTGAAGGCCAGAAAAAAGATAGCCCCAAAAATTTTTAAAACGATGGTAACAATACCCCCTATCAAAACGGCCAAAAAACCCCTATGGGTCCCCTCTGAAGAAATCATTAGGAATGCTAATATCACCCGATTCATTGAATTTGTAAACAAGAAATATAATAAAAAAATCAAGAATTATCCTGAGTTACATCAGTGGTCAGTTGAAGCCATCCCAGATTTTTGGACTGCTATATGGGAGTTTGCAGAGGTTAGGTCATCAAAGAAATGGGACCAGGTGGTAGATGACCTAACAAAATTCCCAGGAGCAAAATGGTTTATTGGAGCAAGGCTTAATTTTGCAGAGAACCTCCTAAGATATCGAGATGATCGATTAGCATTTATTTTTAGAGGGGAGACTCAGAAATATTCAACCATGACCTATAAAGAACTCTACACAGCGGTTTCGCGTCTTGCAAATGCCTTGCGTCAAATTGGGGTTCGACCAGGAGACCGGGTGGCAGGTTATATGCCAAACCTCATGGAAACTGCGATTGCCATGCTTTCGGCAACCAGTATTGGAGCAGTCTGGTCATCTTGTGCTACGGATATTGGACCCCATGCAGCACTGGACCGACTGGGTCAGATAGAACCTAAAGTCCTTTTTTCTGTAGATGGTTATTTTTATAAGGCAAAGACCTTTCACACATTGGACAATGTGGCAGAGGTTGCTAAGGCCATCCCCTCGTTAGAAAAGGTGGTGATCATCCCCTATGCAGGGGAGAAACCTGATATTAGTCAAATCCCACATGCAGTTCATTACGAGGAGTTTTTGGACAAGGAGAAGGAACCACCCCTTGAATTCGAACAATTACCCTTTGATCATCCAGTCTATATCATGTTTTCCTCCGGAACCACTGGAAAACCTAAATGCATGGTTCAGGGCGCAGGAGGCATCCTTCTTCACCATTTGAAGGAACTCCTTCTCAATACAGATCTTAAACGGGAGGATAAACTCTTTTATATTACCACCTGTAGTTGGATGATGTGGAACTGGATGCTAAGCTCTCTGGGTGTTGGAGCAACCGTCGTTCTCTATGATGGCAATCCGAATTATCCCGATGCCTATGCGATGTGGAAGATGGTTCAGGATGAAAAGATTACCATCTTTGGCCTCAGCGCAAGTTACATCAACTACTTACGAAGCGAAGGTATTCAACCAGGAAAACACTATGATCTGTCCTCCCTCAGAGAGATTTCCCAAACAGGGTCTGTCCTTTCTGCAGAAGGATTCGAATGGGTTTATCGAGAGGTAAAGAAGGACCTCCATTTCAATTCCATCTCTGGAGGAACAGACATCAATGGTTGTTTCGCCATTGGCAGTCCCATTCAACCTGTCTATGCTGGAGAACTCCAGGGTCCTGGCCTTGGGATGAAGGTAAAGGCTTACGATGAGAATGGAAAACCCGTTTGGGATAAGGAAGGGGAGTTAGTCTGTGAGGCTCCTGCTCCATGTATGCCCTTGTATTTCTGGAACGATCCCAATGGGGAAAAGTATCGAAGCGCCTACTTCGAATTTTATCCAGGGGTCTGGCGTCATGGGGACTATGTTGTGATGCACAGCGACACGGGTGGTATCACCTTTTATGGACGTTCGGATGCCGTCTTGAAACCTTCCGGGGTCCGGATAGGGACGGCCGAAATTTACAATGTGGTAGAAAAGATTGAGGGAGTTACTGACAGCCTGGCCATTGGACAGAGTTGGGAAGGCGATCAGCGAATTGTCCTCTTTGTAAAACTTGCCCCAGGGGTTCAGTTGACCGAAGAACTGAAAAACACGATTCGAAAGACATTGAGGGAGAAGGCTTCTCCCCGACATGTTCCAGCGATCATTATGGAGATGCCCGATGCTCCCTATACCATGAACATGAAGAAAGTGGAAAGCGCTGTCACCAATATTATCCATGGGAGACCTGTTCTGAACAGGGATGCATTGATAAACCCTGAAGTTCTGGATTATTTCGAGAGAATTGTTCCGGAACTGCAAAAATAAATAGTTCGGAGTAAAGAGTTCGTAGTTCGGAGTGTTAAACCTTAGAATTTTGAGATCTCAAATTTGGTTTAATGAAGTTGACCCAGAAAGAGTTTGAGGAGATTGTCCATAAGGCCTTGAAGGGGCTTCCAATATTCTTCAAGAAAAAGATGAAAAATGTAGATGTGGTGATCGAGCGTAAAGCCTCCAGAAGCCTCCTCTTAGAGATGGGGCTAACATCCCCTTATGAATTGTTGGGCCTTTATCAGGGCATTCCATTCAGCCAAAGGGGATTCTATTATGGAAACGTTCTTCCGGATAAAATAACCCTTTTTCAAATTCCCATTGAATCTTGCTGTAGGACAAAGGAGGAGATTGAAGAAAAGGTAAGGGAAGTCGTCATCCATGAAGTAGGGCACTATTTTGGGCTGGACGAAAGAAGGTTAAGGGAACTGGAAAACGGGAGAGAATAATTATATAACAGTACAGACTTCGTTACCCTAACCCTTAGCCCTTTTTTCATCGCTCGGGCAATGTCGTTCATAAAGTTCTTAGGGACAGCAGGTGCAAGATTTGTCGTGCTCAGGCAACTCAGGGCCTCGGGAGGTATCTGGCTCTCTATCGATAAAACAAATCTCTATATCGATCCCGGTCCAGGGGCATTGGTCCGATGCCTAAGCAGTAAGCCAAGGTTAGATCCTGGCACCTTAGATGGCATTATTCTCACCCATAAACATTTAGACCATTCCAACGATGTCAATGCCATGATTGAGGCGATGACCGATGGAGGGTTTAAAAAAAGAGGAGTACTTTTCGCCCCTCGTGATGCTCTCGAAGAAGATCCGGTAGTATTGAGATATGTAAGGGATTATGTTACGAATGTTGAGATTCTAAAAGAAAATTCTGAGTATCAGGTTGGATCCATTCGGTTCTCTACTGCGCAAAGGCATCTCCATCGAGTGGAGACTTATGGTCTCAATTTTAAAACCTCACCCCATACAATCTCCATCATTACCGACACAAAATTCTTTCCTGAACTTCCAGACCTCTATCGAGGAGAGATTTTGGTAGTCCATGTCGTTCGGCTAAAACCAATCGGGGATGAACCGATCGATCATCTCTCTGTTGACGATGTAAAGGCTATTGTTAAGAAGTCAAAACCCAAACTCACCCTATTGACCCATTTTGGTATGACCATGGTTAGGGCTAAGCCTTGGGTCGTAGCAGCCGAATTGGAAAAAGAGTTAGGAAGAAGGGTGATTGCAGCAAGTGATGGGATGAAGATAGATCTAAAGGAGATGAGGTTATAAATAGGAAAAAAGAATTCCTTAAAGCAGTGATCAGGTTAGTATACTTAAAAAACCTAAAGCAGGCAGATGATTCCGCGAGGGCAGTGATCTCGCTTACAAAACATAATATTATTGCGCAGAAGGCAAAGACTCCTCCTATTTCCCTTCATAAAGAAACCTTTTAAGATTGCGTTTGTCGAACCTAAATAGACCCAATTCTTTTATTCCTCTTCCTGTTTTCCAATAATTGGTCCTATTCACCACTGAGGCAAGTTGAATCACTGCATCGTGTGTAGGGGTTGGGATTCCAAGAAGATCTCCTAATGTGGAGAGAAGAACCATTCCATAAGGGACATCTTCTGTGATGAAGCGATCCTTTAAATTCTCAGGACCTTTCATTTTGATTCCTGCATAGATTCCATCTTTTCCAAACGGGGCATCCATGCTGGTATTAAGGATTCGATATCGGCATTCCTCTTCTGTCTCGCCCAGGTTGTAGTTTTTAAAGTCGAGATTGTCCCAGTGGTAAAGTTTATAACCCAGGGCCTTGCATATGGAGAGCCTCTCTTCATTGAGAGATTCATAGGCCCTTGCTACAGATGGAGTCATCCCTTCTGCGTAAAGGTAAAACTCACCCTTTGAGTGTTCAATCCTTGTAGCACTGAGAAGGGTTGCCACTGGATGGACAATCGGGTTTGGGTTGTTAATGGCTGCTTCTAAGACATCCTTGGCAGGCATAATGACTGGATAGAACTGTTTTAATTTTGGAATCACTTCATCTGTCTTTTTGGCTGGAAAGACTCCGGTAGGAAGGATCACGGCATGAATCAGAACAGAGACATGGCCAGGGCCTTTGAGCCGGGCACCATAAGGAAGGGTGCAGGTTTCTGCAAAGGTGATTTCTTTCTTTACTTTCTTTTTTTTGAAAATGTTAACAAATTCAAGGCTTCCTCCTGAGCCTGGCATAAGCACAATGATCTGACCATCCTGAACAAAAGGAGCACAGGCTTCTGCCATAGCCTTGTGTCCAAAGGCCGGGGTAATGACAAAGATGACCTCCGAATCTTTAATTGCCTGCTGAATATCAGTAGTGGCTAAGTTTAGTCTGGCTGTTCCATCGATAGATACTCCTTCGATACGGATCTCTTTGGTTCGGAGTACTCTTTCAAAAGATTCGGCAAACTTTGGAAGTTCGAAAAAGTTGACCTTATGCCCTGCCAGGGCGAGATTGGCCGCCACCGCATGGCCACCATTACCCCCTCCCAATACAGCAATAAGATTCTTTTCCATAAAGCGAACCTCCGACAATTAAACTTTAAACTTAAATTACCTTATCTCTTGAAAAAAGACAAGAGGATCTACTTGAAGACAGTGAGGCCCAACTAAAGAAGAAAATTCCCCCTACCCCCTCAATTTATAAGGTGGGTGAAAAATCTTTCTGCCTTTGGTGGGCTGGCGACCGATACCGATAATCACCAAATGTAGGTTAAAGGCTTGTGCCTTACCTAAATAAAGATAATCCATGAGGGGTTACCCTACAAAGTTTCTTAAAACGATTGTTAGAAAATAAAATTATTTGTGCCCACATTTTAAGGTTTTGAAACTTTGCTCCGCCAGTTTTTTAACAAATTTTTTATTGACAATAATTAAGAATTTTGATAGCAAAAATGGTCGTCAATGAGGCTTAATCCCTTAAATTATTTACGAAAACGGATTTGGGAGAATCTATTGCAACTATTTAATGGAATATTCAGGCCAATCTGCTACCCCAAACTTTCTTCAAAACTTTTTCTCATAAATCAAGTCTTTATTAAATAAAGATAAGAGAAATTGAAGAGACATTATTTCTCTGAATTCTTAAGAGGGAAGGAGGCGTTCTTCTTGATTAAAAAACAATTAATTTTGTGGCTGTTATTCTTATTAATCTTTCCTCGAATTGTTTGTGCCTTGGATGAAGAAGAGATCAAATTTGGCTATTTTCTTGACCGGTATTGTATTTCGATGTTTCCCTTATTGATTAATGAACCTTTATCCAAGCGAATCGAGGAGATTGGCAGTAGGGTGATAAAGACATCTGATGGCCCAAAAGATATTAAATACACATTTCGCATACTGAACGACACCACGATTAATGCCTTTTCAGCCTCGGGTGGATTTATCTATATCACTACAGGACTTTTAGATATCCTCGAGAGTGAAGATGAGGTTGCTGCAATAATAGCCAGAGAAGTAGCCCATATCAATAAAAGCCACCTCATTAATAAAGTTCGTACCCTACGGAGCACTTTGATAGCTTTGGATGTCGCTAAAGTAGTCATCACAATGGCAGCTTCTGCTGCAGGCTCGGCTGCCAGTATGGCAGCAGGGGCAGCAAGTTCAGCGGCTGCATCTTCTGTATCAACCATCGCAACAAGCTTCTTAGCAAGCACTGCTTCAAAACTTGCAGTTAATGCTTTAGGTACATTGGCTGCGAATGCGATCGCTACAAGTGCGCTATTAGGCTATGAACGAAGTAAGGAATTTGAAGCGGACGAATTGGCAATCCAGTATCTCCTTAAAGCTGGATATGACCCAAATGCTCTTATAAATGTCTATAGGAAATGTATAGGGATAAGAGATTGGCTTAAATTGGATGAAAAAAAATATGCTTCGAGTCTCATGAATGCATCCCCAGGTTTGGATGAGAGGATGAAAAATGCACAGGAATTAATATCAAAGAGTAAAAAATAATGGGGGAAATATGGGAAAGACTCTTAAGTATTTATTGTTTTTCATTATTTTAATATCATTCATGGCTTCAATGATTGGCTGTGGTTATAAGATTCCCCAGATGAAGCATGCTTCAGAGGTAGAAAAGAAATTTAATGTTCCTTTTGATAGGGTGTGGAGTAGTGTTTTGGAAGTTGCGAAACTTTCCAATGCAAAAATGATTATAGAAGATAAGCCTTCAGGCCTCATTGTTTGCACCATCCCGGTCAAGATAGCGATTAGTCCTTACAACAATTCAGAGGAATATTGGGAATATGAAGCGAAACTCCATATGGCAGAGTCTAAGGTATATGTTAGTATTTTTGTAAAAAGCATCGGTTCTTCTGGCCCTACTATAGTCTTTCTTTCTCTTCGGTTTAGATATGGCCCCTACATTTTTACTTCAGCATTTGGAGAGGATTTTGATAGAGAATTTTTTAAGAAATTGGTTGGAAAAATCGGGGGGTAAGTAAGGATGGCCAAGAAAATATTATTTACTGTAGTATTATCCACTTTATTATTTTCTTATGGTTGTGGGCCAAAATTTGTAAAGACAAAATTGGATAAGGTTTATGAAAAGGGGTTTTCAAACCTTCAGGTCCCAGGGATCGAAAAGATAAAAACCGAGGGAATTAGCAAAGAATATCCTTATGCGACCTTTGATGAGGTATGGGATGCTTCCATCATAGTACTCATGCAGTTAGGATTTATTGCCCGCCTGTCAAAGGAAGCGGGAATGATTGTAGTGGTCCCTCCTCAACAGACAAAGAGAGAGAAAGACCTTTTGGGAGTTTTTCATTATTGTAGCATAGGTCATCCTCCGCTTTTTAATCCAGTAGCGCTAATTATAGAAGAGAAGACCAATATAAAGGTATATTTTAAATTTACTGAAAATTTAAATCGAAAAGTTGATAATCCCGAAGACAAAGGTGAGGTTCCGTTAGATGAGAATAGGGTAGCAGAAGCCTTTTTTGCCATGCTAACCAATCAATTATATGCAGATAAAAAATGGAGATATCTTTTCAAAGAGTCAACACAATGATCTCTAAGGCATATTTCGTAGCGAAAACATCGCCCCTTATTACCTGCAGATAGAGTTTTATCTTCTGAGAGAATTCATATTTTTAAATAGGGAGGAAAAGAGGATGAAGATCGTTAAGTATGGTTTAGTTTTTCTAATGTTGATGTTTTTAGCCCAAAGCAAAATGGCTTTAGGGGACGAACTTCTTCTTAAGGATTATGAGATTGTAGTGATTCAAGAATTTCGAGTCAAACAAGATGAGTCTATACCGGAGACAGCAGGGGCAAAAATCACCGATAGGGTCATTTTTCAGATAGATTCCTTCTCAAAAAAATTTAACCTTTTTGAAATGGTTATACGAGAGGGAAACATCGAAGTTCCTCAGGGGAAGAAGGCTTTTATTATCAAAGGAGAAGTAATCGGATATAGTGAACCCAATGTCGGGAAACGTATTGCAAGGAACTTTATTCCCTATGCAGGGGTATTCATGGGGAGTGCCTCCTTTGCTGCACATTACCAATTTATTGATAAAGATACAGGGGCAACCATTTATGAGACTGATTTAAAAACACTTTCTACAAGAGATTACGATACAGTAGAGTATGCCATAGAGAGAAATGCTGTTGCCTTAGCCAAACTCCTATATCGATTAAAAGTTAAGAAATAGAACCTTTGGTTCAAAAAAGACGTATAGAGTGTTAATAAAAGGTTATAATGAAACAATTAATCGTCATTATTTGTATCTTCTTTATTATATTGGCATTTGGCCTCTGGAAGATTTAACGAAAAATGAATCACAACTAAAAATACCATCGAAGACAGAAAAGTCTTTAGGATATATAAAGTCGCTTTTTCCCAAGATTGAAGGGTTTGAATTTGCAAAAGATTAAAAGTAAACATTCAATTTTTTAAATTAATTAAGAAGGAGAAAACTGCGATGAGACGCGTAAGATTTATAATTTTTACTTTTATTTCAATATTTTTTAATCTTTGCTCGCTAAGCTTTGGGGAATTAGGTCCACTCCATTATGCCTCCATAAAGGGTGATATTGACGAGGTTAAAAACCTTATTGATAGAGGGGCCGATGTTAATGCAAAAGATGAACTAATTGGTGCCACACCTTTATACATCGCAGTTGAAAATGGTCACAGGGAGATTGTCAAATTACTTATTACTGAAGGGGCTAATGTTAATGCAGCAACAAAAGAGGGGTTTGTACCATTGCGGTTAGCTTCTGCGATGGGTAATAAAGAAATGGTCAAATTATTACTCTCTCATGGAGCTGAAGTTAACATGTCTGACAAAAGAGGATTTACACCGCTCCACATGGCAGTACAAGAAGGTCATAAGGAAATAGTTGAAATATTGACCGCTCAGGGTGCAGATATTGAAGCAAGGATTGAAGACGGTAGAACCCCTCTTTTTATTGCAGTGCATAAGGGACATGAAAATATTGCAAAATACCTTATAACTAAGGGAGCAAATGTAAATATAGCAACAAATGACGGAACCACACCGCTCCATATGGCTGCAACACTCGGCAACAGGAAATTAGTATTACTCCTTATTGAGCATAGAGTCGATATCAACAAAAAACATTCAAACGGAAATACGCCTTTGTATTTTGCAGCCTTAAATGGCCATAAGGAGTTAGCTCAACTTCTAATTGAAAAGGGGGCAGACCTTTTAGCAAAAGAGGTTGATGGCTCAGGAGGGACACAACTTCACTTAGCCGCTGGTAGGGGACACGACTCGGTCGTAGACCTTCTCTTAAAAAATAAAGTTGATGTAAACCTAAAGATGAGGGGAGGTTTTACACCGCTTCACTTAGCAGCAAGCCTTGGTCGAAAGAATGTAGTAAAAATACTCTTAGACTATGGTGCTAATATTAATGAACCGACTGATACAGGTGCCACCGCATTACATGGGGCAGTACAGGAAGGCCACTATGATGTTGTCAAATTACTCCTCAATAGAGGTGCAGATGTCAACGTTAAGGATAGTCAAGGGTACACGCCACTTCAGGATGCAAAGAATAATGAGATAATAAAACTATTAATTGCCCATGGTGCGAAAATGGATACAAAAGATATTGATATGGAGCTACTTTATGCAGCAAAAGGGGGAGATATTGAAAAAGTAAAATTTCTTATCAATAGTGGCGCCAATGTTAATACAAAGGAAAACGGCAGAACTCCTCTTATGTTAGCCGCTTACAACGGCCATAAAGCCATAGTGGAGTTTTTGATCAACAAAGGGGCTAATATTAACGAAAAATCAAGTGAATTTAATGACATAAATGCGTTGCATTTATCAATCATTGGAGGCCATATAAAAATTGCAGAGTTACTAATCGCCAGCGGTGCGGATATCAATTCTAAGCAAAAAGATGGCACTACTGCGTTAACTTTAGCGGAGTTATTTGGACATAAGTCTTTAGCTGAACTGCTTAAAAAGCTCGGAGGAAAATAGTGGGTAAGAGACAATGATTACAAGAAGAACAAGCTTAATCAGATTCACTATCTTTCTATTATTAGTATTGATAGTTGGTTGTGATACCCTAACAAATACCCGAGGAAGCTCTGCTGCGATGAATCAGAAAGAGCCTAATAAGGAAATCCACCTTGCCCTAAGGCAACTGGAATCTCAAGACCCAAATAAGAGGATATCAGCGATTAGAAAAATAGGGCAAATGGGCCCCAAGGGTTCAGTGGCCGTGTCTAATTTGAATAGACTACTCGACGATTCATCTTCTGGACTTTTGGATGGGCGAAAAACAACAGTGCAGAAAGAAGCCATCAGAGCATTGGCAAACATTGGTGACATTGAATCATTAACTCAAGCACTAACACACAAAAATTCTTTAGTACGTGCCTATTCGGTTTTTTACCTTGGTGAGCTGGGAGAGCGGTCCGTTCTATCAATTGATAAGATAGTACCTCTTCTCGACAATATATCAATGGAGATTCGTTGGTCAAGACATTCACCAATAAGAGAGGGTATGAGCTCTAATTTAACCAGCGAAGCTGAACTTGCTGCTGATGCACTTCGGAAAATTGGGAAATCAGCAATGCCAGCACTATTGGGGGCATTAAAGAACTCGAAAGGCGCTTTTCATGCTGCCAAAGCCCTTGGCAGAATGGGAGACCGCCAGGCAGTACCAGCCTTAATCGATGCCCTCAGTTCGGATAATAGCCTCTTAAGGCGGGAGGCTGCACAGGCCCTTGGTAACCTAGGTGATGAAAGGGCGGTCAGCCCTTTAACGCGACTCCTTAAAGATAAGGACGCAATGGTGCGCAGAGAAAGTGCTATAGCCCTCGGTAAGTTGAAGGACAGACGAGTCGGACCAGAACTGGAACCACTCCTTTATGATAATGATAGTCTCGTCCGCTCCGCAGCGGCCTCATCATTGGGAGAAATTGGAGGTCCGCAATCAATGAAGACATTGCAGGCTGTATTGAAGGACGATGTTGGTTTTGTTCGGCAGAGAGCCGCGATCGCCCTGGTCAAGATGGGTGGAGGCAAGGATGAACCAGAAGTAGCGAAAATCTTATTTCAGATGCTTAAGTCAGATGATTTGGAAGATTGTGAAGAAGCAGCAAATGCACTTGCACGTATTGGCGATCATACTGCCCTTCGTCCACTTGTTGATTGCCTAAAAGAAATTGACCAGATCTTCTCGAGTAGGATTAAAAATATCCACTTACTCCTTGCAGGAAATGCATCTCCTCAAGTAACTAAGGAATTTGAAACTCGGTTGAGAAGGGATGCCGATCATGCCAAACAGGCTGTGGTTAAGGCACTTTCAGTGATTTCTGGGAAAAATCTTGGGCAGAGGCCAGAAGATTGGGAAGCATTTTTAGGTTCCGGTAAAATACTAAAATAAAAAATTCCATCTCTCCCTTATAAACGGTTTGATAATACCAATCAGCGTTTTTAATTTTCAGTTTTATGGATTTTAAGGAATGGGGTGGTGAAAGGTGTCATTTTACCCTCACTTCTGGGCAGACGTTAGAATCGAGAAAGGAGAAAACGATGATTAAGATTAATAGGCTGATAATAAGCATTTGTGTTCTGACATTTGGTCTCGTTTGCATAGCTGTAAGTGGTGCAAATGGAGAAATGGGGCAGCTATCAAAATCGCTTTACAGTGATCCAAAAGGCTATTTTAAAATTGTGCCACCCGATGGTTGGCGTGTTCAAGAATTCCATCAAGATCCACGAGGTAAAGTTGCTTTTATTGCACCAGATTCAAATGTAGACCTCAGAGTTCTTGTTAATGCTGTTGATTTTAGCACAATAGCGGACTTGATTGCCTTTTGTAAGGAGGTTGAGTCTCGCATTAGAATATCAACGAATATTGAAAAGATAACCTTTGATGGTAGGCCGGCAGTGAGAAGAACCTTTCAGATGAAAGGCCATAAATTTTATTACATAGATTTTCTTGTCGGAAATGTTGACCACAACATTGCTTACAGTGCGATACAATAAAAATATGACAAATATCTGCCCGTCGTTATGAAAAGTAATGAGACATACACACCTATTCAGCGAGATATTTCCGAAAAAGAAATTATCAAGCATTCAGTGGCAAAGATTTTACGATTGGCACAATTGATGATCGAGAATGGTAAATTCGATTTGGCACGGGAATTAGTTAAAGAAGGACTTGCACTCGATCCGAGCAATAAAGATTTATTAGCAATAGAGAAAAAGTTACAAACTAAAAAATAAGAAATGATATTGAGCTGCCGACAACTTACAGATAACATGGCGGAAAAGACTGACCAAACCCTTCGGGCTTCCTTTCCGCCAAGAACGTTAGCCGCTCATTGCAGGTAGAAAGGGGAAATGATTAAGAAATAGAACCGTCCCATTTTTATTGCCAGTCTTTCCAAACCAAATCCCCTCATGTGCTCTCAATGTATCAAATCGAATAGAGAGAATTGCATCAACTTGTGCAAAGGGAGGGGAGGTCATTGAAAATTATCTAAATCGATTTTAAAATATAACTAAATTACTTCATTGACCGAATTAAGAAAAGGTTAATGGAACAAATATTTAGAGGAGGCCGGATCATGAAAGTTAAAAATTTATTAGTGGTCTTTTTGGTATTGGGAGTAGGATTGGCAACCAATCATTTGGCCATGGCCCAGGAGGTTAATCTAAAGGAGTATAATGTTTTGATTGTTAAGGATCTTGATGTCCCCAAGGGCTCACCCGCTCCCAGTTCGGCAGGGTCTTTGATGGCTGAAAAGGCAGTCTACCAGATTCAGAGGTATTCTCAGAAATATAACCTTTTTGATCTCGTCGCCAAGGAGGGAGAGAAGGGTAGCAAGGATGTGCTCTCGGGTAAAAAAGTTCTTATTATAAAAGGCGAAGTCAAAGAATACACCCATCCCACTGTGGGGAGGCGTATCGGACGCTCATTTATCCCTGGGGTAGGTGGTCACATTGGTTCAGCCTCTTTTACTGCTCACTACAAATTCATCGATAATGAAACTGGTAAAGTTATCTATGAGACCGACCTTAGAACCCTCTCTACAGATGCAAATGATACGGTAGAATATGCCATGGATCGAAATGGGGAGGCCTTGGCTAAAATGATTACCAAAGCCAAAGGAAAATAATCTTTTACCAACTCACTTTTCCCCACTCGTTCCAGGGTTGGCCAGTTCTTTTCTCCCAATGTAATTCGAAGTCAAGAAGAAAGAAGCCTTTCAATCTGTCGACGAGTCGTTTCCATCTGGAAATGTGCCCGTACCTCAATTGGTTTTCTAAAAAAGGGACAAATTCCTCAACCTTTTCTTTTGAGAACAGAGCATAGGAATTTGTCCTGATAAAAGGCTTTAGAACCTCAAAAGGCACTCCATTATTATTAAGTATTGTGAATGGAAAGTTTCGTATCTGAGCAAGCTCCAGCAAATTCTTACAATATCCATTGGGGGTGTCCAGGATGACCCAATCATAGGTCCAGGAGACCATTTTCTCTACAGTCTCTTGGTAAGTTGTCGCCTTGTCAATCTTACATTCCATACACACTTCTAAAATCCTCTTTTCAAGATCAAGCAAGGTATTTCGTTCTTCTCCTACGAACAATAACCTCCTCCCTTTAAGGGAAGATTCTTTTTGAGCAGACATCTTATATCCCCCCCTTTCATTGAGAATTTCCCCTTCATTGGGATATTAAATGGCTTAATGGAAAGGAGTTTCGTACCGGATACTTATTTTTAAATGGTTTTAGTGGCCACGTTGGGTGATTCTAAGTTTAATTCATCCTTATGGACCACGTTAATAACACGATTCCTTGATTTTGTTGCCATCCAGCCAAGCACTCCTATGCAAACAAAATCCAAAGGAATAAGAATCAATTTTAACTGTCGGATTTGAATCTCTGAATAACCCATCGATGCGGCGATAGTCCCAATGATAAATCCTAAAAATAGGGCAGAAATTCCTGGGATAAGGGCATAACCCCGCCAACCCTTTCTCCAAGTGACAATGGTTAAGATAATTTCAATAATTAACAACATTTTTCATTCCTCCTTTCTGGGAAAGATTTGTTTAGGTGGATCGACTCCTATCTCCTCAAAGAACATCCAATAATGCTCATCACTATAAATGCGATCATTCCTGGCCAACCCTTACCCTTCAGGGATATTCCTACGAAGAACCAGCCGAGAAGTAGACCGAAGAAGAAACCAGCAGTTCCAAGAACTGCCGTATCGACTAACACATAATAAAGAGTGGCCATGGTTTTGAGCACAGACCGATCTTCGATTGTTTTGGCCTCTCCACCCAAATGAACATAGGCAGGTGATCTTAATTTCTTCCTAATCAGATAATTTGTTAAAGGAACAACAAAAATGGCATTGAGTGCCCAGAGAATTCCTGTCCCAATAAGAACCCCTTGAAAAGTAATCATTTTCTCGCCCTCCTTCTCTAATATTTTAGGAATCTAAAATTAAGACGATTTATAGAAGGAAAAGTTTTAGTTGTTTAAAGAAATTAGAGGTAGAGTTGATGGTTTTGATAACTTTCTGATCCTTTAGGGTGGGGGTATTTGAAGGGATCAGTCAATTGTCAACACAATGTCCATTACGGTCTTTTCCCCTGAAGTGTAGGCGATCAATACCTGAAGACGGTGGATTCCTTGAGGGACCTTCACATCTTTAACGAGGAGTCTATTCTCACGAAGATAACGCCTCAATCGGTTGGTTAAATCTATCGGTATCAATTTAAGATACCTCACTCTAAGGCTCTCATAATCAATGCTCTTATTAGAGAGACCCTCAAATAAAATGTCAATTACAAAAGGCACCTTTAAGGGTTTGTCCAGAGGAGGAGAAGCAATTTTGATCCGTGGGCCATTTCCCTCTATTTTTATTGACTCGATTCCTTTTGGAATAGGGGCATCAGGTTGCGATGCCTCTTCGGGGGTAATAAGATTAAGGGCATCACCTTCGGAAGGAATCCATATTAAAAAAATCAATATAAAAAGAAAAATAGATTTGATTTTGGTTACCTCCAGTCCCCGATCATTACAAAAGGGGCCCAGTAATACGGGTGCTGATATTCAGGCAAAGACCTCAATGCAATCTGGGCTTGTCTTAGTGCCTCAGGCTTGCTCATCCCATTGTTCCAATTCTCATAAAACATTTTCATCAGCCTTGCGGTTGAGGCATCATCCACCTTCCATAGTGTGGCAAGCAATGAGGGTGTTCCAGCATAGATAAACCCTCTCGATAAACCCACTAAATCATCCCCACCCTGAATCTTTGAAAGGGCTGTCTCACAGGCGGATAGGGTTACTAAATTAGCATTGGGTAAATCCATCTCAAATACCTCATGAACCTGCAAATACCCATCGTTTTCCTCATCTTTTGTTAAGAAGAGCCCAGATTGTAAAGGCTGACGGTCGTTAAATTCACCATGGGTGGCAAAGTGGAGGATATTAAATTCTGATGCCCTTTTTTTGGCGATAGTCTCTCTGGCTTCGTTCCAATAGTAAAATTCTCCCTGGGGGAATAAAGTGGATAACATTCTTCCCTCTGCCTCTGCATAACTTAAGGCCACATGATCAGTTTGAGGATTGGCCAAAACAAGAAGATTTCTCTTCTCTATTTTTCTCTTTTTAACAATGAATTCCATCACGCTTGCCGATGGCAGAATTGTGATCGCAAAGTTATCCATTAGGAAACTTTTGCCATCGGTTAATGTGGCAAAGGGAACCTTGTGCAAAACGCCGTGGGGAACAATGATCAACTTTTTCGTTTTGATCTCATTTTTAATGGGGGCTATAAGGGATTTATAGAGTTCTGATGACACTTGATTAAATCTCTCCCGATTCTCCTCTCGCTCCTTCTCGGAAACTTCCTTTTTATATTCTTCTCCAATGCTAAGGGTAATGACGGGTTCTGCCTTTCTCGAACGATTTGAGATATTGGGGAGAAGAAAATCACTAACCTTTTTTTGTAACTCTTTTTCATTTAGGTCAATCTCATAAACATTTATATTGTCTCGGGTTAAAAGCCAGGCATAAATCTTATGTCTGGTTGTATAATATTCAAGGAGAGATACGTCAGGTTCCAATAAAGACCTAATTTTTTCCAGAGGGATAATTCCCACATCTATAAGGGAAACTACCTCCATCCCCCTGAGTTTGACTTCGTTAAGGAATGTTTCATATTCGTAGGCTACTTTCTCCAGTTCCTTCCCGAGTCTTTCCTTTTCATCCAGAGGCGCTTCTGGACCCATTTTTTCTAAGGCTGAAACCCTCTCTCTTAATCTAAGAAGTTCTTGCTGAAATTTTCTATCCTTCTCGAGGATCGCTTTATCTTCTTTTGTCTTACCTTTCAGATCCCGTCCTGCAAGCGTTTCTAAGAAAGTCCTTGACTTCACCCTCTCTGCATACAAAAAGGCATCCTCTTTAAACCCCTCTCTTTTCTGTTTGAAAAGAACTCTTACAACACCCTCGTAGGCTTCTATGCGACAGAAGAGACCGCCTGCCTTTCCTGAAAGGAAATTTGTCCTGGCTGAGAGTCCAAGTGATTTCCATTGTTCTTCTATAAGGTCTATGGCTTTTCTAAAATAATTTTCTGCTCTCTCATATTCTCCTTTTTTTTCAGATACAAGCCCAAGCCCAATGGATGCGGCAATCTTAAGATCCTTTATTCCCCTTATTTCAGACTCCTGAAGGTATTTAAGAAATTCTCTCTCAGCCTCTTCGTAGTTGCCTTTTTTCATATAATAGAGTCCTAACCCTGCTGACGATTCAACCTGCTTTAAAAGTTTATAGGCCTCATCAAACCTGCCCATCTCAAGATAGGTAAAGGCCAAATTGTTAAGACTTTCCTTAACCATTGGGTGATTGGGATCAAAGACCCTTTCCTTGATTCTAAGGGCTTTTATATGAAGCAACTCTGCTTTCTCATAGTTGCCCTTAGAGTGATAAAGCGTTGCTAAATTATTAATGAATTGTCCAATAATCGGAGGGCTCTGGGTCCACTGTTTATCAACCATAAAAATGGCTCGATTTAAAAGCAATTCGGCACTTGGGTAATCACCAAGATTTTGATAGAGCAGAGCCAAAGTGTTTAAAGCAGATGCCTGATTTAGAAAGGTTGGATCAAAGGATTTTTCTAAGATGGAGATAGCATTTTTAAGATAGGTTTCTGCCTTACCGTAATCATTTAATAAAAGGAAATGAAATGCAAGACCCTGCAACATATGGGCCATTTTAGGATGTTTAGTATCAAAAATTCTCTTTGATATTTTAAATGATCTTTTAAGTAATGCCTCTGCCTCCCCAAAGTTACCAAGAAGATCGTAGAGATTAGCTAAGTTATTTAAGGCTAAAACTAAAAACCCCGGGTGATCAGGACTAAAATCTTTTTCTAAGACTGCAATTGCCTTTTTTAAATAATTTTCTGATTTTTGAAAATCGCCAAGGTTTCTATAAAGTTGGCCAAGATTATAAAGAGATACAGCAACATTTAGATGGTTTGGGCCAAGAGCCCTTTCTGAAATTGCGTGGGCTCGCTTTAAGTAGGGTTCTGCTTTCCAGTACTCCCCAAATAGAATGTAGATATTGCTTAGCCTATTTAGAAATCGGGTCATCTCCGGATGATTTGGGGTAAGCCTTTTTTCAATGATTGAGAGCGTTCTCTTCAAAAGGGGCTCTGCCTTTTTTAATTCACCGGTTAATTCATAAAGGAAGGCAAGATCGCTAAGAACTGAGGCTACTTCAATATGTTCAGGGCCAAGATTCTTTTCTCTAATGGATAATACCTCCTCTATAAGAGGGATTGCCTCCTGAACCCGTTCTTCTTTAGCCATTTGCATTGCTTGATTGTAGAGCTTTTTGGCTTCGTCTAATGATTTACCAAAAGTAAGGGAGGGAAGAATATGAAGTAGTAATATCAATAGGATGATGAATTTTTGGTTTCTCATGATTGACCCGTTGCAATAGTCTCATAAAGTGAGATTATCTATCTTCAATTTCATGAAATTTATTTAGAAATTTTTGTGCCTTTTCCTCTTCTCCCATTGCCTGATAGGCCAAAAAGAGGCTTCCAGCGGCAGCCCTTAATCCATCTCTAAAATGAATCTCTTTAAACACCTCAAAGGCATTTTCATAGGCGGAAACTGCCTCGTTATATTTTCCAACCTCAAAAAACCTATGGCCTTTACCTAAGAAGTCCATTCCTCTTTTACCATTGGATGACCTGATTACTTCTGTTATAACCAATCCAATTGTCCTAATTTCAACCCTTCTATTCAATCTTCTTCCCTCTTCAACGCGATTGTCAGCAATGGGTCTCCTTTTCCCAAATCCTATGGTGACCAATCGATCGGAAGGATGACCATGGGCCACCAGCCATTTCTTAACTGCTTCTGCCCTTCTCTCAGAAAGCCTCTGGTTATATGAATCAGAACCGATACTACAGGTATGCCCTGCCAGTTGAAATCGATAAGATTTAAATTCGCTTTCGTTAAGAGCAGAAAGCAATTCACTTAACTGTTGCTCTGAACCTTTGGCAATCGTAGATTCGTCAAAACCAAAGTAAAGGTCTTCTGAGGGGACGGCCAGGATCGCTCGAGTGATATTTTTTATACTTAAAGAAGCCCTGATGCGGTCTCTGGTCTTTAATGAGTTAAGTTTCCAGCATGTATCGTAGTGTTCAGAAGCCAACTTGAGATTGCCAAGTTTTGAGTAGATATCTCCCAAACTAAAGTATGGAGTAGGGAGGTCGGGATCAAGTTCTATTGCGCGTTTATATTCTGCAATAGCCTCTTCAAATTGCCCTTTATTTTCATAGGTGTCTGCAAGGTTGTTATGGAATTTAGCAACGATTTTATTATCTCTGCACGATACGGATAAGGCTTGCTTGAAAAGTCTTTCTTTTTCATTGAAATCTCGGGAAAGCGTTCCTCTATTATAAAGTTCAACAGCCTTCCTGCAATCATCTGCAAGGATAGAGGGACTTATAATAAATAACAAAAAGAGAGTTAGACATGCTTTTTTAAGAAGGTGCATAGGGGAATCTTCCTATTTATCATCTCCAGCCTTTCACCTATGACTTCTGATCACTACACTATCCTCGCTCCAGATAAAGCGGTTTGAGGAAAGGGCTTCATTTACTTTCTGTACAACATAGATCGCCTTAGCATGTTCAGGAATGGATGTTCCTTTTGCATCAAAGAGTTGACTGAATTTATCAACCCCGATCTCTTCAAGTTTCAGTGGTTCTAAAGTGGCAATGACCTTTACCGTCTCTTCCCCTGCAGGTTCACCAAATTGAAGTTCAAATTGTTTTCCCATTTTATCATCGGGGATGGATATGGTCTTCCCCGCAGGGACCCGATTGTCCTTATAAAATTGATTAGGGAAGATGATATGGAAGTTTCCCTGACTATCCATATTGAGCATGAGGAGGTAACAATCTCTCTCGGTTTGAACATTGAAAACCACCTTTTCTCCTATTTTAAAATCCCGTCTCTTTTCATCCGTCACCCAAACCCTTACCTTAAAAGGTGGATTGGGATGCCGGATGCGGGCAAGTTGTTTCAAGATAAAGTCGGTTTCCAACTGAGTGGCAATGGACTTCACCAATGCATCAATGTTTTGTGTAGGAGGAAGCTGAACGACATCTCCAATGCGATTCAGTAATCTCACATAATATAGGTTGTTCTTTACCTCTCCTCTAAGAAGCCTATCAAAAAAGACCTCTTCAGTTAATTCGACATAAGAAAGCCCTCTTAATTTCTCTTGAAGGGTTTTAGTTAGGCCAGGCCTTCCTCCTTTTAGAGGTTCTATTCTCAACAGGACTCGTTCCCTTTTAACTTCTTCTGGTGGTTTTGGAGGTTCGGGTTTAAAAAAAGGTGGTTCTGGGGGTTTGGTTTCCTGTGGAGTTTGAGCCGTCTGCTCAGGTTTAGGTGAGAGGGAAGGTGGTTTCATTGGGGGAGGGGGTAATATAAAGGCTTGCTTTTTAATAATTGGGGCTCCTGAGGGTTCTAATTGAGGGTCTTGATTCAATTTGTGTCTATCCTTTATCTCCTTCTTTGCATATTCAAATAATTCAAAATAAGTGACATTTTTGTTTCTACTCATCTTTTCGGCAAGCACGCTTGTAAATGCCCCTTGAAACCCATTCGGATGAGAAATCTCATAGGAGAGTTGATTTTCCTTTGATGAGAAGAAGAAGATTTGGCCATCGGGAATATCATTCTGTTTGGGGATGTTTATTGAAAAGGCTTGAGATTTCCCACGGGGTATATTTAGTCTAACAGGAATAAACTTTGCATATTTCGATGGTGTTTCCTCAAGATGGCTCACAATTTTGCCATCTATTCCCCGGGTGGCTGTTCCTGAGTGGCAGGCATCCAAAATGACCACAACCTCTCTTCCTTTAAGGCGTCTTAGGAGAAGTCCCAATTCATCATCTATGATCACCTTTGCTTCCATCACATTGGCGGCTCCTTCAGGGACAAGGTCATAAGGGCAGAGGGCTTCATCCTGGCCATCATCCTCGTCCCCATTTTGGTCAGGTACCTGAGTGCCATGGCCTGAGAAATAGAAAAAGGCTAAATCCCCTTCCTTTGTTCCATGAATCAACCAATCTTCAAACGTTTTGATGATATTTTCTCTTGTTGCTTTTTCGTCCATTAAGGTCTTGATATCATCCTCTTTGAAACCATAACGAGAGACCAAAAGTTCTTTCATAAGGTTAACATCATTAATAGACCCCTTTAAGTGGGTGATGGTCATCTTAAGTATCTGAGAGTAAAAAGGAAGATGCTTATATTTATTAATCCCAATTAAAAGGGCCCTCCTTGTAGCCCCCACCGAGGGAGAGCTCTGAAAGTGAATTAAGAGAGTTGAGAGTATTAAGAGAATAAAGAATTTTTTCATAATCACACCCCCCGGGTAGAAAAAATCCCCTTTATTTTTAGACAATGGAGGAATTAAAAAGTTTTGTGAATGTCACCTTCATTCTAAGGGCTTTTCTTCAATAGAATCACAATATTGCCCTCTCCATCCTTATAGCCTTCTTTGGGCAATTCCAATTTGCCCAGTTGGTTAAGGTCTTTGAAAAATGGCTTCTCTCTTTCCTCTTCAATCTTAAGTCTTACTTCCATACACGTGTCAATCGTTCTCTTTCTGATTAAACTTCCGTGATGCTTCTGGATGTTTTCTAATAGTTGAGAGAAGGCCCCCTGAATATCTCCTGTCTCCACAACAATGGGTTTCTTTGCATCAGCAACTTTTAAAGGAAGAACCAAATCCCTCGGTGTCCTATCAGGTTTCATAAATTCTGGAATAAATCCCTTGTAGAGAGTTATGGCTAAAATTATCATGGCCGCAACAGCCACTCCTCTTATAGACCATTTTAGAACCGGTGAATGAAACTTCTCTTTAATTCTAATGGGAATGGGACGGAGTGGCTTTGGAATCCTTTGAATTTTCTGGAGGACTTTTTCTTCAAACTGGGCGGAGGGAGATGGAATCCTTACTTCACTAAGCAGTTTTAAAGTAAGGCTTATTTTTTCTTTATCAAGTCTACAACTCTCACATTCTTTGAGATGCTGTTCAACTTTTATCCGATCTGCCTCCTCAAGGCTTTTTGTAATAAATTCATATAATAAGATTCTTATCTGATCACAGTTCATTCTGTTATAATCCTTTCAAACATTCTAATTTTTTACTTAGCTTCTCTAATGTCTTATAAAAGCGAGTCTTAACCGTATTTTCAGGAATCCCAAACCTGAATGATATGTCCTTGAACCTTAACCCCTCAAAGTGTTTAAGCCTTAACATTTCCTTCTCATCTTCCTCCAGTTCCTCTATTGCTTTCCTCACTGCCCCTATTACCTCCTCTCGTTCCAATGCATCTGAGGGAGTTTTTGGTATGGACACATTGATTGGTATGGACTCGTCAGAATCTTTCTCTAATAGGTTACCTCCATCGCGCAGTCTTAATTTGATAATATCCTTGCAGTAGTTTTCTGCTATCATTTTAAGCCATCCATAATATTTTTTTTCATCTCTGAGTGTCCAAATTTTCTTAAATGATCTCAGAAAAGATTCTCCTACTGCATCTTCTGAGTCTTCCCGATTCCAGAGTTTAAAAAAGCAAAATGAAAACAAATCCTTATGATATTTTTGAAATAACTCCCCACAGGCTTCTTTATCTCCATTTTTCACACGCCTAACCAATTCAGCATCCTCATCCCAATCCCTTTCTAAAAGGCCTGAGGTCTTATTATAAATAAGACAGAAAAGGATCAGAAAAGTCTGATAGAATTTCAGTGCAGGTAACTCGAGGGTCATTTTAGTCGTGATAAGTTATTGGAAGTTAGGGATTTGTTTGAGAGGTTTATTACCAAACCTGAGGTTTTTTGTCAATTGGTTAAAATGAGATGTTTGAACCTTTAAAAAATTTTTTAACTTAACTTTTACTGTCCATATTATAGAAACTCATCAATAATCTTTCAAACCAAGAAGAGGGGAGAGTTTGTTGTAAAAGGATTGCCATTTTTTCAGTGAGGGATCCAACCACATAACTGGCTTTTGGATTTTGAGTGTGGATAATCTTTTCTATAACCCTTGCTACCTTTTCGGGGTTCATTCCCTCTTTCTCGTTTTTTTCGATCACATCCATTACCCGTTTAAATGGTTCCCTGTAGATGTTACTTGTTGATAACTTCCTTCTACGGTTTGTGAAATCTGTGCAGCAATCCCCAGGTCGAACTGCCGTTACTTTAATACCAGTTCCCTTTAACTCCATCCTCATGGCTCGGGTAATTGCCTCAACCGCAAATTTGCTTGCAGAGTAGGCGCCCTGGAAGGGAAGACTCAGAATACCCCCAATTGAACTCATGTTGATGATTAGGCCCTCTCCTTGGCTCCGCATGATGGGGATAGCTGCCTGACACATCCTCAGTAATCCATAAAAATTTACCTCCAGTTGTGCTTTTAATTCACTGATCGGGGTCTCTTCGATTGGCCCTGCGATTCCAAAACCTGCATTATTGATTAAAACATCTAACCTGCCTGCTCTTTCCACGACATTGGCTACCACCTTGGCCCCATCATCAGAACAGATATCCAAAGGCAAAAGAGGATACTTTAGTTCTTGAGTGGTAATATCTTTTCGGCGAGTGGTCCCAAAGACTTGGAATCCTTTTTCGCTTAAAAGTTTGGCACAGGCAAGTCCAATTCCTGAGCTCGCACCCGTAACCAAAATCACTTTATCCTTTCCCATTTTTTCCCTTTCAAATAATTTTTTCCATTTTAACCCAAGAGGGTAAGAGATTTTTAAACGCCATGGTAGGGTGTTATGTAAATTAGGTTAGGCGTTAAGTCAAAGAAAAACAAATGGAGCCCACGGACGGATTTGAACCGCCAACCCGCTGATTACAAATAGGATTCATGCTCCTTTGCTAACCCCTTGATCTCTGGTCTGGTTTCCCGTAACTCTTAGAGATCACAGGATTAATTCCTATTCTATTCAATCTATTCTACTTCGTCTATTTCAGTCTTTTTTACAATCATTTAGCACAAAAATAGCACAGGTGCAATTGGCTTTAACATAAGCCAAAAGAAAGCAGAATTAAAAACTATTAGAGTAAAGAACCCCGCCCTGACAGGCGGGGCATTAAAAAACCTTAAAACAATTTCAACTGTTTGGCGTGGTCACGATGTTGATACTTAATATACCGCCTGATCAAATCAGAAGCCACTCTGTCCCCCACTGTCCTCACAAAATACCCATCACTCCAAAACTCCCCCGCCCAAAGCTCCTTCTTCAACCCAGGAAACTCCTCAAACACTACCCTCGAACTTATACTCCTCAACACCTCTACAACC
>CAZFDM010000076.1:0-2297 GCA_964517975.1 uncultured Syntrophaceae bacterium
TTAAAATGAAGGCGAAGGCCTTGAAAGTAGGAGTAAAGGTTTTCAGGGGAGTTTATGAAGTGACTTTTTTCAACCTATCCTATAATGATCACTAAAATATTTATCCTCAATAATGCGTGAAAATGAAATTTTTTGTCTGAAAAACCTTGAAAATACTATATTTTAGAAAATTAAGTATTTGCAAATTCATAAATTTCCACGAATCTTGAGCTTATCAATTTTTTTAAGGCAACATCTAATGGGCCTTGTTATCGATAACCTTGTTTCTGTATCAAATGGGAGAATCTGAATTTTTTGCAAAAACAATGAATTAGGATCATACCTCCAAAGTGAGTCAGAGAAGGGTATTTGAAGGATAAATATAAGGTTTTCAAGCCATTGGACATGTTTATAAGTTAAATTTTGGATCATTTTAATTCGTGGCACAAAACGTACTTTTAGGACGCTTTTTGCCAAAAATAAATTATAAGATAAAACCTGAATAAATTGAAGACCAAACATAAATTTAAGTTTATTTTTCACGCATTATTGAGGATTAAATATCACCTCCATCTTATATTTTTTTCTCGGAGGCAGATCATTTCGTACCTTCTAAAAAAAACTCTAATTTCCAAAATCACTTCATCAGCAATTTCGCCGTAAAAGAGACATTTCCATCCCCAGAAATTTCTTTGCTGATCGAAAAACATTTCGTAAGACATCCTGTTTTCACATTGAAAACATCTCATGAGGTATCTTATAGCATAGCAATAATGATACCAGATTTATTAACTTAAATTTATGAATATTAATAAGATGTTATGGGAAGTTATTAAAAATGGGAGAATTGAAGATTTGTGGCAGTATGCCCCCCATCGTGGCAAACTGCTACAACTTCGGAAGACTTTTTGATGAAGGATTTTAGGGATGGTATTACATGGTAGAATCAGGGAAAGGCCAAAAAATTCTTATTCCCTTTTTTTACAAAAAATGTTATCTCTACCAGAGACAATTATATGAATCAGGAGGTAAAGAATGGAAGCTGTTTGCTATACCCTTGAAGGGGCCCTGGAAAATGCCATCGAAGAGGAAAAAAAAGAGCGTGAAGGTTTACCGTGAGGCAATGAAAAAGGTGGAAGACCCGCATGCGAGGGCACTTTTGAAAGAGCTGGCCAAGGAGGAACTGGAGCACAGAGATTCTCTTGAGAAGGCGCTCATTGGAGAGACGCTTACTCATCTTGACACGGAGGAACCCACGGGCCCTTCCATGGAATTGACCTATTTTCTGGAGGAGAAGACCTTAGATGAGAATTCCACCGCCCAGGATGTGATGATTTATGCGATTCATGAAGAGAAACGGTCGGTTGATTTCTACCAGCAGATGGCTAATCACTGTAAGGGAGCTCCGATGGGGGAACTTTTTTTGAAGCTTCACAAGCAGGAGATGGCCCATTTAACGAAGCTTGAGGAGGCTTACGAAAAGCTCTACATGACCCATATGTAAGTGAGAGCGACCCTCGCATGCTAAGATATGGCATAAATAAGGGCAATTAGGAGCGAGCCTTATCATTCATGATTTCTTTAACAAGAATCTCAAATAACAATTCTTAAAGGCTCCAGTAAGGTCTTTGCCTCACAAAGATATAACGCCAATATTAATTTAGACTATGTTTTTTCGCCAACACTGGCAAAAATTTACCGATGGCACTTCATACAGCTCTCATTTTTCCAGCCGAGGTGATTAATAGGATAAGCCTTCATCCCTTTTCGGCCATGGCAGCTATTGCAATCCTCATGTCCCTCAATCGGATGCGGAATAGCTTGTCCAACGGTGATGGCTGTAATTCCCGGGGATTTCAAAACTTCCGGAGACTGAATCAAAGCAAAGGCGCCTGTGATGAAAAGGACGAGAATTCCTGTCACAATGGCCAGCTGAGTCGAATATGCTTGTCTCACTGAAAAATCTCCCTACTTATAAACTAAAGGTTACTTCCCCTAATTATCGAAGAGTTAGCCTAAATAAAGTTGAAACTCTCGGATTGCACTTTTTCGAGGGGTAATCCCAGCTCTTCAAGTGCCTTTTTCACCGCCATCTGCATCGGGTCAGGTCCGCAGACGAAGTATTCACAGTTCGCCCGATTTTCCGGAAGGTAGCGACCCATCATTTCCGCGTTGATCCGCCCGCGTTCTCCTTTCCAGTCTTCCCCGGGGTTTGTGAGAGTATGAACGACCCGCAGGTTCAATCGGCCGGTAAGATTTTCTAACTCCTCTCTGAACGTCACCTCCTCCCACGTTTTGCTACTATAAAACAGCAGCAG
>CAZFDM010000077.1:0-13397 GCA_964517975.1 uncultured Syntrophaceae bacterium
ACCCACTATAGTGATCAGGGACACCGATTTAGGGTTGAACAGTATTTCCCTTTTCTCCTTGAGCATCAAGTGGAACCGAAGTGGCAACCCATTTTTGGGTCATGGAGGGACCGACTTTCGATCTACAGACAGATATCCCATTTCGATATTACCTGTATTCAGAGGCGGTTGCTTCCTCCTCCTGAATTTTCTTTTATCAGAAGAAGGGCCCCTAAAATTATTTTTGATATTGATGATGCCATCATGTATCGTTCCTCCAGTTCCTCTAACCCCCATTCCTTCTCGAGAAGGTTAAAGTTTAAATGGATGGTCAAAGGAAGTGATGCGGTGATTGTAGGAAATCAGTTTCTTAAAGAGGAGGTCCTAAAAGTCGATCCACGAAAAGAGATTTTTCTCATTCCTACCTCCATTGATATTCGCCATTATCCCAAAAAGAAAGAGGTCAAGGATTCTTCTGAGATTATTCTTGGCTGGATCGGGACAAAAGGGAATTTAAAGTATGTTAAAAAATTGGAGCTTGTGTTTAAGGCCATATCTCAAAGGTTTCCTCATGTAAAACTTAAAATTGTAAGTAACGATTTTTATGAATCGCCTTCTATTCCTGTCATCAACAAACCATGGAGATTAGAGGAAGAGAATGAGGATTTAATCTCATTTGATATCGGTCTTATGCCCCTTAACCATGATTTATGGTCGAAGGGGAAGTGTGGCCTGAAGATCATTCAATACCTGAGTGTGGGTGTTCCAGTGGTCTGCACCCCTGTTGGAATAAACCGAGACATTGTCCAAGATGGAGAGAATGGTTTTTGGGCAACGACTGGGGAGGAATGGGAAGAACGACTCTCCTTACTCATTCAGGATCACTCATTGAGAAGGAAGATGGGGGAGAAGGGGATACGAACGGTTGAGGAAGGATACTCCCTCACGGTCACTTCAGAGAAATTTTTAAATGTTCTTCAGAAAGTTTGCACCTCATAAGGTTCCCCTTAGAAAGAAGTATAAGGAAATAGGGGATTAGTGATGAAAGTTCTTTTTCTGATTCAGGGTTTTCAAGTGGCTGCCAGCCGTTATCGGGTCCTTCAGTATCTACCCTATCTTGAATCGAATGGCGTAGAGGCAACCGTCAGTCTTTATCCAAGAACCTTTAAGGAGAACCTTCAATTCTTTGCTACTCTTCCTCAATACGATATTGTCTTTTTACAGAGAAAGCGTTTCAATCAGCCCAGGCTTGCGCTACTCAGGAAAAGGGCAAAGCGAATCGTTTACGATTTTGATGATTCGATCATGTACCGAAACTCGAAGGCCAAAGATCCCATCTCTCAGACCCGTCAAAGGCGTTTTGTTCAGATGATCAAAGCCTCTGATTTTGTGATTGCAGGAAATGAATTTTTGAAAAGCCAGGTCCTTCCAATCCACTCCAATGTAGAGGTGATCCCTACTTCGATCGATGAGGAGAAGTATCATTTAAAAAGATACCCTATAGAAAAAGAGAGGGTGACCCTTGGGTGGATCGGAGATCATGGTTCTATTCATTACCTCGAGAAGATGAGGCCCATCTTTGAAAATTTAGGTAAGAGATATCCTTCGGTGGACTTAAAGATTGTCTGTGATGTTTTTTTTGATTGCGAACAGATGAAGGTGATTAAAAAATATTGGAGTTCTGAAGAAGAGGTCTCAGACCTCCAGAGTTTTGACATTGGACTGATGCCTCTGGTCGATGATCCCTGGTCCTGGGGAAAGTGCGGACTTAAGATCATTCAATATCAGGGCGTTGGAGTTCCAGTAGTTTGCACCCCAGTTGGAATCAATCGCGATCTGGTGGAGGATGGAGTGAACGGTTTTTATGCAATGACTCCCGAGCAATGGGTGGAGAAACTCTCCATCCTTATTGAGAATCCCTCGCTCAGGGAAAAGATGGGGGAGGAAGGGCGAAGGAGGGTCTTAAGGCGTTACACCCTTCAAGCCTGTGCGCCCCTACTCTTTTCGATTTTCAAACGTTTAATGGAGATCCAATAAGAAAGGGAAACTCGAATTATGCTATTTAACTCTTTTTCCTTTCTCATTTTCTTCCCCACGGTGACCGTTCTCTATTTTCTTCTCCCACATTCCTTTCGGTGGTTTTTCTTATTGGTGGCAAGCGCTGTTTTCTACATGGCATTCATCCCACAGTACATTCTCATTCTGCTCTTTACCATAGCAGTTGCCTACAGTGGAGGAATCTTTATTGAGAGAGCTGAAGGTCAGAGAAAAAAAAGGTTCTTGATATCGGCGGTGATTCTGAGTTGTCTTCCTCTCTTCTTCTTTAAATATTTTAACTTCGTAAATGCCAACCTATCGGAACTTGCACGGTTTTTTCATTGGAATTATCCTATCCATAGTCTCTCTATCATCCTCCCCATCGGCATCTCTTTTTTTACGTTTCAAAGTCTAAGTTATCTCATTGAGGTTCATAGAGGAAAACAACAGGCTGAATTCCATCCAGGAATGTTGGCGTTATATATCATGTTTTACCCTCAACTGGTTGCAGGTCCCATCGAACGACCAGGAAACCTGATCCCCCAACTCTATGAAAAACATTCTTTTGATGCTCAAAGAGTGTTGAACGGTTTAAAACTCATGGCCTGGGGCTATTTTAAGAAAGTGGTGATTGCGGATAAGATCGCCATTGTCGTTGAAAATGTCTACAACCGTCCCACCGACTTTACAGGTGTTCCCCTCATTGCAGCGGCTCTCTTCTTTGGTATCCAGGTCTACTGTGATTTTTCAGGGTATTCTGATATAGCGATCGGGTCAGCGCAAGTGATGGGAATCCGCCTGATGGAAAACTTCAATCGACCGTTTCATGCCTCCACCATTGTTGAATTCTGGAGAAGATGGCATATTTCTTTAATGACTTGGTTCAGGGATTATGTTTATATTCCTTTAGGAGGTAATCGGGTGGGGCGATGGAGATGGTATTTCAACCTATTCTTTACCTTCTCCCTGAGCGGGCTATGGCATGGCGCTGGCTGGGGCTTTGTCCTTTGGGGGTCGTTGAATGGAGTTTATTTGATCCTTTCTCATTGGACGCAATCTTTTCGAAGGAAATGGGTTCAATGGCTGAGGTTAGATCGAGTGCCGAGGCTTCACCGTGGGCTCGGGATCGGATTTACTTTCCTGGTTTTCTGTTTTACCCTGATTATTTTTAGGTCAAAAAGCCTCTCTGATGCTTTTTATGTAATCACCCATTTAGGTGTGGGATTGGGGGATCAGGCGGGGATCAAAGCGTCATTTGAAAGTTTATACCGCTTGGGTTTGGATCGATATGAATTGATCATTGCCATCCTTTCGATTGGTTTGATGGAACTCGTCTATATGATTGAAAAACAGAGCCAGATGAGAGAAATGTTTTCCAGAAAGCCAGTCTGGGTTCGGTGGCCGATCTATTATATCCTCATCTTATTTCTTATCTTTTTTGGGGAGTATAATGATCATGCGTTTATCTATTTTCAATTCTAAAAAGGAGGGAAGGTGAGGATGCTCTTGAGGAAAGGGGGCCTTTTTGTCGGTGTCCTGGTACTGATTCTTATGTTGATGGATACTTGGATGGACCGAGAACTTTATCCTCACTACCCACTCCAGTATGAAGAGGTCTTTTCTCCAAGAGTAAAGGCCGATGTGGTCATTTTGGGAGCTTCTCACGCCACCCATGGGATCAATCCACGCCATCTGGAAACAGACAATCTGAGGGTCTTTAATTTTGCCCTGAACGGGGCAGGCCCTCGCTTCTACTGGGAATGGTATCAGAAGATTTTCTCGCGCTATTACCCAAAACCTCGGTGTATTATCTATGCCGTGCACTGGATCATGTTTGATGACCAATTGCTCAAGAGAAAGTTTGAAATGGACAGTAAATACTTCCCTCCCCATTTCTTCCTGAAGATCTTTTGGAATGTTGAGTCCGGGAGGTCCCTTCTTTTGAACCGTTTTGCCTTCATTCGAGAACGAAAACAACTTGCAGGTCGGCTCTTCGGGAAGAGATATCGGGATGTCTATCCGGTCCAAAAATATTATCGGGGGTTTATCCCTTTTGAGACGAAACGCAATTTGAATAATATAGACCCAGTGGTTCCTTGTAATAAGGAAACAGAGATGAATGCCTTTGAACGATTACTCGATGCGTTTGAAAAGGATGGGATTAGGGTCATCTTTGTTCAAGTCCCGGGATATCTTCCCGGGCGTCAAGGGTCCGAATTTTCAGAGACGACGCGTCTTTTACATCAGATCGCCCAGAGAAGGCAGATCCCCTTTTTAGACTATGAAACGGAAAAAGTCTCAGCCATCAACACAGACCAGACCCTCTTCTCTGACTGGGCACATCTGAATGAGAAAGGAAGCGAAGCCTTTTCGAAAATGCTGGCAAGGGATTTAAACTTGCTATTCGGCAAGATGAGGCAGCAAGTGAAAGTCGAAAGGTCATCCTCGTGAGCCCAGGCATCCATAAAAAATTTTCACAAGGGGAATTCAAGGGATGTATCCGAGAGGATTTGTTCAACCTCCTTCCAGAAGGTTTTTTTGTAGACCCTCTTTCTTCTATCCAAAGATCTGGGGGCGAGGTGATCAAGAGCTCATTGTTGCGTGTGGCTCTGGTTTTCACGGTCAATGGGAAGAGAAAAATCTTTCTAAAAAGGGATAGGACGAAAGATTGGATCGATCCCCTGAAATATCTCATCCTTCCCAGCAAGGGCCGGAAGGAATGGCTGGTCGCCCGCCAAGCCCAGAAAAAGGGCATCCCAGTCCCCCAACCCCTGGGCTGGATTGAGAGGGGGCGTTGGGGGTTCTTATCGGAGAGCTATTACCTATCTGAAGCAGTGGGATCAGGAGTCTCCTTAATCGAACTTCTTAAATCTAAAGAGGAAATACCTATTGAACGTTTGGCCAAGGCCGTAAAAAAAATTCATGATGCAGGTCTGTATCATAAAGACCTGCACGCCGGAAACTTTTTATGGGATGGGGAATCTTTTTTCCTCACAGACTTACATCGGGCTGAGATCCTCTCCTCTCTTTCCCTGGACAAGAGATTGTGGAATTTAGCTCAGTGGTTTTATTCTTTAAGGTCCATTTGGGAAGAGAGAGATTTTTTCCTGTTTTTTAGAAAATATTTTGGGGAGAAATCGCTTGACCTCAAAAAAGAGAAAGAGATGTTCCAGAGGATCCGCTCTATGATGCTTCGCCTTCAGAGGAGACATCTGAAGAGCCGAACCAAGCGGTGTTTAAAAGAGAGTACGGAGTTCTCTGTAAGTCAAGAAGGAGGCCATTGGTATTATCATCGGAGGGATTTCCCTTTAGAGGTGCTTAAAAAAAGGATTGCTGAACATTTGGAAATCTCCAATACAAAAAAGAGCCCCTTGGTTAAAGATGGGCCGGAAGTGGTCATTTCCCTCCTCAAAGAAGGAGACCAGGGAGTCGTTGTCAAAGAACTCCGAACCCTTACCTTCTGGAGCGGGGTTAAAGAACTGTTTCGTCATTCGAAGGGGAGGAAGGCTTGGGTAAATGGAAATGGTTTAATGGTAAGGGGGGTATCACCCCTAAAACCTTTAGGTCTTGTAGAAGAGAGAAGCCGTTTGGGATTGAAGAAGAGTTTCTTCCTAATGGAGGCATTGGAAGAAGGCCAGGAGTTAGATCGGTATCTATGGAATGGATTCCAAAATGTCCATCGAAAGAGGCTCTTCATTAAAACCTTTGCGGAATGGCTTGCCCTTCTCCATACATTAAACATATATCATCGAGACATGAAGGCCTGTAACATTCTCGTCTCAAAAAAAGAGACCTCCTGGAATTTTCATCTCCTTGATCTTGAGGATGTGAGCCTAGACCGAAAGGTGAAGGAGAAAGAGGTATTCAAAAATTTTCTCCAACTTAACACCTCCATCCCCAGGACGATTACAAAGACAGACCGCCTGAGATTTTTAAAGGAATATGTTCGGTCCAATCCTATTCTAAGATCCGATGATAAAAACTGGATTACACGTCTTATAAAGGAAAGCAAAGATAGGGGGATTGTCTACGTGACTCCCCACGGGGTTGTGGAGGAAAGATGGGTTTGATCAAAAGGGACCGAGAACCCCTGGAGTGGTCATTTGGACCGATTCCTTTATCGAGGAATGAGATCCATGAAAAAGTTGTGGAGATGATGAACCAGGAGCCTCGGGGGAGATTGCTCGATGTTCCCACAGGAACAGGGATACTGGCAGACCGGTTGAGAAAGATGGGATTTGAGGTTTCCTGTTGTGATATCAGTCCTTCTTTCTTTTCGATTCCGGATTTAAAAATGGAGATCGGCGATCTGAATCGAGAGCTCCCTTATCCCGATGGGTCCTTTGAATACGTAATCTGCCTCGATGGAATTGAACATTTGGAAAACCCTTATAATGCGATTCGAGAGTTTAGAAGAATCCTCAAAAAGGGTGGGAGAGTTTATCTATCGATTCCCAATTACCTGAACATTGAGAGGAGGCTGAGATTTCTTTTTATGGGCACTTTCTCTAAACTCCCTACTCACAAAGTAGTAAGGGAGATCTGGAAGAACGATCTCTCCATGACTCACCTCAGTCCCCTTGGATACCCCCTTTTAAAATTTGCCATGGAGCATTATGGGTTCCGTATTCTCCAATTGGAAAGAGACAAATATAAAAAAAGAATGTATTTGTTATTACCGATTGTCTGGCTGATTCGCCTCTACGGGAGATTCGCCCCACAAAAGAAAAAAGAATTATACCGAATAAATGAGACCCTCTTAAATGAAATAATTCTGGGAGGAAACACCTTGATCCTCGTGGGGGAAAAGGTTACTTGAGTGAGGATGGGAAGCCAATGAAGTGGGTCAATTACATCGATTGGATTCATAAAATAACACGAAAGCTTTCTTCCTCCCATGAAAAGATCCTCTATACAAAGGATCTTTTAGACAGAGGATATGAGATTGGGGAACATACCTATGGAAAGCCAAGGGTCATCTCTTGGGGAGAAGGGGCCACCCTGAAGATAGGGAAATATTGCTCCATCTCGAGAGGGGTTACTATTTTTCTTGGAAGCGAGCATCGGGTCGATTGGATCAGTACCTATCCATTTCCTTACCTTTGGCCAGAAGCAAGGTCAATTAAAGGTCACCCTGCAACTAAAGGAGATGTGATCATCGGGAATGATGTCTGGATTGGATATGAAGTGACCATCCTCTCGGGTGTTCATATTGGAGATGGGGCTGCCATTGGTGCCTGCTCTTTGGTCAGTCAGGATGTTCCCCCCTATGCCATTGTAGGAGGGAATCCAGCTCGAATTATTCGATACCGTTTTCGTGAAGAGACCGTTAAAAAACTTTTAAAGATCAGGTGGTGGGATTGGCCAGATCAGAAGGTCAAAGAAAATGTCCATCTCATTTGTAGTGCTGATATTGATGAATTTATAAAAAAGTTCGAATGAAATGAAGGGGTTTCTGGAAGTGTAAAATTTTTAATTATGATTGATGTCTCTGTCGTCATTGTAAACTGGAATACCAAGGATTATCTTCTTGATTGTCTGGAGAGCCTTTTTTATACGGGAGAAGGATTCTCGAAGGAGGTCATTGTGGTGGACAATGGGTCTCAGGATGGAAGTGTGGATGAACTGAAAAAATCCGTTCCATCTGTCCATCTCATTGAAAATAAGAGTAACTTAGGATTTGCAAAAGCGGTTAATCAGGGGCTTCGGAAGGCCTCCGGGAAGTACTTCCTACTCCTCAATCCAGATACTCGTTTAAAAGATGGTTCAATAGAAGAATTGTTCTCATTCATGGAAGAGCACCGAGAGGTTGCCGTCACCGGTCCCCAGCTCTTAAGCGGTGATGGTTCAAAGCAGAATTCCATCGCGAACTTTCCATCCTTGGCCACCGAACTCCTCAATAAGAGCCTGTTAAGATGGTTATTCCCTAAAAGGTATCCGGGTAAGGAGAAAGATTATTCAAATCCCAAAGAGGTTGATTCAGTGATTGGGGCCTGTTTGATGGTGAGACGAGAGGCGATTGAAAAGGTTGGCCTTTTGGATGAAGACTATTTCCTATTTCTTGAAGAGACGGATTGGTGCTATCGAGTGAGAAAAGCGGGTTGGAAGGTAAATCATGTCCCACAGGCGAGAGTAATCCATTATCAAGGGAAGAGTGCTGAGAGAGAAAAGGCGAGGGCAAAAGTGGAGTATTATCGCTCCCGTTATATTTTCTTTAAGAAACATAGAGGTCTCTGGCAGTTGTTTATTCTTCGAGTTGGATTGGTAATCAAACTGCTATTCGAATGCCTTTCTATGACGATGGTCTGTATCCTGACCGGTTTTACAGTAAGCAAATGGAGGAAAAGACTAAGAAATTATGCTTACCTATTGTGGTGGCATCTAAAAGGTTGTCCAGAAGGTATGGGACTAAAACCAGCGAGTCACGAATCACGGACACGGATCACGATTTAGAGGAGGCTTTATGGTCGGGATTGCGGTAGTTGGAGCAGGGGCTTGGGGGAAGAATCACATTCGAGTATTCTCTGAAATCCCCAATGTTAAACTGAAATACATATGTGACAGCGATCCCTCTAAATTATCGATCCTCAAAAAATTATACCCACAAGTGAGCCTGGTTGAGGATCTGACTCCCATTCTCCAAGACTCGGAGGTTCAAGGGGTGGTCATTGCCTCGTCTGCTTCATCTCATCATGCCTTATCCAGAGAGGTTCTTATGGCGGGTAAGGATGTATTGGTGGAAAAACCTATGGCTTTAAAAAGGGAAGATGCAGAGGAACTGGTAAGTCTATCAGAGAAGAGAAATGGAATCCTCATGGTGGGACATCTTTTAATCTATCATCCGGTGGTGGACCGATTAAAGGAGATGGTTCAATCAGGAGAGTTAGGAACAATTCACTATATTTATACTCAAAGGGTTAATCTCGGTGTGATTCGTCAGGACGAGAATGCCCTCTGGTCATTTGCCCCTCACGACCTTTCTGTCATCCTTTACCTTCTTGAGGAAAAACCCACCGTGGTTTCAGCCCATGGGGAGAGTTATATTCAGAAGGAGATTGAGGATGTTGTATTTTTAACTCTTCGATTTCGGGATGGGAAGATGGCAAATATCCATATGAGCTGGCTTGATCCCCATAAGATCAGAAAGATTACGATAGTGGGCTCAAAGAAGATGGTTGTCTTTGACGACATGGAGGCCTCTGAGAAATTGAAGATTTATGACAAAGGGGTGAAGAACCTATCTTACGATACCTATGGAGAATATCTCAGTTTAAGATTCGGCGATATCACCATTCCAAGCATAAAGATGGTAGAACCTCTCAGGGTTGAGGCAGAGCATTTCATCCATTGTATAGAATCAAGAGGGAAACCAAAAACCGGAGGAGAGGATGGATTGGAGGTTGTAAGGATACTTGTTTCTGCTCAAGAATCTCTAAAAAATAAAGGTAGGCCTGTGAATTTATATTAGAAAGGGAAAAGGGGATGGGGATGGGCGGTTTTTTCATTCACCCCACAGCAGTAGTTGATGAACCAGTCGAAATTGGAGAAGGAACACAAATTTGGCATTTTACACACATTATGCCAAAGGCCAGGATTGGTAAGAACTGCATCATCGGCCAAAATGTTTTTATTGGGTCAGGGGTAATCTTGGGAGATAATGTAAAGGTCCAAAACAATGTCTCGATTTATGAGGGGGTCGTTTTGGAGGACGGAGTCTTCTGCGGGCCTTCAATGGTCTTTACAAACGTCTTTAATCCCCGGAGTTTCATCTCGAGGAAAAAGGAATTTCGAAATACACTGGTCCGAAAAGGGGCAACCATTGGAGCCAATGCCACTGTTGTCTGCGGGAATACCATTGGTCAATATGCCTTCATCGGGGCAGGGACTGTAGTGACCAAAGATGTTCCGGATTATGCATTATTCTATGGGAATCCTGGAAAGGTAAAGGGTTGGGTTTGCCAATGCGCCGTGGAGATAACCTTTCGCTCTGGGAAGGCGATCTGCAAGGCCTGTGGAAAACAATACAGGAAAGACCGTTCAGGGATAAGGTTGGTCTAAAAAGGGGACAGGCTACTTTTTGAGGGAAGAATAGAAAAATGAAGATTGCTACCATTGTTGGAGCAAGGCCTCAATTTATTAAGGCCAGTTCAGTCAGCCGAGCCATTAAAAAATTTAATAAAATGGAGAGAGTGATTCAAGAGATTTTAATCCATACAGGCCAGCATTACGACTACTGGATGGATCAGGTTTTTTTCGAAGAACTTGGGCTTCCAAAACCCAAATATCATTTAGGGGTAGGTTCTGCTTCTCATGCCCGACAAACTGCAATGATTCTCGAGAGAGTTGAAAGGGTTTTAGAAAAGGAGAGACCAAATGTGACCCTTGTATATGGGGATACTAATTCGACATTGGCTGGGGCATTGGCCTCTGCTAAACTGAATATTCCTGTAGCCCACGTAGAAGCAGGATTGAGGAGCCATAATCGAGTGATGGCTGAAGAGATCAATCGAATCCTTACCGATCATCTCTCCACTTTTCTTTTTTGTCCGACCAACCAGGCGGTTAAGAATTTAAAAAACGAGGGAATCACGAATACCAAAGATAGGTTTGTTAAGAATGTTGGCGATGTGATGTATGATTCAATCCTTTACTACACTAAAATAGCCGAAAACAAGTCGACTATCATTAAAGATTTGGGATTTGACACGAAACAAGAATCACGTGTCATGAATTACTACTTAGCCACCGTTCACCGGGCTGAAAACACCGATGATCCTAAGAGGCTAAAATCTATTCTTAAAGGCCTGAATGAAATTGGAAGAAAGACTCCGGTTATCCTTCCCATCCATCCACGGACAAAAAAAATGATTAAGGCCTTTGGCCTTTTTTCTTTAACCAAAAGCCTCTGCCTGATTGAGCCGGTTTCT
The DNA here is from genome assembly GCA_964517975.1 of uncultured Syntrophaceae bacterium. Taxonomy (GTDB): domain Bacteria; phylum Desulfobacterota; class BSN033; order BSN033; family UBA1163; genus JBBIRM01. The sequence continues at coordinate 10,944 of CAZFDM010000077.1, forward strand.
TATCTTGATATGCTCAAGTTAGAAATGAATGCAAAACTCATCCTGACCGACTCCGGAGGGGTCCAGAAAGAGGCCTACTGGTTCAGAGTTCCTTGTTTAACCTTAAGGGAAGAGACAGAATGGATGGAGACCGTTCAAAGTGGGTGGAATCTATTAGTCGGCTCAGAGGTAAAAAGGATTATTGAAGGGGTTCGCAAAATGAGTGAAAGGAGATTCCAGAGGAAAAGGAAGGGTAATTTTGGTCAGGGTAGGGCAGGGGAGAAAATCGTCCTGTGGCTATTACGTCCTTCTCTTAAGAGAATTGGGGAGTATAAACTCTAAATGGAAAAGAAGGGCGAAAGTAAGTGTTGGAGAGTTCGGGATGGAAATGAGGAAGACTTAGAAGGGATTCTTTCCCTTAGAAGAATTGTTTTTGGTGAGGTCGAAAAGGATAAGCAGGATCCCAGGTTCTGGAGGTGGGAATTTTTAGACGGGCCGGATGGAAGGGCATTGATTTATCTTGTAGAAGATAAGGACAAGATCATTGCTCACTTTGCAGATATTCCAAGGCGTTTTTCAGTTAATGGAGAATCCATTTTAGGAACTCTGTCGCTCGATTTAATGGTTCACCCGGATTATCGCAGACAAGGTATATTTTTAGAATTAGGAAATTACGCTGTTCGGAGGGTTAAAAAGGAAAATGGATATTTTATGACCGCCTATCCAATTCGCCTAGAGACCATTCAGGGTCTTAAAAAGATTGGATGGGAAGAGGTAGTAGAACTCCCTGTCCTGGTTTATCCCATAAAATTTAACAACATTTTAAACCATTACCTTCATTTTCAACCTCTCAGTGCGATGGCCGGGTTGATCACAAAAATTTTTTATATCCTTTTCTTTTCAAAAAAAAGAAAAATGAGATCCGAGGGAATTGAAATCGAAAAAATATCCCAATGGGATATTCAATTTGAGCATTTTTTGAAAAAAATCCTCTCCCTGAATCAAATCATGGGAATCCGCGATCAGGCCTTTTTCACATGGCGTTATTTTCGACATCCCACACGAACTTACACCATTTACCGGGCAATAGAGAGAGGGGAGATGAAAGGGTATATCATCCTCCGAAAGGTGGACCTTCTTGGATTTAATAGTGCAGTGATTGTGGATTTGTTGGCACTGGAAGAAGAAGTCTTAAGGGTCTTGGTGGAGAGAGGGATGGAATACAGCCGAAGGGAAGGGGTTGATTTAATTGGTTTCATGGTTCCCAGAGTTCATCCTTATTATCAATGGTTGAGACGATGCGGATTTATTCCGAGTTTTAAAACTTTTTTGTTTATGATCTATTCCCACGAAAACAGGAAGATCCTTTTTGACCCCCAAAAATGGTATGTAAACTGGGGGGATACCGACGTTATATAAATATGAAACATAAAGATTTCTTCGAGCAGGTTTCTAAAAAATATGGCGATATTATTAAGGCCAGGGGATCAAAAGAGGAGTTAGGTCAATGGATTAAACCCCGGATGGGGCCAAAAGTCCTTGATATTGGTTGTGGGGGCGTTCGAGATTTTGTGTCACCCAACACCCAGCAATATATAGGCTTTGATTTTTCGCTCTCAATGTTAAAAAAAGGCGACCCGAGCATTCAAAAGATATGTGGCAATGCCCTCACCCCCCCTTTTAAGAAGGAAATCTTTGACACCCTTTTTTACCGAAGCCTTCTCCATCACTTAACTGGGAAGAAGATCAAAGAGACGGAGGGTCAAGTAAAACATGCTTTAATGGAGGGTTGGAATCTCTTGAAGGAGAATGGGAACCTTATGGTCGTTGAGCCTTGTATTTCTCGATGGCTGGAAAAGATAGAAAGAATATTTTATTTTTTTGTAAAAATTTTTTGCACGTTAACAAAACAACCAGAAATCTTAATATTTTCTTCCGACAGGCTGAAAGAGATATTGATGGAATGTGGGTATAATAACATTTCTATCCTTCAGGTAAGGGAAGGCAGAAAGAAATGGCGTTTGGTTTCACCTATCATTGGTTTACCAAGATTGAAGATCCCTTTGGGGCTTTTGCCGGTGTGTCAGGTCGTATTGGAGGCTAAAAAGGGTGCTAAGCAGGCGAGCTAAGGCAATAGGGCAGTGGATATTCCTTGGAGTTTGTTTATTAGTATTGGTCTTAATTGGAGATTTTTCAGAGATTTTTCGTCTGCCAACGATTAATTGGCTTTTTATCTTTTTTGTCTTTCTCAATACAGTCGGTTTCACCCTCATTCACAATCTCCGCTGGACTTCTATTGTAAGGGAGATTTCGACTGGTTCAAAGGGATCAAAGATAAATTTTTTCCTCTATTATCAATGGCTTTTAAATAGTTATGTGGTTGGGACTCTGATTCCCAGCGATATCAGCCTTGCGGGTGTAAGAACTTATTATATGAATAGATCTAAAACCTTTATGCTTCCTGTTGCATTATTT
>CAZFDM010000078.1:0-14718 GCA_964517975.1 uncultured Syntrophaceae bacterium
CTAATTGGTCGATCGGCTTGACCATAATTGAAATTCTAAATAAGGAGCCCTTCCCCCAAGCCCCTAAGGCGAGCCTCGCCAAGGGGCGGGAGGCATATCCGCTTTGAGTGGACATCCATATTCTTTTTTTGATGGAATGGTGGAATAATGGAAAACTGGAATATTGGGTAACGAAAAATGTTTTTTTTACCCATTATTCCAACATTCCAATATTCCAATATTTTAGATTGGATTTCTTGGTGACCATAGCGAAGGGGAAACACCCGTTCCCATTCCGAACACGGAAGTTAAGCCCTTCAGCGCCGATGGTACTGCATGGGTAACTGTGTGGGAGAGTAGGACGTTGCCAAGATTAAGAATTGTCCCCGCGAAAACGGGGATTGATAAAAGTCCATCCTTTCGGGTGGACTTTTTGTTTTGATGACCAAAATTTTCTTATGGTGTTAAATTAATCTTTCCCCGTTCACCATCCAAAAAGACGTTTGGTAGAAAAATCGGGATCGCTGGTCAAATTCACCCCCAATTTTCGTAAGCCTGCTTCATCCCCGGGAGTAGGCATGTGAGTCATATGAACCTCACAGCCTGATAGTTCTTTGAGCTTCTCGATGGCCAATTGAGCAGCAGGATTCATGATCGCGCTGATACTGAGTGCAATCAGTGTTTCCTCCAGGTCAAGACTTACTCTTCCTCCCTTAAGCACATCCTTTTTGAAATGGCTGATCGATTCCATAATATGGGTAGGAAGAAGGTGAATCTCATCCGGGAGATGAGCTAAGTGTTTAACTGCGTTAAGAACTAAAGCGGAAGCGGCATGCATCAATTGGGAATTCTTGCCCGTAATGATGGTTTCATCAGCCAATTCGATCGCCGCTCCACAAAAAATACCTTCATTCCCTTTCCCCTTTTCTTCAGCCTCAAGGGCGGCTTGTCTTGCATATTTGACGACAAGACGGTCTTCTGGTTTTACATTTAAGTCTTTAAGCAAAAGTTCAACTCTCTGAACGGTCTCTTTATCGGTAAATCCCATGGCATATTCACAAGCATATCGGAAATATCGACGAATAATCTCTTGCGTAGCTGCCTCTCTTACGATTTCATCGTCAATGATTCCAAATCCAGCCCGATTCACACCCATATCGGTAGGCGATTGGTAGAAGGAAGGCTGTTTGGTAATCTTTTCAAAAATTCTTCTAAGAACCGGAAAAACCGCTACATCCCGGTTATAATTTACGGCTTTTTGATTATAGGCCTCCCAATGGAAGGGGTCAATCATATTAAAATCACGAATATCAGCGGTGGCTGCTTCATAGGCCATATTGACTGGGTGGTTTAAAGGGAGATTCCATATCGGAAAAGTTTCAAATTTGGCATAGCCAGCCTGTACTCCCCGTTGATATTCATGGTAGATTTGTGAGAGACAGGTAGCCAGTTTTCCACTATTCGGACCTGGCCCTGTGACGATAATAATGGGTTTGGTTGTTTGAATATATTCATTGGCCCCATAGCCCTCTTCGCTCACAATGGTATCGATATCCGTTGGATAACCTTTGGTGAAGGGATGGGTATAGACACGAATATTTCTGCGTTCTAATTTATTTTTAAAGATGGTCGCAGAGGGCTGATTTTCATATCGAGTGATGACCACAGCGGCCACTTTAATCCCCCATTCATTCAGGTCGTCAATCATCTTCAATGCGTCCGAGTCATAGGTAATTCCAAGATCTGCCCTTACCTTTTTTCGTTCAATATCCCCCGCATAAATGCAGAGAATCACTTCTGATTGGCCTCTCATTTTCTGAAGTAAACGCATTTTTACATTGGGATCGAATCCAGGCAATACTCGGCTGGCATGATGGTCAAATAGGAGCTTTCCTCCGAACTCCAAGTATAATTTATTATTAAACCGGTTGACCCGATCAAGAATGACCTGGGTTTGTTCAGAAAGATACTTTTCGTTATCAAAACCGATTCGAATAGACATCGTCGTTACCTTTAAGGAAGAAATTAAAACAACCTTTTATCATATACCCATGCTTTCCTTTACCCATGTTTTCCTTCATTGTCAATATAATTTAATATGAAAAAAATAAAAAAAAGTAAAGCTTAACTTAATTGAAAATGATTTTATCGGGTAGAAAAGGGGTTTTCTTTTTATTCTTTTTCTGGTATATGAATATCCATGGCCTTAGAGATTGAAATTAAAACAGGCTATATCCCTGGAGCCATCGGCCGCGTGGCTGAGCTTCATGGGAAGTATTATCACACGCACTGGGGATTCAGCTCATTCTTTGAAGCCAAGGTGGCAACAGAGTTATCGGAATTTATCAGCCGTTATAATCAAAGCCGTGACTGTTTCTGGTCCGCGTTGTTAAATGGAGAGATTGAAGGGTCCATTACGATTGATGGCCTTCATGCGGAAGATCAGGGAGCCCATCTTCGCTGGTATATTGTGTCTGATGCGATTCGGGGAAAAGGGGTGGGGAATCAACTGATTCAGAGGGCTGTTCAGTTCTGTAAGGAAAGAAGGTTCAAAAAAATTTTTCTCTGGACTTTTGAAGGGTTAGATCCTGCGCGTCACCTCTACGAAAAATTCGGGTTTAGATTGGTCGAGCAACGCATAGGGAACCAATGGGGAAAGGAGGTTCAAGAACAGCGATTTGAACTGAAACTTTAATCCTAAACTCTTTATTCCGAATGACTCGTTTATACGGATCACCTTACGATTTTTGTGAACTTGGCACCTTCGAGGGTGGCATTGGCCATTAAACCCCTCTGGCCAAACATGAATGCCACAATAGGGTCTTTAATATTTATCGTATCAAGGGATTTCCCCTTTCCGACATCAATAAAAGCCACCGATCCATCAAGCCCTACTTTCCATCCTGAACTCATCCGAAAATTCTTAAGGGCTGATTCATCCATAAAGATTAGGATTAAGTTCAACTTCTGTGCACCAATCTGGAATCCCACTGACCCCGCCACCAGGCTATAGTATTCAACCGTCTTTCCCTCAATCCGCAAGGCACCCTCACCATATTGACCACCCACACCCAACCCCGCCTTGACAATATTAGGAATGACAAGCACACCTTTGGCAGCATTGAGAAATGTCCCTCCTCCTCTTACGTGTTGTTGGAAAAGTTTAAGAGCTCCGTTAACCTCTTCATTGATCTGTTTGGCGGTTTTTGCATAAGAGGATTCAATAGAAAAAGATTCAAAAATAAGCACCAAAAATGCCCAAGAAACTAAGAAGATAAAAAATTTTTTTTTCATAGGACCTTCCTCCTTTTACAACTTTCAATTTCCTAACACATTGATAAGGTGGAATATAACCCCTTCACGACTTCAGCCATCTGTTCAAAATTAAGGGTATCTATTGTATCTGTTTCTTGGTGGTAATTCCTGTTTCTAAAAAATGAGGTATCTGTGATCATTACTGCCCTATACCCATGTTGCCAGAATGAGTAGTTGTCAGAGAGATTAATACCCCCAAAAAACTCCGGTGCGGTTAAAGACCTTGCATCAATATGGGAATGTTTTTTAATTCCCTTCTTAAAAAAAGAAACATATCTGTGGGAGTGAAAATTTCCAACTACTCCTATGAAATCCCCGGTTTTAGGGTAGAAAAATTCCATGCCTGGAAGTGGGTAAGTCTGAATGGGTTCTTTTCTGAAAAATCCAATCATCTCGAGCGAAACCATGACCTCAACAGGGATACCCTGCTCCTTAAGATGTTTCGCATAAACCATGCTTCCCATATGGTGTGAGCCAAAACAGGGGGGTTCCTCATTTGCAAATGCCGCAAAGATAAGGGTTTTGTGATTTAGGGTGTCTTTAAGTAGTCTTGCGAGTTCCAATAGTCCTGAGACTGCAGAGGCATTATCATCTGCCCCTGGCGTTCCTGGAACTGTGTCATAGTGGGCGCCAAGGACAATGACCCTTTGATCCCTACCGGTTTTTTGGGTAATGAGGTTTGAGACGCTTTGGCCATAACAGGAATATGTCTGACGATACACCTTATATCCATAAGCCTCAAAAACCGATTCGATATAATCGATGGTCTTAGCAAGAGAACCCTCCTTCCACAGATGGCGTTCTCCCACTTTCACTGAAAGATATTCCGTATGACGATAAAGATTGTCGATAAGAGTCTCTTTTTGGATATCGTAAGATTCTTTTACCATCATTTTATTATTTGATATTTTTGAAAAAACGCAAGGCCCAGGAGAAGGATTGAACAAGCGGAGCAACACCAGGCAAAAACATCTCCATAAAGGGTGTAAAAGGTCTTCTCCTCCGATAGCCGAATCGTCCCGTTGATCGCCTCTTCCGTAAAAAGACTTCCCTGTTTGAAAATCTTACCCTTAGGATCGATGAAGCCACTAATCCCTGTATTGGCTGTTCTTGCAATAAAGACACGATTCTCGATTGCCCTGAATATGGCGATGGAAAGATGCTGATAGGGAGCAGAGGTTTTTCCAAACCAGGCGTCGTTTGTGATGGTGACTAAGAAATCAGCACCCTCCTTGACAAACCTCCTGCAAAGGTTTGGAAATATGATTTCGAAACAGATGAGGACTCCAAACTTACCCTGAGGAAGGGTGAAATTAAAGAATTCCTTTCCAGGCTTGAAGTTTCCGATTCCTTCCCCTAAGGAGCCCAATGGGATATATTCTCCAAGGGGAACATACTCGCCATAAGGGACAAGATGAATCTTGTCATATTTTCCAATCACTTCCCCCGAGGGAGAAACCAAGAGGGCACTATTATAATGATGGACCTTTCCTCTCTCTATCTTATAGGAGGGGGTCCCGAAGAGGAGAAAGGCATTGGTCTTCTTCGGAATATCTAAAAGCATCGGTTGAAACTCTTTGGCATCCTGAAAAAAGAAGGGTGTGGCGGTCTCAGGCCAGATAATAAGGTCCGGTTTTCCCTCTGCCACCTTAAGGGAAAGCCTTTCATAGATTTTCATGGTCTCCTTCTGAAAGGACTCGTTCCATTTGATCGATTGATCAATATTGCCTTGAACTAACCCTACTTTTAGGGTGGGTTTTTGAGCCATCCTGCGGTCCACCTTATTTATCTTAAAATATCCATAACCCAAAAACCCCAATAGGATGAGGATTGTGATCAAAAGTTCTGGGAAAGCGAATTTCTTTTTAGTCCATTGAGACAATATCGTAAAGAGGGTCGAATTGACTAAAAGGATGGCAAAAGAGAGACCGTAGTTTCCCGTAATATCTGCCATCTGGATAAAAGGGAGGTTTAGATATTGGGAGTAGCCTAAGTTTGCCCAAGGGAATCCCGATAGGAGAAAAGAGCGAAGATATTCCATCGAAACCCAGAGGAGGGGGGCTAATAAGAAACTTTTTGTTCCTAACTGCACTTGGATGAATTGGGTGAGGAATGTGAAGCCCCCGATAAAGAGGCTCAAGTAAATGACAAGAAGCAAAAGGATCCCAGCACTTATAATGAGCGGGATATTTCCATAGGTGTGGACAGCTACAATAACCCAATAGATAATTCCAAGAAAAGAAAAAAGTCCTGTGAGGAATCCCAACTTAAAACTTTTGAACCCGTCTTTTCCATCGATGGCATAGAGTAGAGGGACAAGAGCAAACCAGGCCAAAAATTCAAGATCAAAATTGGGGAAAGAAAGGATGAGGAGAATGGCCGAAGTGAGGCTGAAAAGAATTTCTCTCTTTTTCACAAACAAATCTTAAAAAATAACGGGGCTTTTTTCAATGATGAAATGGTCATCCATTTTGTAGGGGCAATTCAAGAATTGCCCCTACTTGATTTAAATCAAAGGAGGTGGTTTAATATAAACTATCCATGTTTCTAAAGAGGAGAAAATTCCTATGCCACAATTAAGACAGGATCCTACAACGAAAGAGTGGGTGATTATCTCTACAGAGCGGTCAAAGAGACCCCACGATTTTAAAAAATCTGAGGCATTTATAGAAGAGAGACCTTCTTATAAGGAGGACTGCCCATTTTGTATGGGCAATGAACACCTCACCCCACATGAAACCCTTGCCTATCGAAGTGGTGGCCCAGCAGATAGTAGAGGATGGTGGGTGAGGGTCATCCCCAATAAATTTCCTGCACTCTCTCCTGAGGGAAGTCTTGAGCGGAAAGAAGAAAAAGGGTTCTTCAGGATGATGGATGGAGTAGGAATCCATGAAGTGGTGATCGAGAGTCCCATTCATAATCAGATCCTTCCTTTGATGGAGGATAAACAGGTGGAGGAGGTTCTCCTTGCCTATCGGGAGAGGACCATTGCCATGAGAGGTGATCAACGAATCAAATTGATCATCATTTTTAAAAACCATGGTGAGGCAGCCGGGACCTCCCTGGATCACACCCATTCACAAATTGTAGGAACTGCAGTGGTTCCCTCTAATATCAGGAAGAAATTGGAGGAGGCTGCCCGATATTATGATGACCATGGAAGATGTGTTTATTGTGATTCCATTCAAGAGGAACTCCTTTTTGGTGAAAGGATCGTGATGGACACAAAAAGGTTTGTCGTTTTTCATCCCTTTGCCTCACGGTTTCCCTTTGAAACTTGGATCATCCCCAAGGAGCATCAGGCTTCTTTCGGCCTCATTTCTAAGGAGGATTCAAAAATATTTGCCAAGGTTTTAAAGGAGACCCTTTTCAAACTCTACTCCCGACTAAACAACCCTGACTATAACTTTGTCATTCATACCGCTCCCATCAAGGATGAGGAGGAGGACTACTACCACTGGCATCTTCAAATCGTTCCAAGACTTACCACCCCTGCTGGATTTGAAATGGGATCTGGCATCTACATCAATGTCTCATTGCCTGAAGAGACCGCTAAGTATTTAAGGGAGAAATGAGTTTAATAGAAATGAACCCATGATATTTTATAGGATGGGAGGGATTAAGATGATGAAATCCTTACTTTTTCTATTATTGGGATTGGTCGCTGGGACATTTAGTGGACTGATCGGAATAGGCGGTGGAACAATTATTGTGCCTGCATTGGTATTTTTATTCGGTCTCACACAACATCAAGCCCAGGGCACGACCTTGGCATTGCTGCTTGGCATTGCTGGTACCACCCATTGGCTTTCTTGCAGCGTGGACATACTATAAGCAAGGTTATGTTGACCTGAAGATAGCCTCCCTAATCTGTATTGGTTTCTTTTTTGGGGGTCTGCTTGGGGCAAGGGTTGCGACGAAGTTATCCAACATTACATTAGAAAGGGTGTTCGGAGTGGCATTGTTTCTGATCTCACTGAAGATGATCTTTGCAAAATAATAATCCTAAAAATTGGCTGAAGAGAAACCCATATCGACTCTCTTTTTAATAGATAGGGCTCTCTTTAAAATCCCTAAGTGGGTAATGACCCCCTATTTCTAAGGAGAAGAAAATGATTAAGACACCCAGTGCAAGTTATAGCATTATCATGCGGGTTGAGCTTCTGACCAGACCCGGGATGCTTGGGAAGGTGACCTCTGCCATTGGAAAGGCAGGTGGGGACATTGGTGCTGTGGATATCGTGGGGTTCAAGAAAGACATCACGATTCGAGATATCACGGTCAGTGTTGCAGACATTCCAATGGGCGAGAGAGTGGTTGAGCAGGTGAAGCGAATCAAAGGAGTCAAGGTGGTCAGTGTGACGGATCGGACCTTTATGATCCATCAGGGAGGAAAGATTGAAATAAAGAATAAGATTCCACTCCATTCACGGGAAGAACTTTCCATGGCCTATACGCCTGGAGTTGCAAGAATATGCACCGCCATTCATGAGGACCGAGAGAGGGTATATGATCTAACGATTAAAAAGAATACCATTGCTATTGTTACAGACGGGACGGCCGTCTTAGGGCTCGGGGATATTGGTCCGGAGGCTGCGATGCCAGTCATGGAAGGGAAGGCAATGCTCTTTAAGGAGTTTGGAGGGGTGGATGCCTTTCCCATCTGCCTGAATACAAAGGATCCGAAGGAGATCGTTTCTGTGGTCAAGTCGATTTCGCCTGGGTTTGGTGGCATCAATTTGGAAGACATTTCTGCTCCCCGTTGTTTTGAGATCGAAAGACGATTAAGAAATGAACTGGATATTCCTGTCTTTCATGATGATCAACATGGAACCGCCGTGGTGATCTTGGCAGGATTGATTAATGCCTTGAAGGTCGTCCATAAAAAGTTGGAAAATATCCGAGTCGTGGTTTGCGGTCTGGGTGCAGCCGGAATTGCCTCGATACGGCTTCTCTTTTCTACAGGAGTAAGGCAAATTATTGGATGCGACCGAAGTGGTATTCTCTATAAGGGTCGAAAGGAAAACATGAACCCCATCAAGGCACTCATCGCAGAAAATACAAACCCGGAAAGGATTCGAGGACCTATTTCAAAGGCCATGAAGGGAGCAGATGTCTTTATTGGTCTTTCTCAACCGGGGGTAATCACCTCAGGGGATATTAAGAAGATGGCTAAGAATCCAATCGTTTTTGCAATGGCAAACCCTGATCCTGAGATCATGCCAGAGGAGGCAGGGAGATACGCAAGGGTTATTGCCACCGGGAGATCTGATTATCCCAATCAGATTAATAATGTCCTCTGCTTTCCAGGGCTTTTTCGTGGAGTTCTGGATTGTGGTGCGAAAGAGATAAACGATGAGATGCTCTTTGCTGCAGCCAATGCCATTGCCCATATCGTTACGGAAAATGAGTTAAGTGAGGATTACATCATCCCCAGTGTTTTGAATCGAAAGGTTGCTGAAAAAGTAGCCCATTCGGTGATGGAGACAGCCATCCAGACCGGGGTGGTTAGAAAAAGATAGATGGGCTCTGGTCGTGAAGTTTAAAATGAGGACATTGGGATGAGGATTTTATTGGTTGAAGACGACCGGGGAATCACCCAATTTGTTAAGAAGGGGTTATTGGAAAATTCTTATTCCGTAGATGTCGCCTATGATGGTGAAAAGGGATTATATTCAGTCCTCCACGAAAATTATGATTTGATCATCCTTGACATCATGCTTCCAAAATTAGATGGAAGGGTTATCTTAAAAGAGATGAGATCGAAAGGAATCTTAACCCCTGTGATCTTTTTGACAGCCAAGGATTTAGAAAAAGATATCGTCGAGGGATTGAGTTTAGGTGCAGACGATTATCTGATCAAGCCCTTTTCTTTCAATGAACTGCTGGCCAGGATTCGAGCTATCCTTAGGAGAACAAAAGAGATAAAGTCTCCATCTATTTTACAGGTTGCCAACTTAACCTTAGAAATTGAGGGTCATCGAGTTTTCAGGGATAAGATCAGAATTGAACTGACTCCCAAAGAGTATGCCCTTCTTGAATTTTTTATGAGACACCCAGGCCAGATCATCACAAGAACGATGATCTCTGAAAAGGTCTTTGACTATCATTTTGATACTTCCACGAATGTCATTGATGTCCATGTCTCCCATTTAAGAAATAAGATTGATAAGGATTTTGAACCCAAACTTCTCCATACCGTGAAGGGGGTAGGCTATGTCCTGGAAGAAAGGGGTTAAATTTTACCGAAGAACGGACTTCAAGTTGACCCTTTGGTACATCCTTACTTTTTTGGTATCCACCTTGGTCATTTGTGGATTCCTCTATCTTCGCCTAAGGCATCAACTCATTAAAGAGATCGATCAGTTTCTTCTTGACGAGACGACTGAAATGGAAAGGGTGTTATCCCAGAAACCAGAAGAGGTCCATTTTCTGATAAGATTTGAAGATGAAGTAATGGTGAGGAAGTATTATCCATTTTTTTTCCAAATTTTGAACCAAGAAGGGAAACCTCTCTATATTTCGAAAAAGTTTGGAGAGTTGGGATATGTTGTTCACGATGAAGTGCTGGCCAATGCCAAAAAGGGGAGTGAGACTCGAGAGAGATTTGTTTCTCCGAGAAGGAGAACCCCTTATCGAATTATAAGCACCCCTGTTTATAAGAATGGGACGCTTCACGAAATTATCCAAGTTGGAACCCATCTTCATTTTTTGAGGAAGAACTTAGTCCATTTTAGAAATAATATATTGGTTGCCGCTATGATCGTGTTAGTGCTCGGAGCACTTGGAGGGTGGGCTTTGGCAAGGAGATCCCTCTCTCCAATTGGGTATATTGCCACAAAGGCCCAAAGCATTACTTCAGAGAACCTAAGCGAGAGGCTGGAGGTAAGGGGGACAGATGATGAGATGGACAATCTTGTCAAGACCATTAATGGGATGATTGCCAGACTGGAAGGATCGTTTAAGCGAATGGCGGAATTTACTGCAGATGTTTCTCATGAGTTAAAGACCCCGATTTGTGCCATGCGAGGCGAAGCAGAGGTTCTCATCTCTAAAGCAAGATCTCAAGAGGATTATCAGGAGGGATTGGCACATTTTATAGAGAGATTTGACTACCTGAATAGGATGATTAATGATTTAGTTCTTCTTTCCAAATCCGATTTTTCACAGGAAGAACTGAAAATGTCTCCCCTTCGATTAGACCTTCTCATTCAAGATCTCTATCACCTCTTCAAAGTTATTGCTGAGCAGAAGGGAATAGATATGTCCCTGGATGATATGGAAGGGGTTATGGTGAAAGGAGATAAAGTTCGCCTTCAGCAACTCTTTACCAACCTGATTGACAATGCCATCAAATTTACACCAGAAAAGGGTTCGATTAGGCTCTCTCTTAAAAAGGATGAGGATGAGGCCATGGTCAGAATAATGGATACAGGAATTGGTATTCCCAAGGGAGAGCAAGAGAATATTTTTAAGAGATTCTATCGTGTGGATAAATCTCGATCAAAAGAAACCGGTGGGGTAGGGTTAGGCCTCAGTATTGCTCAGTGGATCGCCCAAGCCCACCATGGGAGAATTGAAGTAGAAAGCGAATTGAATTGCGGTTCGACCTTTACTGTATACTTGCCTTTGCATAAACCCTAAATCTTCATCTTGACCTTAAGAAATCTTCATCTTTATTTAATCCTAAATTAATCTTCATAGTTTATCAGTATACCAATGAGAGTCTGTAAGATGCAGATTAATTTCCCTTTAAAGCCTTTAATTATGTTGGGAGTAGTGGCGATGCTGCTTCTTCTCTATATCTCATCTGACCAGAGGTATCTTGGCGATATCCAAGGCTTTAAAGATGGTTACTCTCGTTTTTACTATACGGCAAATTCCCTTGAGCGGACTGATTATCAATTTTTTGCTTGGGCTTTCACCAATTAGACAAATTCTTTTTCTTTTAGGTTCCCCCTTTGGATTTTGCCAGAGGCTATACCGTTTACTCTAATAGCGAGTAGGCCATTCAAGATAAATTGCCCAAATACAGCCATTTATATTGCCATTGCAATGGGACTTCTTATGCTTGTATGGAATGGGCTGTGGTATTTCTTGCGCCATTCAAAACTGTTTGCCCAGTTACGAGAGAGAAAGGTATTCAGAAACCATGGGATCCTTTGAATTTAAAAGATATTATTTTCTTATTTTATTATCTTTGGGCACCCTTATTTTTTTATTTCAACTTGGGGCCAGAGACCTCTGGGAGCCTGACGAGACGCGTTATGCAGTGGTGGCAAGGGACATGAGAGAAAATGGAAATTGGATCTTACCCCACCTCAATGGGAAGATCTATGCAGAAAAACCACCTCTCTATTTCTGGCTGGTTAACTTCTTGGTTTTCTTTTTGGGTGAAGATTCCGAGTTTGCAAACCGCCTTCCTTCTGCATTGGCAGGGCTTATTACTATTCTCGTTACTTTTCTATTTGGGGAGAGGCTCTTTAATGCCCGGGTTGGGTTTCTATCCGGTTTGGTACTGGCCACCTGTTTCTTCTTTCCGCACATCTCCCGGTGGTTGATGTTGGATTCTCTGTTTACGCTCCTTTTCCTATTGGCACTCTATTGTTTTTACCTTGGCTATGAGAATGAGGAGGTTCGACGAAGGCAGTATCTTTTGGCAGGACTTTTTATTGGACTTGGAGTTCTGACAAAAGGCCCCATTGCCTATCTCTCGCTTCCTATCTTTTTCATCTTTGCCCTTACCCAAAAGCAGATCAAAAAGTTCTGGAATCGGAACCTCCTCCTGGGATTTCTCCTTTCCTTGGTGGTTGTTTTCATCTGGCTAATACCAGCGTGCTGGATGGGAGGGGAAGATTATATAAAAAGAATCGTTTTCGGACAGGCTATCGGGAGGCTGGCTGGAAGTGGAAGACATTTCCATTCCAAGTCATTCTTTTTCTATTTTATTCGATTACCAATAGAGTTTTTGCCCTGGACGATCTTTCTGCCGTCCGCCATCCTATTCGGACTGCTGAAGGGGAAGAATAAAGAATTTCTATTTATTTCCATCTGGTTCATTTTTGTCTTCCTCTTTTTCACCTTTTCCAGGGGAAAGAAGGACAATTACATCCTTCCGCTTTATCCGGCTGTAGCGATGATGGTTGGGGTTCTTTGGGATTCTCATATCTGGTCACGAGAGGAAGGAAAAGGGTTCTTTTTGGGATATATTTTTATTATCCTCGCGGTTCTTGTAGGCTTGGTCCTATTTTTAACTGGGGTTCCGCAAAAATATTACCCTGCCTTAACCGCTTTTCACTCTACGCTCCTTTACGCCCTTCTCTATTTATTGGTCGGGTCGTTCCTTTCCTTTTTTTTCTTTTATAAGAAAAGGGGATGGGCTTCGTTCATTAGCTTTGTGGTCACCTTTACTGTTTTGCATCTTCATCTCTCTTATTCACTTTCTCCAAAATTAAACGCTCAGAGATCGATGAAAGCCTTTTCAGAAAAAGTTCTCTCAAGAATGGAAGAGGGAGATGAACTCAAAATGTGTTTATTCCGCTCACCGGGTTTGCTCTATTACACCCGAAAGCCTTTGATCGAAGAGATATGGGAGAAAGGACGTTTTTTTGAGGTGTTGCAGTTGCCCCAGCGGGTATTTATTGTGATTCAAAGAGGAGATCTGGATCAGTTGAAAAGAGATTTACAGATTGAGATCGCCCCAATTGAACAGATGCGGGTTTGGCACTGGGATCTCACATTGATCTCAAATAGGTGATGACGATGATGATAAAAAACCGTTCATTATTTTGGTTTTTTTTCTCAATCTTCTTCATATCCATTGCCATTCTTTGGTGGGTTGTCCTTGGATTTCTCCGGGATTTTCAAAGCATTCCCCCCCATCACCTGATCGGGAACAGACCTTCCAGCGTGGCGGCAATAAAAGAGAAAGATTTCCCTTTCTCCTTTCTGGTCATTGGAGATACGCATGGAAGTGAGACCGCAGAAACTCTGATCGACATGGCCGTGAAGAAAGGGAGTCCTTCCTTCATGGTTGTTTTAGGGGATTTTGTCAGGAAGCCCGATATCTGGAACCATCGTTTCTTTCTGACAGAGATGACTGCTGAAATCAAGCCTCCTTTTCCTGTTTTCTTGGTCGCCGGAAATCATGATATTGATTATACCGGTTCAAAGATAAAGGAAAGTGACCGAGGGGTAACTTCGGAGATTTATGAATCTCTTTATGGGTCAAGAAATTTTGATTTTGTCTTTAACGATTGTCTGTTTATCATCTGCGGGGTTGATCTAAAATTTCCAGCCCTCTATTTAGACTACCTTCGTCAGACATTGAATAATCATGGCAAAGGGAGAAAGCATATTTTTGTCTTTATCCACTATCCACCGAAAGGATTGGCCGAACATATCGAAGGGTCCCTTCCCATTCTAAGAGAGGAGGAGTTCTTCACTTTGATAGAGGACCATAAGGTGACCGCTTGCTTTTTTGGAGATTATCATGGCCATTGGAGAGGGCAACGCAAAGGGGTTAACCTTATTGTTTCAGGCGGCGGGGGGCGTTTGAAGCGATCACAACCGGAATGGGGGAAGTTCCATCACATCTTGAAGATTACCGTTGAGCCGCAGAAGTTTGTTGAAGAAGTAATCACGATTCAGGAACAATTTAAGTTAGAGGATGCATTTGAAGAGTGGATTTTTACAAATATTTTTCCTGTATTGGGAACCTCAGCCAGAGTTTATTATCTAATCTTTGCCGGTTTTACAATGGTCGTCGGATACTGCCTATTAAAACTTACCAAAGCCATCCTACCCCGAAGTTGAAATAATGCAGACACTGGTTTAATATAGGATAGTTTTTAAAGATGGAATAAAGATGAAGGAACGATTTTCAAACTTATGGAATCATCCATTGGGTCAGGTTGGCCTTCTTCTTGTTTTCTGTTTTGTCCTCTTTTTTGCCAACCTCGGACAATGGGACCTCTGGAACCCGGATGAGCCTCGTTATGCTCAGGTGGCCAGAGAGATGGTTCAGGGAGGGGATTGGATTTTGATGCATGTTAATGGGAAGATGTATGCGGATAAACCTCCACTCTTCTTCTGGCTCATTGCCCTTTCCACTTATCTCTGGGGTGGATTCTCCTCCTTTGCGGTTAGATTCCCGTCTGCCTTTTTCGGAACCCTTACTGTTCTGCTTACCTTTCTTATCGGGAGACACTTCTATTCCTCCCGAACAGGGCTCTTCGCAGGACTGATCCTTGCGACAAGCCTTGAATTTGCCTATCTTGCAACAAGAGCCAATATTGATGCCACGCTGACTTTTTTCACGACCGCTTCTATATTCTGTTTTTTTAAATGGTATAAAAATAATGCCCCTCACCCTAACCCTCTCCCCCAAGGAGAGAGGGGAAATGCAGGAGGTTCCCCCCAAGG
>CAZFDM010000079.1:0-6205 GCA_964517975.1 uncultured Syntrophaceae bacterium
TCTTGGGTTCGAAGAAGGGCAGATCATTCGTGGCAAAGTGTCCAAACTCACTGACTTCGGTGCCTTTGTTGAGGTAGCCCCAGGCGTGGACGGACTTGTTCATATTTCTGAGATCAGCTACGAGCGTGTTACTCACCCGAGTAAGTTTCTTAAGGAAGGGGATGAGGTGGAGGTAATGGTTCTTGGAATAGATCGAGAGACCCGCCGCATCTCACTATCGATCAGAGAGGCGGCGATCAAGAAAAGGATCTTAGAAGATGAGGAAGCGGATCAGGTGCGCCTTGAAAAGGGGCAGGTCGTGAGAGGAATTGTTGAGGACAGTAAACCTTATGGTCTTTTTGTCAGGCTTCCGCAGTTTGGGCATAACGTGAGGGGGTTTCTTCCCATGGAGGAGCTGAGAGAATCTGGAAGAAAGGATATCAAAAAGAGATTCCCAAAAGGCCAGGAGATCCAGGTAGAGATCATCTCCATAGATGAGGAGGGAAAAATACGATTATCCCAGAAAGTAATCGAGGAACGAGAGGACAAAGAGGATTATAAAAAATACCTTGAGAAAGGAGATCAAAGCGGAGGACTAGGAACATTAGGAGATATTTTTAAGAACTTGAAAGTAAAATGAGTTGAAGAAGGCATAGGTCATAGAGCCTAATGGATTCATTCCTATGAAAAAAACGAATGCGGCAAGGTTTCTGGATGGTTTGAAGATTGGTTATCGACTTTGTGAGTATGAGTTCGATGAGTCAGATCTCAGTGCTGAAAGTGTAGCTATGACGGTATCCAAAATCGCAAAAAATTAGATAATCTTTCTTCCCTTTTGTCAGAGACTCAAGACCATCAAGAGACGACTCGGTCTTTTCTCGAGAAGAGAAAGCCGATTTTCATCGGAAAATGAACAGGAGTTGGCAGGAGGAGATGATCTTAGGTTATGATTCCCAACGTCATGGGTGCCTCATCAATAAATGAAAAGGAAGGAGTTAAAATGAAGGTTAAACTGTTCGTTCTCTTAGGGATTTTGTTTGTGGTGAGTCAAGTGAACGCACAAGAAAAGTTGGTTCTTAAAAGCCAGAAGGACAAAATAAGTTATATCATTGGCATGGATATTGGGATGAACTTAAAAAGGCAGGGGGTTGAGATTGACCCGACTATTCTTGCAAGAGGCCTCAAGGACGCCCTTTCCGGTGCAAAGCCTTTATTGACCCAACAGGAAGTCCAAGAAACCATAACGACTTTTCAGAAAGAGATGAAGGCTAAGCAAGATGAGGTTGCCAAGAAAAACAAAGCAGAAGGAGAAGCGTTCCTTGCTGAGAATAAGAAAAAGGAAGGGGTTAAAACCTTGCCGAGCGGTTTACAGTATAAGGTGATTAAGGCCGGGACAGGGAAGAAACCCAAAGCCACCGATGTCGTCATCACCCATTATCGTGGCACACTGATAAACGGGACCGAAATTGATAGTTCCTATAAGCGTGGACAACCTGCAACCTTTCCCGTTTCTGGTGGTCTGATTAAAGGTTTAACCGAGGCGTTACAACTGATGGAAGAGGGGGCGAAATGGCAACTCTTTATTCCTTCGAGCCTCGCCTATGGCGAAAAGGGTGCAGGGAATGTGATCGGACCGAATGAAACCCTCATTTTTGAGATTGAGTTGATCTCGATCCAAGAGAAAAAATAGATTGTTTTGCAGGTAAGATTTTCATTGGCATCCATACCTACCAGCAGGCAGTGCTCAATTGATAAAGGTTCGACTAAAGACTGTGCCATTACATTGTGACAATGATTTTCTTATGGCGAGATGAGGTATATAGCCTTAACTCAAGATGCTCTGATGTTACGATGAAGCCCCCTTTGAGGTTTAGAGGGTATCATTCTTGTGATAATTAAAGGGGGTCAAGATCGTTAAATGGGTGGCCCCTGCCATAGAAGGTATTTTTTGACTTAACCGGTGTACGTTAAAAATAGGTTCCTTACACAATCTAATCCTAAAATTCACCTGAAGCCAGAAAACCATCAATTCCAACTCCAGTCAAATTCTAACTCGCTGTAAGTGTAGGTGAAACTGCGTTGAGGGAGTCACGAGATTGAACTCTCTGCAGAAGGCCTTATTTTTCATCCCATCCAATTAATCTTTTCGCATTCTTTATCATGGAAGAGAGGAGGAATGCCTCAACGTCTTTGTGAATGCAATTTTTCTGTGGTTCGTATCTTTTAGAATAAAGTTTATTGGGTCAAACAGGGATCGGTCAACACGCATTGAATACCGTTTCAATCTTAGGTAGAATATGTTAGAAAAATGGAACAACCTAACTTGGCGAAGTGAAGGGAGTCCGAGCATGCCAAAAGATTTGAAACGAACACCGCTTTATTTATGGCATAAGGAACACGGGGGACAGATGATTGAGTTTGCTGGATGGGAGATGCCGGTCGCCTATCAAAAGGGGATTCTTGAAGAGCATCTCGCAACAAGGAAGTATGGGGGGCTCTTTGATATCTCCCATATGGGCCGTTTTTTAATCCGTGGGAAGGATGCAGTCTCCTTCATGCAATATGTTCTCACGAATAATGCAATGGCCCTTGACCCTGGTGTGGCTCAATATACCCTGATCCAGAATGAAAGGGGTGGGGCGATCGACGATGCTTATTTATATCGGTTAGAAGAAGTGGATCCCTCCCTTGAGACGCCCTATTTGCTTGTGGTGAACGCAGGCAACAGGAAGAAGGATTGGGACTGGCTGATGGATCATAAGAAACGGTATAAGGGACTCATCATCGAAGATAAAACAGATGAAATTGGGATGATTGCCTTTCAAGGTCCACAGGCTAAAAAGGTTCTGGAGAGAATTCTCTTAGAAGATCATTCAAAATTACCTGATCCCTGGAGGAATCGCTTAAGGGTTTGTGAATTAGAGGGGGAGCACGTCTTTGTAACGATCTCGAGGACAGGATATACAGGAGAGCCCATCTGTTTTGAATTATTTTTGCCCAGCGAAAAACTTCGCTCCATATGGGAAAAACTCCTTGCTATCGGGGGCCCAGAGGGCATTCTACCCATTGGATTAGGAGCAAGGGATACATTGAGATTGGAAGCAGGTCTTCCGCTTTACGGTCATGAGTTAGGATTGGACGCAGAGGGGAAGGAGATTCCCATCTTTGCAGTTCCCTCAGCAGCCCGATTGGCCATCAGTTTCTCTCCATTAAAAGGGGATTTCATTGGAAAGGACATCCTGAGGAGACAATTTGAGGAGGTCACAGCAAAAGAGAGTGGAAAACCTCTCCCTCCTAAGGAGAGAGAGTTAGTGCCCAAAAAGATCTTTCCCATAGCGATCATTGGGGAGGGGATTGCCAGGCAGGGTGATGAGGTTTTTGCAGAGGGAAGGTTAGTAGGTCATGTTACCAGCGGAACCATGGTTCCCTATTGGGTATTTTCTGACCGCGGAATTCTTTCGGAACCTACTGATGAGAGAGGGATGAGATCCATTGGGCTTGCCTATATTGATTCGGATTTAAAGGAAGGCCAGAAGATAGAGATCCATCACCGGGGGAAGAAGTTTGAAGGGGTAATCGTGGAGAGGCACCTATCCGTTGAGGCTCCGCCTTATGCGCATCCCATTTTGATCAAAGAACCAAAGAAGAGAAAAATTCCAGTGGGGAGCCTAAAAGACCTGACTCAAAATCTCGTCAATCGAGTTGTGGAGAATACTTATTGGAGACAGAAAGAGACATTCAATCTCATCCCTTCTGAGACAACCCCCTCCCTTCTTGTGAGGCTTATAAGCATTTCGGATCCCTCAGGCCGTTATGCAGAACATCGTCTGATGAAGGCATTTAGGGAAACCGACGTCTTCTATTATCAGGGAACGAAACTAATAGGAGAGGTGGAGGTGCTTCTTGGAGAAGAACTCAGACGGTTTCTTGGATGCTCAGAGGTTGAGGCGAGAGTGATCAGTGGTCAGATGGCCAATACGGCTGTTTTTAGTGGTTTGGTGGATTACCTCAATCGGTTGGATCGAAGAAGTGAGCCTCGGAGAATCAGAAAGGTGATGAACCACCATATCGGAAGAGGAGGTCACCTGAGCGCTCAACCCATGGGTGCCCTCAAAGATTTTATTGCTAATGATCCTTTGACTGAAAGACCTGCGACGGTTCCCTTTCCTGTTGTAAAAGAAGATCCTTACCGAATTGACCTCCTAAAAACTCGAGAACTCTTAGAGGAGCATAAACCCGAATTGATCGTTCTTGGGAAGAGCATGGTGATCTATAGGGAACCACTTCGTGAAATTTACGGAATGATCAAGGACATGAATCCTAAGCCAATTCTACTTTATGATATGGCTCATGTCTTGGGATTGATTGGCCCCCATTTTCAAGAACCCTTTAAGGAGGGTGCAGATATTGTCACGGGGTCTACCCATAAGACCTTCTTTGGTACCCAGCGAGGAGTGATCGGCAGTAATATGTCGGAGGGAACAGAATATGAGGAACTATGGGAGGCGATTGTCAGAAGGGTCTTTCCTGGAAGCGTGAGCAATCATCACTTAGGAACACTGGTCGGGCTTCTTCTGGCTGCCTATGAGATGAATGCGTTTAAGGAGGAGTATCAGAAAGCAGTGATTGCCAATGCAAAGGCATTTGCCCATTTTCTTAAAGACCAGGGGTTAAAGGTTGAAGGAGATCCGGAAAGGGGCTATACAGAGACCCATCAGGTGATTGTCAGGGTTGGCTATGGAAAGGGACCGATGATGGCTGAGAGGCTGGAAGAAAATAATATCATCGTTAATTATCAAGGTGCACCAGATGATGAGGCCTTTACCACTGCAAGTTGCCTTAGGATGGGGGTGCAGGAGATGACCCGTTTTGGGATGAAGGAAGAGGATTTTGGAAAGCTGGCGGAGTATATGAGCCAAGTCATTCTCTATGATCGGACTATGGCAGAGGAGGTCTCCAAGTTTAGAAAGAGATTTACGGAGATGAAATACTGTTTATCAGAAGCAGAGGCTGCTCCCATGGTTGAAAGATTACTGGAGGCAATCGTAGGAAAAAACACATAGGGCATAGCGAAATGCGTTAATTCTTTTATAATAAAAAGATTTTTCGTTAAACGCTATTCGTGATGCGATTAGCGAAGATGAAAGGAGGAGTGAAATGACGAATCAGAAAGGGTGCCTTTTCTTAGGATTATTGACATTGGCTTGCCTCACGATCCTTTCGGGTTGTGCAAGTCCAGCCCAGAAGATTGATCCTTCTATTCCTGGGCCACAGGTGATTGTCCATCCTGAGACTATTCGTCTTGGGGTCGTGAAGATGAGGGATACAAACATTGTGTTTGAAGGGTGTGGGTTTGAGGCCAAGCCTGGAGATTCTGTATTGATCACCCTCACAGGGCCAAATGAGACAAAGGTCATTGCCGCTGAGGCACCAATTAAACCCGATGGAACCTTTAAGGCAACTGTTCTTCCCCTAACAAAGATCATGGAGTTTCTAAGGGGAGATGTAACCTTTGATGAAAAATTTGAGAATGTGGTCGTTATCAGCAAGCCACCTATTCCAGAAGGCGTCTACACGGCTAAGGTTGAGAGCATGATGTCAAAACAGACCGCAGAAACCAAACTGACAATCAAAGGGAAAACCCTTATCGATAGCCTTAAGGATTGGATCGGAAAGTTAAAAGGAAGGATTCAATATAAATAAATAGTACTAACATTTTATTTTTGGGCATATCTTTCCATTTGGATATGATCAAAAAGATTTAAAATGGGTCTGAAATATTGAGTCAATCTATCTTTAAATTTTTTCTTCGCGTCATATTAAAATAGCAATTGAAAGTGAGATATCAATGATATGTCATCTTGTTGATCGCCTACTGAATGAGTGAAAGGGAAGGGATAGGGGCACGTTCCGGAAAATAATGAAAGTAGCCCTTTCCTTTATTATTTCTTTGGCAATTCATATATTCCTACATGTCTGGTGCAGTATTGGGTTGTGCCTGTAAGGATTGGTTTACCGATTCCTATTCGCTGGACTCTTCTTTCCTTTTAATTCCTCTCCATTTGCCAGTGCATAATATAAACTTCATGATAACTATTTTAAAAGATCAAACCGATATCAAGTTGTTTTAGACTCTATGCCCTCTTTTATCCCTATTATCTCGAAAGTACTGCCGAACTTTCGCCGAAATTTGACGATCCGTCATCTTGTCCATGGTTTCAATACC
>CAZFDM010000080.1:0-2038 GCA_964517975.1 uncultured Syntrophaceae bacterium
GGTTCTAAATGAAAAGGGGAGAGAACTTCTCCTCTCCGAAATAGACCAGATCAGTGTGATTTCATGGATTCTTCCTGCCCATGAGGATATTAGAAAAAGCAATCGTCATGAAAATCGATTCCCTTCTAAACTCTGGGCTTACACCAGAGATTTTGGGGAGGCCTGCAATAATGCTTTAAGAAGGCATGTGGTGAGATTTTTGGAAGATTTAGGACATGTGGCAGTGGCCCCATTTCTTCTTCCTAATTTCCGATGGGTTTACGATGAAAGAGTGGGGCTTGCCTCCCTCTGGTCAGAACGTCATGTGGCTTATGCCTGTGGTCTTGGAACGTTTAGCCTTAGCGATGGTCTCATCACCTCTAAAGGCATAGCCCATCGGATCGGTAGTGTGGTCACACTTTTGAAGTTGAAACCGAGCGAAAGAAGATATCATTCCTATAAAGAAAATTGCCTCTTCTTCAGAAATGAAACATGTGGAAAGTGTATTCCCAGATGCCCTGCAGGGGCCATCACAGAAAAAGGACATGATAAGGATAAATGTCAGAAGTACATTGATTCTGAACCCCTGAAGTCAAAGCGATTGGAGTATGGATTAAAAAACCATCCCCCTTCCTGCGGCCTGTGTCAAACTGGTGTCCCTTGTGAGTTTGAAATCCCAAGACCCGACCTTGTTGCTTAAGGCCCACCATCAAATCTATTTAACATATTTTTATTAAGGTCTTCTCCAAATTATTTGATAGAAAATTGATATAACTATTGGAAACAATGTTGTCTTTTCTGGTTACGTTATTTGGTCTTTTTAAACCAGACCATGAGAGGATAACCAATTCCCAAGATAAAGGTTAAGCCGTTCTCTAATCTTTGTAAAATAAAAGCTATGAAACACCGAAATTCCGTAACAGAGGGAAGTGATGGTGGCAAGGTTGTGGAAAAGGTTCGTCCGTAAGGTAAAGATAGAAAGGTCGAATAATAGAGGCGAGAATGTGGAGCTATCCTCCTCACAAGATGACCCGAGAAGAGCCCTGGATATCCATACAATATTGCTATGTGGATTGATTCCCACCCTATTACGATCATCAAAGAGGCAATGGAATAAGTTGGCGCCAGGCGCAGAATAGAAACATGTTGTTCCAGTATTAGACGTTATTATAGGCAAGGGTAGAACAGGAGAGGATGCTGGCATTATTGAAGGTGTAATCTAAATGGAAATTCAAACAGACTCCATCCACCTCTATCCTCAATCAATTAAATGATCTTTGTTACTTAAAGGTCTCTTGACAGATTATTCTTTATGGATTATATGATTAATGAATCATATAATCATGGAGGTTTGTATGGAGGACAAGGTGCTTGAATTAAAGGCAGAAATTTTAAAGGTCCTTGCTCAACCTACCCGTCTGAAAATCCTTGAGAGTCTGCGAAATGGTGAAAAATGCATTTGTGATATTTGCCCGCTCATCAATGGAGAACAATCCAATGTCTCGCGGCATATCTCCTTGATGCAAAAAAGTCATCTTGTGGCCACTCGCAAGGACGGTGTGAAGGTGATGGTGAATGTGAAGGATCCCAGGGTCTTCGAAATCTTAGATAAAGTGGGTGCCATCTTAAAAAAACAAATGAAGGAGCAAGAAAAACTTTTTTCACATATATAATTTATTTCAGAAAGGAGAATTCAGATGGAATTTATTCTTGGGTTGATTTATGCAGGATTAGAAGCTTTGAAGGAGTATATTGCCTTACATGTGATCACCTGTTTGATTCCAGCCTTTCTCTTGGCAGGGGCGATGGTCACATTCATCTCAAAGGAGACGATCATCTATTATCTTGGGGCGGCGGCACGTAAAATCAAATCCTTTGCATTAGCCACTGGAGGAAGTTTTTTTGTGGCGGCTTGTTCCTGCACGGTGATCCCGGTATCGAGTGGCTTATACTATGGTGGAGCAGGAATTGGGCCTGCCTTTATTGTTCTCTGGGTGGCACCAGCAGCCAATATCTTAGCCATTGTCTATACCGGAGCGATTTTGGGCTCTGAAATGGT
>CAZFDM010000081.1:0-14479 GCA_964517975.1 uncultured Syntrophaceae bacterium
TCTTTTTTGGTAATTCCATATCCATGCATGAAGTACATAAATTGGTCATAGTAGACTTCTAACCAATCCCTCTTGCTTAAAAGCGATCGAACAGGGACTCCAGTGGTCCCAGTAGTTTGAAAAACCCTGACCCCCTCTTCGGGTGAGATACAATGAAAATCCCCATAGGGGGGGTACTTCTCCTGGCTCTGTCTCAACTCCTCTTTAACCGTAAAAGGAACCTTACTCACATCCTCCAAGGTTTTGATATGTTCGGGCCTCACACCTGCCTCATCAAACTTCTTTCGATAAAAAGGGGCTCGCTCGTAGACATAGGCCATCTGCCTTCTGAAGAGTTGAAGTTGGTGTTCTAAAAGTTTCTCCCTCGGCATCGTCTCCAATTCCGGTTTCCACATAATCACGTTTTCCATTCTTACCCCCTATTTCCCCCCATCTTTCTTTTCTTTCAAACCCTTCAGAATCTTCTCTGGATAGATGGGTAAGGTCTTCACCCTCACCCCTGTAGCATTGTATACCGCATTGGCAATCGCAGCGACCATGCCTGAGACATACCCCTCTCCCACCTCTTTGGTCCTATAAGGAATATCTTTCTCATATTTCTCTGTAATGACATCAATGTAGTGGGCCTCCACCATATCTTTGGCGCAGGGAATTTTGTAGTCAAGGAAAGAAGTGGTCAGCGTTCTGCCTTTCTCCATCAAGACCTCTTCCCAGAGGGCGTGGCCTTGAGCCATGGAGACCTGGCCATCAATCTGGCCTTCGACCAGCAGTGGATTAATGGGGAACCCGCAGTCATGGGCAGTGGTTGCCTTTAAGAGTTTCACTTGACCTGTCCAAGTATCCACTTCCACCTCAGCCACCTGGGCATCAAAGGCGTAGTTATCACTCCATCTGCCTTTGGTGGTAGCAAGGCTAGGGTGCATCGGGACATCTTTCATCGTTCGATAGTGGCCCTGACCAATAATGGGGTTCCCACGACGCTTCGCAATGCTTGCCGCCACTGCCTGAGCAAAAGAGAGGGAGCGTCCTGGAGAACCCTTTACATAGATCTCTCGGTTCTTTGCTATTAAATCCTCGGGATTGGCCTCAAGTTCCTTTGCGGCCACCTCAAAAAGTTGACGTCTTGCATCAGAGGCAGCCATCTTCACCGCATTCCCAGAGACATAGGCTCCTCCACTGATCCAAGAACCAATATCCACAGGTGTCGTCTCAGTATCCGCAGCTACAACCCGAATGTCCTCCATCGATACCCCGAGTTCCTCGGCGACAATTTGGGAAAGGATCGTCTCAGCACCCTGCCCGATGTCCAATGCTCCCGTGAGGAGTGAGACGGTGCCATCATCATTCAGTTTAACAATAGCGGCCGAGGCATTGGGATAGATCAGGGACCCACTAAAATAGGAAGAAACCCCCATCCCAATTCCTCTCCGAATCCTTTGGCCTTCCTGTCGTTTCCCCTTTGCATATTTTTCTTTAAATTGTGTCTCCTCAGCCGCCCTTTCAATGCATTCCACTAAACCACAGTTTCTCACATAGTCCCCATTGGGGAGGATCTCTCCCTTCTGCCGGGCATTCTTTAGGCGAATCTCCACTGGATCGATTCCCAACTCTTCTGCGATCATATCCATCTGGGAGTCCACTGCGAATCTCAGGTTAGGAGCACCGTGCCCCCTCTGAGGGGCTCTGACAGGATTATTGGTATAGACCGAATAACCCTCATACTTCAAGTTTGGTATTCGATAGGAGAGCATGACAAAACCCCAGCAGAGGAAGATTACGACGACTCCACTTCCTCGATAAGCACCTGCATTGTTGATCACCTTGACCTGCTGGGCGAGTAAAGTGCCATCTTTCTTCACACCTGTCTTCAACTCGACAATGATGGGTTGACCATGCCTTGAGGCCTCAAAGACCTCCTGTCTCGTCCAAACGATCTTGACAGGTCTTCCGGTCTTGATGGATAAGAGGGAGGCGCAGAACTCATGTGAAAAGAGGTCTATCTTTCCACCATAGGCCCCTCCCACATAGGCCTTCAATATGCGAACATTGTTGAAAGGGAGTCCCAAGGTGGTGGCCAATTTGGCCCTCTTGATAAATGGCCCCTGACTTGATGTCCATACATTGAGCCGGCCAGAAAGATCGTAACTGGCAAGCGTGGCCTGAGGTTCCATGTAGCAGTGTGTCCTTAATTGCCCTTCGAATCGGTCCTCCCTGACAAGATAGGACTCGGCAAACCCCTTCTCAATGTCTCCCCAACCTGTCTCTGTTTTTCCACCTATATTTTTATATGGCTCCCTGACCTTTGGATGACTGGGGTGGATTTCAGGGGCATCTGGCCTCATCGCCTCCTCAGGATCAAAGACTGCAGGAAGTTCTTCATAATCGACCTTGATCAGGCTTAACGCCTCTTCTGCGATGTATTCATCAATGGCAGCAACCGCAGCCACCTCTTCCCCTATATACCGAACTCGATCCATGGCCAATGGGTATTGATCAGGGGGATATCGGGGAGTCTCCACAAAGCCATGTTTGATCCCCAAGGTATCTTTCCCTGTAATCACCGCCTTCACTCCAGGAAGTCTTTGGGCTCTGCTCGTATCGATGTTTAGGATCTTGGCGTGAGGGTAGGGGCTTCTCAAAATCTTTCCCCAGAGCATCCCAGGAAGTACCATATCCACTGTATAAAGGGCCCTCCCGGTAGCCTTCTCCATTCCATCCTTTCTCGGAACACTTTTCCCTACAAAAGATAACTCCTCCATCTCACTCTTCTCCTATCGAAACCGACATGATGGCTTCCAAAATTTTATTATATCCCGTACATCGACAAAGGTTTCCCTCCAATCCTTTCAGAATCTCTTCCCTTGAGGGCTTGGGATTCTCATCGAGGATCGATTTGGCATTGAGGATCATCCCAGAAGTACAATACCCACACTGAATGGCTCCATATTGAATGAAGGCCTTCTGCAATGGGTGAAGCTCAGCCCCCTTGGCCAGCCCTTCAATGGTGGTAATCTCTTTTCCCTGGGCTTCAATGGCAAGTGTTAGACAGGAAAGGATGGGGTTCCCATTGATCAAAACCGTACAGGCCCCACACTCTCCAGTTCCACAGGCCTCTTTTGCACCGGTGAGACCTAAATCCTCTCTTAATACCTCGAGAAGCGTTCTCTGAGGTTCTACTGCAAGTTCATGGGACTCACCGTTCACCTTTAACTCAATGAGTTGTTTTTTCATTGTATCTTCTCCATGGCTTGAAGAATGGCTTGCTCCACCAAAACCCTACTCATCTCCCTTCGGTACCAGGGCCTTGAGCGAGGCTGGGTTTCCTCTGAAGCCACTTGAGCAGCTTCTTTAATCAGTTTTTCTTCTACCCTTTTACCATTTAAGATTCTCTCTGCAGCCTTTGCACGAATGGGAGTTGGGGCAACAGAGGAAAGGCCAATCCTTGCCTCCCGACAGGTTTTGTCCTTTGGATCCAATGTAAGAAAGACCGCCGCTCCAACCAGCGTCTCCCCTACGGAGGATGCTTTATGGATGTACTGGTATGAACCTGCAGATTGAGGAGGCGCTTTGGGGATCCAAACCTCTACGACCATCTCTTGAGGTTCAAGAATGGTCTGGAAAGGTCCTACAAAAAACTCCTGAAGGGAGACAGTTCTTTCCCCATAAAGGTGAACCAGTTTTAACTTTGCTTCTAAGACTAAAAGAGGTGCCGCCGCATCAGAAGAAGGAGAGGCATTACAGAGATTCCCTACCAGGGTCCCCATGTTTCTCACCTGACGGGTTCCAATCTTAAAACAGGTCTCAGCGAAAAAATCAAACTTTTCTCTAACCACAGGGTGATGGACAATGGTATCATGCGTCACCAGTGGACCGATTTTTAAACCCTCCTTCTCGTCCCATTGAACTTTATCCAATCCTTCGATCCCTTTGAGGTTAATAACAAACTTCGGAAGGACTTCCTTCTTCTTCATCTTTACAAAGAGGTCGGTTCCTCCTGCCAAAAGTTTTGCCTCACTCTTATATTTATAAAGAAGAGAACAGGCCTCCTCAATCGAAGAAGGTGAGAAGTATTCAAACTTTGGTATGCGCATCTATTCCTCCATAAGAATTCACCTCAGTTGAAAAAACCTTTTACCCATTTGCGACACTCCCTACCTTTTTCAAAGTCCCTAATCAGTACTTTTAAGTGAATCAATTAAAAGATCTGCCAACTCATCTGCGTATTGGATCAGGGAATACCTCTTGTCCTTTAAGAGCCACCGAATGATGATATGTTCCATCGCGCCCACACAAAGACTACGGGCAAGATAGATATTGATCTCCTTTTTAATCGTTCCTTCCTCCTGCCCTTCCTGAATAATGTCGAGCAGAATTTGATAAAAGTTTCTCGCTGCTTGATAGGCCTCCGTTGTGACATAGGTCTTACTGGTCTTCAGTTCCAGCAAAACGATGGACCCATACCCTGGGTTTTTCTCCACATAATTAAGCCACCACCAGATAAACTTCCGAAGTTTGTTCAAAGCCCCTTTAATACCCATCATATGGTCATGGATTTGTGGAATCAGTTCTTTGGTGATTTCTACAGGAATGGCCAAGAGGATATCTTCTTTATTTTTAAAATATTCGTAAATGGTTGCATCCCCAATCCCTGCCTCTTTAGCAATCTCAGCGATAGTAGCATTCTGGAAACCCTTTTCTCCAAAGATCTTGATGGCAGAGGCCAATATCTTTCTCTTCTTTTCAGATTCTCTGCCTTTATTATTAAAATTTTGAACAGAATTTGGCTTTTTTTTCATAGAGATATATTATTTTTTCAAAAATCCAATAATTCAATTCGAAAAATATCATACAAAAATCTGATTTTTTGTCAATATATTTTTTATCTGGAAAAATTTCTTTTAAATTCTAATAAATTACAAAAAATATTTTTTTCGAATACCATTCGAAAAAATACTTTTCCATGGCAGAATTTGACATCCCTTTGTGTGTTTTGTTATGAATTCTTACATGGAAACCCAAGAGAAAAGAAGTAGATTGAGTGAAGTGGCCCTGGGTTTATTGCCGGCTGATAAGGTCTTTTTAAACAGCACCATCTTCAATGTCTTTACGCGAGAGTTTATTAAGAATCAATCGGTCTGGATCAAGGACGGAATGATTGCCTATGTGGGTTCAGAAAACGATCCTCCCAGAGACAATCAAACCGAGGTGATAGATGTTGAGGAGATGGTTCTCCTGCCCGGTCTCATTGAAGGGCATACCCATATCACTAATCGGTATAGCATCGAGGAGTTTGTCAAACAGGTGATCCCTACGGGCGTGACGACAGTCATAACAGAGACCATGGAGTTTGGATTGGTCGCGGGCAAAGATGGGATTGAATATTTTATTAAAGGATTGGAAGGACAGCCCTTAAGATTTTACTTCACTCTCTCCCCTTTATGTGGTTTGACTTCCTCTCAGGAGAAAATGGCTCCAACGAATGAAGAGTTACTCCCTCTCCTTCAAAATCCAAATTGTCTTGGCATCGGTGAGGTCTACTGGGGAAATATCTTCTTAGAAGGGAGACAAGGGGAGAGGGTGAGAGAACTGGTCTCCACCGCTCTCCAGATGGGGAAATTGGTGGAGGGTCATACTGCAGGGGCATCAGGGAGGAAGCTTCAAGCCTATACGGACTTTGGTTTCTCCTCATGCCACGAGCCTGTGACAGATGAAGAGGTCCTTGAGAGATTAAGGATGGGCTACTGGGTGATGATCAGGGAAGGAGGGGTAAGAAAAGAACTTAAGGGAGTAAAGAAGATTTTTAAGAAAAGGATAGACCATAGAAGGCTAAGCCTCTGTACGGACGGAATGGATGCAGAGGGGTTCGTGAAGGAAGGCTACCTTAATGCCTCCCTTAGGAGAATGCTTAAATTCAAAGTCCCACCAGGGCTTGCCTACCAGATGGTAACCCTCAATGTTGCTGAACACTTTCACCTCGATCATCTCATTGGCTCTATTGCTCCTGGAAAGATGGCAGATATGGTGGTCATCCCATCACCGGAGGATTATTCCCCCAAAATGATCCTATGCGATGGGAGAATGATCTTTAAAGAGGGTAAAACCCTGGTCGAACCTAAAAAGGTTTTCTTTCCAGATTCCATGTTTCACACAGTGAAGGTTGAAGGAGATATTCTTGCTTCCCTACCAAACAGAGGAAAGGTAAGGGTGATGGAATTGGTAACCCGGCTTGTGACCAGAGAAAGGATCATCGACCTTGAACATCCTGTGGAGTCAAGAGATTTGATTCTTCTTCTTGCCTTGGACCGGACAGGAAGTGGAAAAACCTTTATGGGGCTACTGAAAGGATTTGGTCTCAAGAGGGGAGCCTATGGGTCAACCATGTGCTGGGATACCCCTGATATGATCGTTGTCGGATGTGACGCTCATTCCATCAAGACAGTGATTGAACGGTTAAAAGAGAATGGGGGAGGCGGGGTCTATGCGATAGGAGAAAAGGTGATCTCAGAATTTCAAGCCCCACTCTGTGGAATGGTATCCTTAAAGCCCATGGAGACCGTGAGGGATGAGATCAAGAGGCTTGAAGAGACTCTTAGGAAGAATGGTGTAAAATGGGAGAAGCCAGTTCTTACGATTGATATCCTTGGAACTCCTGCCATCCCACAGTTAAGAATCACCCATAAGGGTTATGTCAAATTAAAGGACCGAGAGATCCTTCCCCTTGAGGTTTGAGTGAGAGAGAAAAAGTTCTAATACCTTCTCCTTGAGGACCTTCCCCATTCTATTTCTTGGAAGTTCATTTAAAAAAAGGATTTCCTTTGGACACTTCCAATCCAGGAGATGACTCCTGCAATACTCTTTAATTTCGCTCTCTGTAGAGAAACATTCAGGTTTTAGGACCACGGCCGCCCCAACTTTTTCTCCCCATTTTTCATCTGGAATCCCTACGACACACGATTCTAATATGTCTGGATGCCGATCAAGCACAGATTCAACCTCTTTTGGCGAAATATTTTCTCCTCCAGAAATGATGATATGTTTGATTCGATCGGTAATATAGTAGTAGCCCTCCTCGTCCCTCTTCCCGAGGTCTCCGGTCCGAAACCAGCCATCCAAAAACGCCGCCTCTGTCTCACGAGGTCTCCTCCAGTATCCTGGGGTTACATTGGGTCCTTTCAGCCAAATCTCCCCAACCTCTCCGGTCTTTAGGTCGACCAAGGTCTTCGGGTTCACAATTCTCACTTCTACCTGGGGAAGAGGAATCCCGATGGACCCCGGCTTTTTGAGGCCATGGAGGGGATTTGAAAAATTCATTCCAGTTTCAGACATTCCTTCACGCTCCACAGGCTCTTTCCCAAAAAAATTTCTAATCCTCTCAAAATCCTTTGGACTGAGCGGTGCAGATCCACAGGCAAATAGCCGGATATGGTTGAAATCCCTACCTTCCATCTCTTTTCTCTCCATCATCTTATGATACATCGTTGGGACACCCATAAACATGGTGCAGGCCAACTCTCCTTCTTTGGTTGAAAGAATATCCAAAACTGTCTCAGAAGAAAATTCATTGACCATAATGATCTTTGCGCCTGCCAGCAGTGAAGTATGAAGGGCAAAACAGAGACCGTGAATATGAAAGAGGGGAAGGGCATGGCAAAGAGCATCCTTCTCGCTGATCTCCCAGATCTGGATGATGTTTTGAGCATCGGTGATCAGGTTTTTTTGAGTAAGGATCGCTCCCTTGGGTTTACCTGTTGTTCCAGAAGTGTAAATGAGGAGGGCGGGATCGTCCGGATTGGCTCTGCCATAAGAAATTTCAGAAGAAGAAAATGGAAATAACTTCTCCTCTGTAAAAGGAGTCTCTGTTTCAATCGAGAGGGTGAGTCTGTCCGGATCGATTGAGCGAATCAGGGCCTCTTCTCTCTTCCCTGTGAGGATGAGTTTGGGTTCCGTATCTTTGATAAAATATTCCATCTCATCCTTCTTAAATCCCGGATTAAGGATCACAGAGACGGCGCCAATCT
This sequence comes from uncultured Syntrophaceae bacterium, assembly GCA_964517975.1. Lineage (GTDB taxonomy): Bacteria > Desulfobacterota > BSN033 > BSN033 > UBA1163 > JBBIRM01. The sequence continues at coordinate 8,019 of CAZFDM010000081.1, forward strand.
TCTGGACGGCAAGATGCAGGATGACCAACTCCACACACTTGGGCATGAAGAGGATGACCCTTTCTCCTTTTTCGAGACCCATTTCCTTTAAGCCATTTGTAACCTTGGCTGAAATTCTCCTAAGAGACGCATAGGTAATCCGGCTCTCGGTCATCCCTTTTCTGATAAAAAGGAGGGCCACCTTATCACTTAAACGAGAAAAAGTTTTATCAAAAAGAGTGCTTAAACTCTCAAACATTTTTATATCCTTTATCGCCCGTTTTTAGTTTTTAAAAAAAGACCAAAATTTTGTATCAAATATCAGGAATTCTTCTATCCTATTTTTCTGGAAACTTTTCATAATCTCTTTGCAAGGAGGCGAGGCGATCCATTATGAAAAATTATGTAGGAAAAGCAAAAATTATATGAGTTTTGAGAAGTCGGCGATTTTTAAGAAAAGTTGTCCAATCTCTCTGAGAAGGGCAAGACGATTATTCCGGATCGCCTCCTCCTCTACCATCACCATCACCCCATCAAAAAAATCATCGATCGGCTTCTTCATCTGGGTCATCTCCTGCAGGGCAGACTGATAATCTCTTTGGCTGAGATAATGCTCGATCCGTTCCTTCGCCTTAAGAAAGGACTGATAAAGATCTTTTTCAGGAGGTTCTTTGAGGAGATGGGAATCAATCCTTTCACCATAAGGACTCCCCCTCAATATATTCATCGCCCTCTTAAACCCAATGACCACGGAGTCGAAATCCTTGACCTTTTTTGCTGATCTTAAACAGTCGATTCGCTCCTGAACATCTAACAACCGATCAAAGGAAACTGAAACCACTGCCTCGATCACATCAAAAGGATAGCCCTTCTCCAAGAGATAGTTCTGATAACGGATTCGGAAGAATTCCAGAACCTCCTCCTTCACCTCATTTAAAGGACGCTCCATTTTCTCCTTCAACAGCCTCTGGCTCTCTTCAACTAACTCCTCCATGGAGATGGGATATTTTTTTTCGACAATGATCCTGATGATCCCAAGGGCTTGGCGTCTTAAACCAAAAGGGTCAGCAGTGCCAGTTGGAACAAGCCCAATCCCAAAACTTCCTACGATAGTGTCCATCTTGTCAGCGATGCTAACAATATCTCCGACCGGGCTTGAAGGCAAACGATCTCCCGCAAAGGTGGGAAGGTAATGTTCATAGATCGCCTCTGCCACTTCTGGGCTTTCTCCTGAGATCCGCGCGTACTCCCTGCCCACGATCCCCTGAAGTTTTGGAAACTCACCGACCATTCCTGTCACCAGATCTGCTTTACAAAGAAGAGAGGCCCGCTCGACCGCATCGCGAAGTTTTGGATCGATCCTCTCGACCAGAAAGCAAGCCAATTCCTTAAACCTCATCACCTTTTCATATGAAGTCCCTAACTTCGCCTGATAGACCACTTTCTTTAACTGCTCTAACCTCTTCTCCAGTGAAATTTTTAAATCCTCCTGGAAGAAATACGAAGCATCAGAGAGCCTTGCCTTAAGAACCCTTTCATTTCCCCTCACCACCCCATCCCAATCCTTAGGACGAATATTGCTTACAAAAAGAAAATAGGGAAGGAGTTTCCCCCTATCATCTACAACAGGAAAGTACCTCTGGTGCTCTTTCATGGTATGGATGATAATCTCCTGGGGAAGGGATAGAAATGTAGGCTCGAACCTCCCACTATAAACGACAGGGTACTCTATTAGGAAATTAACCTCATCTAAAAGCGAATCATCCCACAAGGGCCTGCCCGAGACGGAGGCGCTTTCCCGAACCATCCCCTCCTTAATCATCTCCTTCCTTTCATTAGGATCAACGATCACAAAAGCCTCTTTGGTCTTTTGAATATAGGAATCGAAATCCTTCACCTGTATCGCTCCAGGCTGCACGAATCGATGGCCATAGGTTACCTCTCCACTTTGGAGATTTCCAACCTGAAAAGGGATTACCTCTCCTCCCAAAAGGGCTAAGATCCAATGAATCGGTCTTGCAAATCGGATGGAGACATCCGCCCATCTCATCGATTTTTGAAAAGGGATGGAAAGGATCCATTTGGGAAGAAGGGATGAAAGAATCTCTTTTGTTGGTTTCCCGGGTTCTTGTTTCACAGCACAGACATATTCACCCTTCTCCGTCTGGATCACTTTCAGGGATTCAACCTCCACGGACTGACTCTTCGCAAATCCGATCGCAGCCTGGGTGGGGTTTCCCTTTTTGTCGAAAGCAGCCTGTTTGGAAGGACCGATCTTTTTGATCTCCTCATTCCTCTGTTTCTCTGAGAGAGATTCCACAAAGAGGACAAGCCTTCTTGGTGTGCCAAAGGTCTTCATCCTCCCAAAGTCAATCCGGTTTGACTCTAACTCTTTCCGTGCGAGGTTTTCCAAATCGATCAAAGCCTGAGGAATGAAACCCGCAGGAATCTCTTCTGTCCCGATCTCTAAAAGAAGTTCTTTCATGGTTTAAAAAATCTCCTCACTCTGAAACTCACGTTATTCGTGTCCGTGTCTCGTGTCCGAATTCCAAAAAAATTTCGTCTCCAACAAACTCGTTGCTTTATTTACTCTGAACTCTGGATTAATAGAGGAAATCCCATCTCCTCCCTCTGTTTGAGATAGGCCTCTGCACAGAGCCTTGCCAGCGTTCTCACCCTCAGGATATAACCCATCCGCTCGGTCACGCTGATGGCTCCCCTCGCATCGAGAAGATTGAAGGTATGGGAAGTCTTTAAACAGTAATCATAGGCAGGCAGGACCAATCCTCTCTCAATCAAAGCCTTTGCCTCCTGTTCATACATATCGAAAAGTCTAAAAAGCATCTCCACATCGGCTACTTCAAAATTGTATCTCGAAAATTCAACCTCCCCTCGGTGATGGATATCTCCATACTTGATCCCCTTTGTCCACCGGAGGTCATATACACTCTCCACCCCCTGAAGATACATAGCGATCCTTTCGATGCCATAAGTAATCTCCACGGGGATGGGATTAAGTTCGATCCCTCCGGCCTGTTGAAAGTAAGTAAATTGAGTAATCTCCATTCCGTCCAACCAAACCTCCCATCCCAAACCCCATGCGCCAAGGGTGGGAGACTCCCAATCATCCTCCACAAACCTTATGTCATGATTGAGGGGATCAATCCCGAAAGATTTTAGACTCTCGAGGTAAATGTCCTGGATGTCCAGAGGTGAAGGTTTTAGGATGACCTGATATTGATAGTAGTGCTGAAGCCGATTCGGGTTCTCTCCATATCGACCATCCGTAGGGCGGCGTGAGGGTTCCACATAGGCCACCCTCCATGGCTCTGGGCCAAGAACTCTGAGAAAGGTGGCAGGATTAAATGTCCCTGCACCTACTTCGATATCATAGGGCTGTTGAATGATACATCCCTGGTCAGCCCAGAACCGTTCTAACGCAAAGATCAACTCCTGAAAATCCATTCTTTCTCCTCAAAAAAAGAAACCTGTAAGTATATAAAGACGTTCATGTTATTCTATAATCGATTAGGGTTTAGCATGTTTAAATCTCAGATGTCAACCTATGTCTCATTTTTTATCTAAAGTCCCCTTCAAAACCTTTAGCGACTTTAACTCTTTTCCCAGTTGGTAGGTGATAAATCTGGGAAGAACCAGACAACTCTCCGATAATGCCTGAGAGGTAAATTTTAGCCTATCCATTCTTGACAGATCCATCCGGGTAACTTCATCAATCAACCGGGCTGTACCCCAGGAAAGGGGAATAAGGTTATTCCAATTTTTTGAACAACTTTCGCAGACCACGCTTCCTTTTTCCAGAGAGAAAAAGATGTTCTTGACCTCTCTCAACTCCTCCATCCCTTTCTTACATATTGCGCAGTTTCTCATGTTGGGTCGATAACCGAAAAGGGAAAGCATCCGAATTTCAAAAATTCTCAAATCATCCTCTGCTGGCAACTCCCTATTCAGGGTGGAGAGAGAGGTAAGAAGAAGTTCAAAGGCCTCTGGATGCTGCTCCCGTTCCACGGCCATTTCGTTCACCAATTCTAAGAAGTAATTGCCATAGATGATCTTTCTGAGATCCTCTCTAATATTTGGGAAAGAATTTAGGATATCACACCCCTCTGCTCTAACCAGTCCCATCCCTTCCCGATCGAAAAAGATGAGCCGAACATAGGTAAAGAGATCGAGGGCATTTTGAAATCTTTTTTTACTTCTTCGTGCCCCTTTGGCAATGGCCCTCAGTTTACCAAAATTTTTTGTAAAGAAGGTGATAATTTTGTCCGACTCCCCGTATGGGATGCAGTGGATCACAACGGCATGGGTGGTATAGAGAGGCATAAAAAAAGGTTTTTACTACTTGGTCCCCTTTCCAGGTGAGGGTGAAGGGGGTTCTCTGAACTTCAACACCTCTGTCCCTGGAGGAATGGTAAAGTTAAAAAGAGAAGGGGGAAGGGATAGATTGGTTTTGATGTCAACAAACCGAGTCCGGGTGACATTCCCCAATTCATCAAAGACATCGCTTTGAACGACCATATAGGACTTCTTGTCGACTGTCAGAATCAATTTCGCTAAGGCAGGAAAGGGTTCCTTAGGAACCATCTCTAAGACAAAGTGATCCTCTCCTGGAGCCATTGATTCATTAAAGTTGGCCAGGTTGAAGTCACGGATCAGACTCCCCTCTCCAGAGAGAAAGGCCAGAGGGATCCTCTCCCGTATGACTTTCGAAACATTGTAGATGAGAACTTGATTCTCTTCAGGCTGATAGTACCAGAGGGTCACTCCATTTGAAATGAGTTTTTGGTTTGGGGTTTTGTAGTCCCACCTCATCATCCCCTTCTTCTTAAATAGACCTTTCCTTCTGCTTTCGGATGGCCCTTCATCATCTTCCCAAGGGTTTCCTGGATGAAATTGGCCTCGAAGTCATGGGTGGCTTCGTATCGTTTTTGAATCTCCTTTAATACCTCTTGACCCGTGAGGCCAAAGCCCATGGGGAGGTGAAAGAGATAGAGAAGAATTCCTAAAGAAATCATCAAGAGAAACATCCTTTTCATCCTGTCTAACCTCAACTTTCTCAGCGTGTGGGGGATGAGCAATTCCAAAAGGAGGAAGTTCTCCCCCCCACTGTTTAGGGTTCAATCTTTTTGATCAGAACCTCTCGCGGTTTAATCCCATCAGAGGGTCCCACCACTCCTTCCTCCTCCATCTTCTCAATAATTCGGGCCGCTCGATTGTAACCAATCCGGAATCGTCTTTGGATGAGGGAGATGGAAGCCTGACCGGTTTCTGCCACGAAGGCCACTGCCTCATCATATTTTTCGTCATACTCATCCTCCTCACCCATCATCTCCTTTTCCCTCTTAACCTCCTGGAGGATGGTGGGGTCGTAGGAAGGTTTGCCTTGCTTTTTCAAAAACTCCACGATCCGCTTGATCTCTGAACTTGAGACAAAGGCACCATGGATCCGAATCATCTTTGAACTGCCTGGCGGAAGAAAGAGCATATCCCCTGCACCCAGGAGATGTTCTGCACCAATCGTATCAAGAATCGTGCGCGAGTCAACCTTGGAAGTGACCTGAAATGATATTCTGGCTGGGAAGTTGGCCTTGATAATTCCGGTGAGCACATCGACGGAAGGACGTTGAGTGGCCAGGATAAGATGGATGCCCACGGCCCTTGCCATCTGGGCAAGCCTCGTAATAGACTCTTCTACCTCCCTGGAGGAGATCATCATCAAATCAGCCAGTTCATCGATGACCACGACAATATAAGGAAGTTTTTCCATGGCCTCAGAGGCTCTTTCCTCTTCTTCTTCAAGAAGGTCTCCCTTTCGTTTATAAACCTTTCCCTTCTCCTTCTGCTCCTTCTCCATCCTCTGATGATAGGCCTCAATATTTCGCACCCCTTTTTCAGCCAGGACGGTATACCGCCTTTCCATTTCATCCACCAACCACTTCAAGGACGCAGCGGCTTTTTTCGGATGGGTCACCACAGGAAGCAGGAGATGGGGGATCCCCTCATAATCGGAGAGTTCTAACATCTTAGGATCTATCATCAGGAATTTCACTTCTTCTGGAGTGGCTTTAAAGAGAATGCTACAGATCATGGAATTGATTGAAACACTTTTCCCTGAGCCAGTCGATCCAGCCACTAAAAGATGTGGCATTCGGGCGAGATCAACGATAAAGGGCTCTCCTGAAATGTCTTTCCCCAACCCAAACGAGAGTTTTGATTTGGAGGATCGAAAAACATCGGTGTCGATGATCTCTTTAAGGTAAACCATCTCCCGGTTGGCATTGGGGACTTCAATCCCAACGACTGACTTTCCAGGAATTGGAGCGACAATTCTGATTGAGAGGGCACTTAATGCAAGGGCGAGGTCGTCGGCCAAATTTACGATTCGGCTGACCTTGACTCCAGGAGCAGGTTCAAATTCATAGACCGTGATCACAGGACCAGGCCTGACCTCAACCACCTTTCCC
>CAZFDM010000082.1:0-6650 GCA_964517975.1 uncultured Syntrophaceae bacterium
CCCGATTGAGTATCTCCATCGCCATAAAAATTGCATTGTGAATCAGAGGGAGGTGAACTCGGATACAAAGAGTTTTGGGGCAGCCCTTCGTCATATCCTAAGGCAAGACCCAGATATCATCCTTATCGGTGAGATGAGAGACCTGGAGACCATTCAAGCAGCACTGACTACTGCTGAAACAGGCCATCTCACCTTTGCAACCCTCCATACCAACTCTTGCGTGGAAACGATCAACCGAATCATTGATGTCTTTCCGCCTCACCAGCAGACACAGGTTCGAACCCAGCTTTCTTTTGTTTTGGAAGGGATCTTATCCCAGCAACTAATCCCAAAGTTAGGGGGAAAGGGACGTGCCCTGGCCATGGAGGTCTTAATCCCAAATCCAGCCATTCGCAACCTTATCCGTGAAGATAAAATTCAACAAATCTATTCACTCATGCAGGTGGGACAATCGAAATTTGGGATGCAGACGATGAACCAGGCCCTTCTCTCCCTTGTCGAGCGTCACATCATCTCTCTGGAAGATGCTATGGAACGAAGTCATAACCTTGATGAATTTCGTCAGATGCTGACCACCTCAAACATCATTACACCCAGGAAAGAACGACCGATGAGGACAGCCTAAATGGATTAGAAAAGGAAAAAACTATGCCAATCTATAAATGGGAAGGAAAGACCACAAAAGGAACGATCAAAAAGGGAGAGATGGAAGCCCCCAGCGAACCCGCCCTTCGAATCCATCTGAGACAGCAAAACATCATTCCAACCAAAATCTCTGTGAAAGGGAAAGAGATTAAAATCTCCTTACCCTTCTTAAAGCCAAAGGTAAAACAACGATCGATTGCTATTTTTACCCGACAATTGGCTACCATGATTGATGCAGGATTACCTTTGGTCCAATCCCTCGAAATTCTGGCCTCTCAACAGGAAAATAAGACCTTCAAAGAGATTATCCGGCAAATCAGGGAAGATGTGGAAGGAGGTTCTACTTTCGCCGGGGCACTTAAAAGGCACCCTGCTACCTTTAACGAGTTATACACCAATCTTGTCGTTGCAGGCGAGGAAGGAGGTATTCTCGACAATATCCTTACTCGCTTAGCCAACTATATTGAGAAGGCAGAGGCCCTAAAAAAGAAAGTAAAATCTGCCCTGATTTACCCCAGCACCATTGTTGGGGTGGCCATCATTGTGGTCATGATCCTGATGATCTTTGTCATCCCTGTCTTTGAAACCATGTTCAAACAGGCCGGTCAATCGCTTCCACTTCCGACCCTTATCGTTTTAACCATCAGCAAATTTATAAAGAAATACGTTTTCATCGTTATCCCGGCACTTCTCCTTCTCTTCTATCTGTTGAGAAAATATTATCAAACCGAGAATGGGAGAACCTGGATTGATCGATTGATCTTAAAAGTTCCTATCTTCGGGGATCTCTTCAAAAAGATTTCCGTGGCACGTTTCTCCCGAACACTCGGAACTCTGGTCAGTAGTGGAGTTCCCATTCTGGATGGGTTGAGTATTGTCTCAAGGACCTCTGGAAATAAGACGATTGAAACAGCCATTCTGAATGCAAGGGCCAGCATTCGAGAGGGCGAAACGATTGCAGAACCCTTAAACCGAAGCGGTGTCTTTCCTCCCATGGTCATCCAGATGATCTCAGTTGGGGAATCCACAGGGGCCCTGGACTCCATGCTCTCAAAGATTGCAGATTTTTATGAAGAGGAGGTGGATATTGCGGTAGGGAATCTAACTTCCTTACTTGAACCTTTCCTGATGATCTTCTTAGGAGTGGTCATTGGAGGTGTGGTCATCTCAATGTATCTACCCATCTTTCAGATGGCCTCTGCAGTAGGAGGTTAACCCTCCACCTCTTATATGGGTATTGACGGATAAAATATTGGGAGAACCTAATTCATGGAGAAACCCTTGACGGAATCTTTCGATACACAGCAAAAGATGCTAAAGAACCTAAAAGGCCTCATGCTCGGTCGGGTCATCATCCTCACCCTGCTTCTGGCCATCACCTTTCTCTTTCAGGTCTCTGAAAAAAAATATTTTTTTATTCCATTGACCCATACCTTTTACTACTTCATTGGTTTCTTCTATTTCGTCACCATCGTCTACGCCTTGCTCTTAAAAAAAATAAAAGACCTCAAACAATTTACTTTTGCCCAAATCATTATCGACCACCTCTTCATCACCCTTTTGATCTATTTTACAGGGGGAAAGGAAAGTTTCTTCCCTATCACCTATATCTTCTCCATCATTGGAAGCAGTATTATCTTCTATAAGCGGGGCGCCTTTTTTTCCGCCTCGCTATCCACTTTCTTATATGGTCTTCTTCTTCTTTTCCAACTTTATCAATGGATCAACCCCTTAGGCCAACCCTTTTCCTATGAAGCCACCCAAATCTTTTATTCCTTGATCATCTATATGGCTGCCTTCTATATTGTCGCCTTTTTAAGCAGTGCTATCTCAGAAGAGTTAAAGAAGAAGAAGAAGGAGTTGATTCAGAAACAGGTGGATTATAATCAACTGGAGGCCTTCAATCGGAACATCATCCAGAGTCTGGACAGTGGCCTTTTAACCATTGACCTCGATGGAAGGATCAATTTCCTTAATCGAACGGCCGAGAGGATATTAAACCGTAATGGAGAGGAGTTGTATCAGACCTCCATCTATGACCTATTTCCACAAATTCATGAACCGATTGAGAAGGTTAGAAGAAAATCCACTGATTCCTTCCCTTCTGATTATCACCGGTATGAGACGACTCTCAACCATTCCGATGGGAAAAAAACCTACTTAGGGTTTTCCATCTCCCCTCTTATAGATCCCGACGGTTCTTCAATCGGCTACACCCTTATCTTTCAGGATATAACGAAAGTTAAAGAGATGGAAGAACAGGTGAAACGCATCGATAAAATGGCTGCCATTGGGCTCCTCGCTGCTGGGATGGCCCATGAGATCAGAAATCCCTTAGCCTCACTAAGCGGATCGATTCAGATGCTCAAATCCGAACTTCACTTAGACGCCTCCCAAAGGCATCTCATGGAGATCACCCTGAGGGAGTCTGAGAGGCTTAACGCTCTGATTACGGACTTTCTCCTTTTTGCCCAGCCCCCCCAGACTCATCGGATTCCCATGGCCATCGAAACACTTCTCGATGAAACCATTGAAATGTACACCCATTCCCCTTACTATCAGGAGAGGATACGCCTGATTCGTCCAAACCTCCCTCAACCGGTTGAGGCATGGATTGACCCCGATCAGATGAAACAGGTCTTTTGGAATCTCCTCCTCAATGCCTCCCAGGCCATCGCCGATGGCGGAGAGATTCGCATTCAAATAGAAAAAGAGGAGCATTTCTGGGGAGGTGGTTTTCCGGAAGAAAATAGAGGGAAGGAATGGGTGAAGATTTCGTTTAGTGATTCTGGAAAGGGAATCGATCCAAAAGAAAAGGAAAAGATCTTTGAGCCCTTTTTTACTACAAAGGAAGGAGGGACTGGGCTTGGTCTCTCCATTGTACACAAAATTGTGGAGAATCACCATGGGTTGATTAAAGTAGATAGCCAGCCTGGAAAGGGCTCTACGTTCACGGTCCTTTTGCCAGCCCATTGAACGGAGAATGGTTGATATACAGGAGGGGATAGGTTGATGTTAAAGGATAAGATTTTAGTTGCGGATGACGAACAGAGTATGAGGGAATTTTTGGAGATCATGCTCAAAAAGGAGGGATATAAAGTCTCTCTGGCCTCAAACGGAGAGGAGGTCGTCAAAATGGTGGATAAGGATATTTTCGACCTCGTTCTCCTGGACATCCGGATGCCAAAATTGGATGGGATCTCTGCCCTTAAAAAGATCAAGAGCGTCAATCCTGAGACCATCGTGATCATGATCACGGCCTATGCCTCTGCCGACTCGGCCATTCAGGCGATGAAGGAAGGGGCTTATGATTACATCACCAAGCCATTTAAGGTGGACGAAATCAAATTGATCATCCGAAATGCATTGGAAAAGAAGCAACTCCAAAAGGAGAACCGTCTATTAAAACAGATGGTCAAGGAGCGCTACCACTTTGATAATATCATTGGCCAGAGTCCAAAGATGTTGGACCTTTACGATCTTCTGGAAAAGGTCTCTCCCACCAAAACCAACATATTGATCACAGGAGAAAGTGGAACAGGAAAGGAATTGGTGGCCAAGGCCATCCACTTAAACAGCCCCAGGAGGGATAAGCCTTTTGTGACCTTGAATTGCGGGGCTATCCCCGAATCGCTTATCGAGAGTGAACTTTTTGGGCACATGAAGGGGGCCTTTACAGACGCCATTGCTACCAAGAAAGGATTATTCGAGGTGGCCGATGAAGGAACCATCTTCTTAGACGAGATTAGCGAACTTCCCCTTTTGATGCAGGTCAAACTGCTCCGAGTCCTCCAGGATAAGGAATTTAAAAGGGTGGGGGGAACCGAAGACATCCGGGTCGATGTCCGGATCATCTCTGCGACGAATAAAGACTTGGAGGAGGCCGTGAGGGAAAGACGATTTCGGGAAGATCTCTTTTATCGTCTCAACGTCATTCAGATCAAACTCCCCCCCCTTAGGGAGCGAAGAGAGGATATTCCCCTTCTGGCCGAGCATTTTTTGAAAAAATATTCTACAGAACTCAATAAGAATATCACGAAGATCTCTCCTGAGGCTATCCAAATTTTGCTCCACTATGATTACCCAGGCAATGTGAGAGAGTTACAAAATATTATTGAAAGGGCGGTCGCCTTGGAAACAGGCCTGGAACTCTCTTCTCAAAATCTCCACTCCTATTTGAACGAACAGCCTGCTGTGAAAAAGGGCCTATTTGACCTTGAGATTCCCAAAGAGGGAATTGACCTTGAACGGGTGGTGGAGGATTTAGAGAGAACCCTTCTGCTTAAGGCCTTGGATAAAACAAAGGGAATTAAAAAGAAGGCGGCAGAACTTCTCCACATCAATTTTCGCTCCATGCGTTACCGGTTAGAAAAATATGGTTTGAACCATGAGGAAGACTCCCTCTTCAAGGAGAACTCCTCTTAAACTGTTTTGCCAGTTCTCCCCCTCCAAAGAGAAAGAAGATCGGCCTTCCATGGGGGCAGGTCATGGAAAGGTCAAAGGGAGAAAGAGATTTCACCAGTTCTTCCATTTCTTCTTCCCTCAAATGAAAATTCCCTCGGATGGCACAATGACAGGCCATGACTACCAAAATCGTCTCAATCACTTCCTTTGCCGCTTCTTTTCCTCTGAAAAGAGCCAATTCCTCTAAGATATGACGGATCAATTCTTTTGCCTCTTTTGCCTCGAAAAAGGAAGGGATAGCCCTAAGGGCAAAGACCTCTTTCCCAACAGGATCGATCTCAAATCCCATCCCCTGAAGCATTTCGAGATGGGTCATGAGAAGAATGGATTCCTCAGCAGAAAACTCAAGGGTTATAGGGATGAGAAAATGGTTAACAGAAAAGGATCGGTGGGTAACCTCTTTTTTAAACCTTTCAAAGAGGATTCTCTCATGGGCAGCGTGCTGGTCAATAAAGATGATCCCCCGTTCATCCTCACAGAGGATGTAGGTTCCCTGAACCTGTCCAACAATTCGAGGAAGTTCATGGGGTTTAGAGAGCGGTTCAGCCTGGACCCCTCCCTCAAGAAAATGAAACAACTCTTTCTCTTTCCGCAATCCTTCTGAAGAATAAGAAACAGAAGGGCTCCCAAATAAAGAAGGAGGAGGTTCCTCCTTTAACTCCAAAGGTTTCCTAAATCCCCTTTCCTCTTCATATTGAGGGAGGGGTTCAAGAGTTGAGCGGAGGGCCCGTATCACAACTTGATAAACCCTCTCTTGATCCTTAAACTTCACCTCCGCTTTGGTGGGATGGACGTTCACATCTACTCCTGAAGGAGGAAGAGAAATGAAAAGAACGACCATAGGATACCTCACCCCAGGCAGGAGATGTCGATAGGCGTCAAGGATGGCCTTGTAGAGAACTCGATCCCTGATTCCCCGTTGGTTCACATAGAGATAGATTCCATCGGAAGTCCTTTTTGAAAAAGTGGGGAGGCTTGCATATCCAGAGACTTTGATCTCTCCATCTTCAAATTCAAAAGGTCTCATTTGTTCCCAGGCCTCCCTCCCCAAAACCGATTCGATTCGTACCCTTAAAGAGTCTGTTTCCAAATGGTCTTGAAGGATTCGACCCTCATGGATCAGCCTAAAAGAAATGTTAGGGTGAGAGAGGCTTAATTTGAGGAAATGGTTTAAGGATTGGCGAAGTTCTGTAGGGATGGATTTTAAAAACTTCCTTTTGACCGGTACATTATAAAAGAGATGTCGGACCTCTATCTCTGTCCCAACTGGACAGCCAACCGTTGAGATATTTTTGATGACCCCTCCCTCACATAAGATCTTTGTTCCATGGATAGAATCTCTCACCCGTGTCTTTATCGTCATCTTGGAGACAGACGCAATGCTGGGAAGGGCTTCCCCCCTGAACCCTAAGGTGGTAATGTTGTAAAGATCCTCCAGTCTTTTCAACTTGCTGGTCGCATATCGTTGAAGCGCCAGTGGGAGATCTTCGGGTTCAATCCCCTCCCCATTGTCCTGGACTCGAATGAAATCGAGACCTCCC
>CAZFDM010000083.1:0-15317 GCA_964517975.1 uncultured Syntrophaceae bacterium
ATTTAACAGACTTGTCATCCTGAACTCGTTTCAGGATCTCACCTTTTGGACAAAACAAGATGCTGAACCAAGTTCAGCATGACACCATTTGTTCTCAAGTGTTAGAGATAAATTCTCAGACTTAAATATGTAAGAATCTAACCCAAAATATTTGAAATCGTAGATACCCACGGGCATAGCCCGTGGCACTTTTCAAAACAATTCAAGCTTCGCTTGACCTGAATCCTGATGTGCTTGCCATTTTACATACGATATAATTTGTTTCTCATTCAGTCCAACCGTGGACACGAAGAATCCTGGCGACCAGACTACGCGCTCCTTCCAATAAACTTTTCCCAACCATGAAAACTTTTCCCTCAATTTACGTGCCGTATACTGCTTCATCTGCCCAATCACTGCGCTAACCCCATACTTCGGTGGAATCACAATCACCATATGAATATGATCAACCTGCATACTCAGCTCAATGATCTCACACCCCGGCAAACTCCTCATGACTTTCGGGAAAAGTTTTCTCAAGTAGCCTCGCACTCCAGGATTCAGGATACGGCGGCGATATTTCGGGATCCATACAACGTGGTACCCCGTTCGGTAAACTCCATGCCCAGATACTCGGGTTTCCATGCTCTAAACATACCATATCGCCGCCTTCACATTCACCCACGGGCAGAGCCCGTGGAACTCTGCCCTTCGGGTTATTAGAATCCCCTTTCGGGAAACTAATTTCCCATAACCTACCTTTAACTTATTTTTCATTAAACACCCAAGTACTAATATAGCGTTCTCCTGTATCGGGTAAGACCACAATGACCATTTTGCCTTCATTCTCTTCCCTTCTGGCCACTTCAATCGCCGCCCACACAGCAGCCCCTGAAGAAATCCCTGCAAGAATCCCTTCTTCTTTTGCTAAACGCCTTGTCATTTTTCCTGCCTCTTCATCGGATACCCTTATCACCTCATCGATCAAATCCACTCGGAGGACTTCTGGAATAAACCCTGCCCCAATCCCTTGGATCTTATGAACCCCTGGTCTACCGCCAGAAAGAACAGGGGAGTTTTGGGGTTCTACGGCAATGGCTTTAACCCCTGGCTTCCGTTCCTTAAGCACCTCTGCCACACCAGTAATCGTTCCTCCAGTCCCTACCCCTGCCACTATTATATCAACCCTTCCATCTGTATCCTCCCAGATCTCCTGGGCAGTTGTTCTTTTATGGATTTCTGGATTGGCTGGATTACGAAATTGTTGCGGGATAAAATACCGCGAGTCCTTCCTGGCCATCTCCTCTGCCTTTCTTACTGCCCCTGCCATTCCCTCCTGACCTGGCGTGAGAACCAACTCTGCACCAAACAGTTTGAGCAGGTGAACTCGCTCAATGGACATCGTATCGGGCATAGTGATGACTAAGGGGTACCCTTTGGCTGCACAAATGAAGGCCAAGGCAATCCCGGTATTTCCGCTTGTAGGCTCCAGGATAATCGTATCTTCTTTGATTAACCCCGCCCTCTCCGCGGCCTCGATCATAGATAGACCAATACGGTCCTTGACACTTCCACAGGGGTTAAAGGATTCTAATTTTGCAATCACCTCAGCCTTGCAACCCTTTGTGATCCGATTCAACCTCAATAAGGGGGTCTTACCTATTAATTCAGAAATAGAATGAGCAATCTTGGCCATCTTTTGTCTCTCCATAAAAGCGAATGTTTAAAACGCGATGGGACTAATTTTCCCCTCCCATGGAGCGCAAAATCTCTATGGGATAATTCTAAATCTGATACATGGGGAAATTCTTCCCTTCCTTCTCCCTTTTCCGTCTCACCATATCCTCCAGGGTAATGGAGCGAAGGATATGATCAATGGATTCCGAAACCTCTTTCCAAATATCTCTGGTCACACAAAGAGGAGTTTTTCGACAAGCAGTTGGATTATTGATACATTCTACCAAATGGACAGGTCCATCTAAAATTTCTATCAAATCGCTTAAAAAAATTTCAGAGGGGGGTTTGGCTAAAATATACCCTCCCTTTGAACCTCGAACCGATTTAACATATCCTGCTGTCCGGATAGGAATGATGACCTGCTCCAGATATTTTAGGGGGATATCTTCCTTCTCTGCAATCTCCCTTAATTCTACAGGCCCTTCTCCATAGTGAGAGGCCAATTCCAACATGGCCCTTGTTCCATACCTAATTTTTGTTGATATTTTCATATTTTAGAAAATTATACTTTTTCTATAGGAATTATGGTTTTATTAACCTAATCCAATAATCCTTGTCAAGGTATCAACTCGAAACCTCTGAAAAAGTTTTTTAGTCTTTATATCATAACTGTTACAACAAACATTGGTAGGGTAAGGGCTTGTCCCTTACCTCAATAAAAGTATCCTTTAGGGGGTTAATTCGATGAAATTCTTTGGAATTCCCTCCATCTGAAAGTAAAATGAATCTTTGATAAATTTCTTTAAACTGGCCCTTCATCAGGATCGACATTTTATGTTATGATTTAATGTCTATCGGAATGAAAAAATGGAAAACTGGCAAAAAACATTCCTTGAAACCCTTACCTGTCTGGAAGAGTTATCCGAGTATTATTCGATTGATCTTGATTCCCTTAACCCTGTGGTAGAACGTTATCCTTTTAGGGTTACCCGTTATTATTTTAATTTGATACAGGAACCTTACGATCCCATCTGGCGCCAGTGTATCCCTGATTTAGAAGAGATAAAAGACCTTGAAAGCCCACTTGATCCTTTAAACGAGAGGAAATTTTCCCCTGTTCCCTTTCTGATCCACCGTTATCCAGATCGAGTGGTATTACTGGTATCACCTACCTGCCCGACCCTCTGCAGATTTTGCACAAGGAAACATTATGTCAGAAGTGATCATCTTCCTATAAAAAGCAATCCCATTGAAGTGGCCATAGAGTATGTTGAGAAAAGACCTGAAATCCGTGACGTGATCCTTTCTGGTGGTGATCCCTTACTCCTTTCGGATGAAGAACTGGATGGGATTCTTAAGAGGCTTCGTAAAATACCTCATCTTGAAATTGTCCGGATCAATACCCGAATGCCAGTTACTTTTCCTATGCGAATCACATTATCCCTGTGTAGGATGCTCAAAACCCATCACCCCCTCTATCTCAACACCCATTTCAATCATCCTTTAGAAATCACCCCCCAATCCTCAGAGGCGTGTACCCGTCTTGCAGATGCCGGCATCCCCTTAGGAAACCAGACTGTGCTTTTAAAGGGGGTGAATGATGATCCAGGGGTGATGAAGCAACTGGTGCAGAAACTATTAACCCTGAGAGTCCGTCCTTATTATATTCACCAATTAGACAGGGTTCGGGGAACCAGGCACTTTCGCACCAGTGTGGGGAGAGGGTTAACGATTATCTCCAGCCTCAGGGGTCATACCTCTGGGATCGCCATTCCTCAATATGTCATTGACCTTCCAGGAGGGAAAGGGAAAGTTCCCCTCTTACCAGAGGATGTAAAAAAAGAAGGGAAGACCTACTTTTTACGAAATTATCTTGGTGAAGTGGTGGAGTATCAGGATGAAGAAGATTAATAAAAAGTCGACACTTAGAGTTCTTCAGGAGCGAAGGCTACCACTTCATCGATAGAAGAAGCGCCCAAAAGAACCATAACCAATCGATCAACCCCCAAAGCCACCCCCAGGGAGGGAGGCATCGTTTTCATTTCTTCCAATAATTTCTCAGGTAAAGGATAGAGAGGTTTATTGAGGGAACGTCGATTCGCATTTTCCTGATGAAAACGACTTCGCTGCTCTTCTGCATCTATCAATTCAACAAAGGCATTGGCCAGTTCTATTCCCCCAATGTAAAGTTCAAAACGCTCTGCTAAAGAGGGATCCTCTCTTTTCAGCCGGGCCATTGCACCTCGTTCAGCCGGATAGTCATAGAGGAATGTTGGTTTCTTTATTCCAAGCGACGGCTCTATTTCGTTGACCATCACCTCATCAAAAAGATCTCTCTTCATGGCCTCTTCCATGGATAAATGGGCATAGCGATCAAAGGCGCTCCTTACCGAGATCCTTTCCCAAGGTCTTAGTAATTCTATCTCTCGATTCTCAAAATGGATCCTACCCTCCAATCCAATCGAACGGGCTACCGTCTGAATCAGTTCCTCACATTCATCCATCAGGGTTTGATAATCCTCTCCTGCCCGATACCATTCTAAGAGGGTGAATTCTGGGCTATGGAGTCTTCCTCTTTCACCTTCTCGCCAGCAACGGCAAAGTTGAAAAATCTTCTCATATTCTGCAGCGAGCATTCGCTTCATACAAATCTCAGGGGATGGGTGAAGAAACCAATCCCCACAACCCACGGCATCGATATAGGAATCGGGTGCAGGAGTGGGGATACGATGCGGAGTCTCAATCTCAAGATATCCCCGGTCAATAAAGAATTTTCTAATGCTCTGAATGATCGTTGCTCTTTTCTCAAGATTATTCCTCCGCCTTGCCAAAGCCCAGTTTTTTATCACGGGACTGCCCATTTCCATCTAATCTTTTATGTCTCAATTATTCTTTTACCCTTGTGGAATACTCTCCGGTTCGAGTGTCAATGGTAATCAACTCTCCCTCTTCAATAAAAGGCGGAACCCGGAGAACATAACCCGTCTCGACCGTGGCAGGTTTATAGTCGGCCTTAGAGGTATCCCCTTTGACCCACATTTCAGTCTTGATCACCCTGAGATTGACAAAATTGGGAAGGTCGACCCCAATAGGTCTATCCCTGAACATCAATACCTTCACATTCATATTTTCGGTCAGAAAATTTTTGGCATCGGCCAATATCTCTTCATGAATGACCATCTGCTCAAAGGTTTGATTGTCCATAAAATGGTATTGATCTCCCTCTTTATAAAGAAATTGCATGTCGCGTTCTTCCAAAGAGGCAGGTTCAAAGGTGTCTCCTGGACGATAGGTTCGATCGATAATCAACCCAGTGATCATATTCCTCAGTTTCGTGCGATAGAGAGCCTGCCCTTTCCCAGGTTTAAGAAAATCGAAGGCAATCACGATATAGGGTTCATCGTTGATCGTAATCTTTAACCCTTTTCTTAAATCGGAAACCGTATACATATTTAAAACTGATAAAAAAATCGATTTCGAATTCTTTCTGCAATAAATCTTCCAATCTCTTGAACCGCAAGTGCTTTATTTGCCTCGTTGGTAAGCACATTGGAAAAAGCCCGATAATACCTCGACTCTGTAAAATCCTTTTCTGTCCAAAGGACTTCCCCTGTCCGTTTTCTTAGGGTTAAATCGATCACAATAACCACTTTATATTCCAATGCAAGGTTAGAAGGCGTATAGGAAACTGAATAGGTGACAAATTTTTTTATAACCCCTTCTAAAATGGAGTCGGCTTGACTTCGGTCAACCACCTTCACCCTTCTATCCCTGATAAATTCTTTAAGGAAGGCCTGGGTGAAGGGAATTTCAATGCCGGGCTCGAAGGTCTTATTAATAAAGGTTGGGATGGAAAGGGAATTGATCCCAGGTGGAACATGGGTTTCTTTTCCAACTAACTGATAACCACAGCCCACCATCAAAATAGTGAAAAGAGTGGGGATCAATTTTTTATAACATGTCATAAAGGATCAACAAACAATATTGACTAATTTTTTGGGCACAAGGATCACTCGCTTTATTTCCTTCCCTTCGGTCAATTTCCTTATTCTCTCGCTTTTCAGGGCCCAGGCCTTGACCTCTTCCTCTCCAAAAGAAGCAGGGATGGTAATTCGGTCCCTTAACCTCCCATTGACCTGAATGACGATCAAAATCTCTTCCTCTTTAACAGCCTCTGGGTCATAATCTGGCCATCTGGTTTTAATGAGAGATTCTTTATATCCCAGTGCCTCCCAGAGTTCCTCTGCCACATGTGGAATAAAGGGGAATAGCAACCGGACAACGGTCTCGATGGCTTCCCGGGTTACCCTCAAGGAGATTTCATCATCATAATCTTTTACCTTCGAGACATAGATCTCATTGACCAACTCCATAATGGCACTGATGGCGGTATTAAAATGGAACCGCTCAATATCCTCTGTGACCTTCTTGATTGTCTTGTGTACCTTCTGCCGCAAAGTCTTTTGTTCCCCTTCGACCCTACTCCCAAAAGGAAGGGACTCTATCCCACGGAGACGAGGCTCAAGGTCGAAGAATAACCTCCAGACCCGATGGATAAAGCGAAAAGACCCCTCTACCCCTTGGTCGCTCCAATCGAGGTCTTTTTCAGGTGGGGAGGCAAAGAGGCAGAACATCCTCGCGGTGTCTGCACCATATCGTTCAATCAGATATTCAGGGTCAACAACATTCTTCTTTGATTTAGACATCTTTTCAAGCCTTCCAACAGCCACCTGCTTTCCACACTTCCGGCAAAGAAATTTTTCTCCCTGACCTTCTACCTCTTCTGGGAAGAGATAACCATCCCTTGGGCATTCATAGACTTCTTTGCAGACCATCCCTTGCGTCAAAAGATTGGTGAAGGGTTCCTCCACGCTCACCCAACCAAACTCTTTTAAAACTCGAGTGAAAAACCGAGAATAGAGGAGGTGGAGGATGGCATGCTCAATCCCACCAATATACTGATCCACAGGCATCCAATAGTCCACCCTTTTCTTATCTAAAGGCCCTTCATGGTAATCAGGGCAGGCAAACCGATCAAAATACCACGAGGATTCCACAAAGGTATCCATGGTGTCTGTCTCCCGCCGGGCAGATCCACCACACTTCGGACACTGGGTCTCCACAAATTCCTTAACCGAGGCAAGAGGTGATTTGCCCATTCCCGTAATCTCTACATTAAAGGGAAGAATGACTGGAAGGTCTTTTTCTGGAACCGGGACTGTCCCGCATCGATCACAGTAGATGATGGGAATCGGTGCTCCCCAGTATCGCTGTCTGGAGATCCCCCAATCCCTTAGCCGAAAAGTTATCTTCTTTCCACCCAGTCCTCTCTCTTCGAGGTATTGTGCGATGGCCTCTCTCGCCTGGATACTACTCATCCCATTAAATGGACCCGAGTTAACCAGGGTTCCTTCTCCTTCATAGGCCTCTGTCATTGTTTCAGGATTTAGGCTATGCTCTTCGGGCTGAACCACAACAATGAGAGGAAGTCCAAACTTTTTTGCAAATTCAAAGTCTCTTTGGTCATGAGTTGGCACAGCCATCACCGCCCCGGTTCCATATTCCATGAGCACGAAGTTCGCCACAAAGATTGGCATCCTCGCTCCTGTCATCGGATTGAAGCAATAAGCCCCTGTGAAGACCCCTTCCTTCTCTGTGGTCTCTGCAGTTCTTTTCAGTTGATCCTGCCTTTTCATCTTCTCGATGAAGTGTTTAACCGCATCTTCTTGAGGGGTCCCTCTTGAAAGGCTTAAGGCAAGTGGATGTTCTGGAGCAAGACTCATGAACGTAGCCCCGAAGACCGTATCCTGCCGTGTCGTAAAGACCTTTATGACTTCGTTAGAATGCTCCAATGGGAAATGGATCTCTGCACCCACCGATTTTCCAATCCAGTTTTTCTGCATGGTCAAAACCCGTTCGGGCCATCCAGGCAGTTTATCACACCACTCCAGAAGCTCTTCCGCATATTGGGTGATCTTAAAGAACCATTGATCCAGTTCCCTCTGGGTAACACCCGGGTCATCCGCATGGCCTCTCCAACAGGTCCCATCACTCATCACCTGCTCATTGGCCAAGACGGTCTGACAGATCTCACACCAATTCACGGTCGACCTTTTCTTATAGGCCAATCCCTTTTCATACATTTTTAAGAAAAAAAGTTGTTCCCATTTATAATAGGAGACATCGCAGGTGGCAAATTCTCTATCCCAATCATAACTGAAACCCATCCGTTTCAACTGCTTCTTCATATACTCAATATTCTCATATGTCCATTTTGCAGGATGGACCCCGTGCTCGATCGCTGCATTCTCTGCAGGCATCCCAAAGGCATCCCATGCCATGGGATGAAGAACATTGAATCCCCTCATCCGTTTATATCGGGCCACTACATCCCCGATGGAATAATTCCGTACATGGCCCATGTGGATCTTCCCAGAGGGATAGGGAAACATTTCAAGAAGGTAATACTTTGGCTGGGTTGGATCTTCGGTGGCCTTGAACAATTTCTGATTCTCCCAGATTTTCTGCCACTTTTCTTCGATTTCTTTAGGGCTATATTTCCGATTCATGCTATCCCTCATCCCCTATTAAATCCGCGACCGTCACCCGTGTCACATATCCATACCACTTGATTAATAATCCTTTGATATTCTTAACGAATCACGGAGACGGTGATCACCCTCTCATCATTCTTCTAATTCGAAGTCTTAAGGCATTGAGCTTAATAAACCCTTCTGCATCCTTTTGATTATAAACCAAATCTTTTTCAAACGTGGCGAAGGCGCTATGGTAAAGTGATTTTTCTGATTTCCTCCCTACCACCGTGCAATTCCCCTTGTAAAGTTTTAGCCGGACTGTCCCGGTGACATCCTTCTGCATCTCATCGACCGTCTTTTTTAAGACCTCCATCTCTGGCGAAAACCAGTATCCATAATAGATCAATTCTGATATCTTCGGAATGAGCCCATCCCTGAAATGCATTACCTCTCGATCCATAGTGATCGATTCGATGGCGCGATGGGCAATGTGAAGGATTGTCCCCCCAGGTGTCTCATATACCCCTCTTGATTTCATTCCCACATATCGATTCTCTACCATATCCACACGACCGATCCCATTCTGGCCACCCAGTTCATTCAGTCTGGTCAATAGATTTGCTGGAGAATAGGCCTTCCCATCCACCCGCTTTGGAACACCATCTTCAAACTCAATTTCTACGAAGGTGGGGCGATCCGGTGCCTTCTCTGGAGATACAGAGAGGATAAACATATCTTCAGGAGGCTCTGCCCAAGGGTCTTCTAAGATTCCTCCTTCAAAACTGATATGGAGAAGATTTCGGTCTGAGGAGTAAGGTTTTTCTTTGGTCACTGGTACAGGGATCCCATTCTTCCGAGCATAGTCAATCAGTTCTTCACGAGATTTAAAACTCCACTCTCTCCAAGGAGAGATGACCCGAATATGAGGATTGAGGGCATAGTAGGTCAATTCAAACCGAACCTGATCGTTGCCCTTCCCTGTAGACCCATGGGCCACAGCATCGGCCCCCTCCAACTGGGCAATCTCTAATTGCCTTTTTGCAATAAGGGGCCGAGCGATGGATGTTCCCATCAGATAAGTGCCTTCATAAATGGCATTGGCCTTCAGGGCTGTAAACACATAGTCTCTCACAAACTCTTCCCGAAGGTCTTCAATATAGACCTTACTGGCTCCTGTGGCAATCGCCTTTTCTTCAAGATGATCCAATTCTTCGGCCTGACCGATATCCGCAGTGAAGGCGATCACCTCACAACCCCATTCATTTTTTAACCATTTTAAAATCACAGAGGTATCTAACCCTCCTGAATAGGCCAATACCACCTTTTTTACTTCGCCCTTCATGACCATCCTCCTTTGTTCAGGTCCAGGGAGAGGAGTTTTGAATTCGACTCATCACTCCGAACGGTTCATTTTTTTAAAGACTTCTTCAAGAGACTGGATCATCCGATCCACTTCTTCTTCGGTAATGATGAGTGGAGGTAAAAAACGAAGCACCCTATTCATTGTACAGTTGATAAGAAAACCTTTCTTCATCATCTCTTTAACAATCTCTGTTCCATCGACCTTCAATTCCATACCAAGAATCAGGCCTCTTCCCCTAACTTCCTTAACGAAAGAGAACCTCTTCCCCAATGTCATGAGTTGAGATAGGAAATATTGACCCACCTTCTGGCAATTCTCAAGCATCCCTTCTTCTAAGAGGGCTGTCAAGGCGGCCACACCTGAAGCAGTGGCCAAAGGATTTCCTCCAAACGTTGATGCATGATCTCCTGGCTCAAAGGATTTAGCCACTTTCTCTTTAATCAAGAGGGCTCCAATGGGAACTCCCCCTGCCAAGGATTTTGCAAGGGTAAGCATATCCGGTTCAACCCCTTCATGCTCATAGGCGAACAGTGTCCCGGTTCTTCCCATTCCCACTTGAACTTCATCGAAAATCAAAAGCACTCCTTTCTCGTCACAGATCTCTCGGACTGCTTTAAGATAACCCTTTTGGGGAATATTCACCCCCCCTTCTCCCTGAATAGGTTCAAGAAGAACGGCACAAGTTTTCTCGTCAATCGCCTTTCTCATGGCCTCGATATCATCAAAGGGGATATACTTGAACCCTGGCATAAGGGGATCATATCCTTTGTGATACTTTGGTTGTGCCGTTGCAGTCAAGGTGGCAAACGTCCTCCCATGGAAGGATTGCTCCATGGTGATGACTTCATATCGATTCCTATCGATATTCTCTTTGGCATATTTCCGTGCAAGTTTAAGGGCTCCTTCATTGGCCTCCGCCCCACTGTTGCAGAAAAAGACCTTATTGGCAAAGGAATGCTTGCAGAGAAGAGCGGCTAACTGAATCTGTGGCTCAATGTAATAGAAGTTCGAAACATGAATCAGTTTCTTGGCCTGCTCCTGAATGGCCTTGACCACTTTAGGGTGGCAATGGCCAAGATTGCAAACCGCAAGGCCTGCCACAAAATCAAGATACTCCTTCCCCTCAATATCCCAGAGCCTTGTTCCTTGCCCCCGAACTGGGATGATTGGAAAGCGGGCATAGGTATGGGCGATATATTGCTCGGATAGTCTCATCAGCGTTTGAGAATCCATCAGCACCTCATCAGAAAAGGGGACAGGCTACTTTTTCACCCCCTGTTCCCCTATTTTTCTAATAGTCAAAATATAAGTAAAACCGTTGGGTAACCTTCTGCTTCACTAAAAAGTAGCCTGTCCCTTTTACTATTCCCTCGTGATCTGGGTCCCGATCCCAAAATCGGTAAAAATTTCTAAGAGGATCGCGTGATCCTTTCTTCCATCAATGATGTGGGTCTTCGTCACCCCTTCTTCGATGGCATTAATACAACAATGAATCTTTGGAATCATCCCGGAGAAGACCACTTTCTGGCTGATCAATTGTTTGGCCTGCTTGATCGTGAGGGTAGGGATAAGGCGTCCCTTCCCATCCAATACCCCTTCCACATCAGTTAATAAAATCAGTTTTTCTGCCTTCAGGGCTGAGGCGATCTTCCCAGCCACAAGATCTGCATTGATATTATAGGTCTCGCCCTCCTCTCCAACCCCAACCGGGGCAATGACAGGAATAAAACTCTCCTTTTCAAGGGCCTCGATGGCTCCAGGATTGATCGCCTTAACCTCGCCCACCATTCCAATATCCACTGCCTCGAGACCTTCTCCCTTCTCCTGAGACTTAGTCAATCTTAATTTTTTGGCTACGATGAGCCGTCCATCCTTCCCGCTCAGCCCTACAGCCTTTCCTCCCTGGTGATTGATAAGGGCTACCAGTTCTTTGTTTACCTTTCCGACCAAAACCATCTCCACAATTTCCATGGTCTCTCCATCGGTCACCCTCATTCCCTCAATGAATTGGGATTTTTTCCCTACCCGGCTGAGCATCTCACCAATCTGGGGACCCCCTCCATGGACGATGACCGGATGAATCCCGATATACTTCAGGAGGACAACATCCTGGGCAAAACTCTTCTTCACCCTCTCTTCCTCCATGGTGCTTCCGCCGTATTTAATTACGATGGTCTTATCATAGAACCGTCGGATATATGGAAGGGCCTCGATAAGCACCTTGGCTTTATCAATCGGATTGTTCATGGTTCATATCCTCGTAATGGGTAAGTGGTGAATCTTTATCAGGTCAAGTGTCCGGACACGGATAATAGGCCTCTCAGATATTTGAAGCCTTTTCTCCGGATTCACTCCTCCAAACTAAAGAATAAATCGGCTCAGGTCCTCATCTTCGATAAAGTCTTTTAATTTTTCTTTAACATAGAGGGCGTCAATCACCATGTTTCTGCCAGCCATTTCAGGAGCATCAAAAGAAATCTCATCAAGCAATCGTTCCATAATGGTGTAAAGTCGTCTTGCCCCAATATTTTCAGTTCTCTCATTAATTAAAGCAGCTATTTCTGCAATCTCCTTGATGGCATCCTCTTTAAATTCTAATCTAACCCCCTCCGTCTCCATTAAGGCAGTATACTGTTTGATTAAAGCGTTTTCAGGTTCTGTAAGAATTCGAATTAACTCCTCCTTGCCCAAGGGATCCAACTCCACTCGAATGGGAAACCTCCCCTGAAGTTCAGGGATAAGGTCCGAAGGTTTGGAGACATGAAAGGCTCCTGCAGCGATAAAGAGAATATGATCTGTCTTGGCCATCCCATATTTTGTTGTGACGGTTGTCCCCTCCACGATGGGAAGGATGTCTCTTTGAACTCCTTCCCGGGAAACATCCGGGCCATAGGTCGACTCTCGCCCCGCAATCTTGTCTATTTCATCGATGAAGATGATTCCAGACTGTTCCACCCTCTGGATCGCTTGTTTGGCCACTGCATCCATATCAATCAATTTATAAGCCTCCTCCTGAGCCAGGATGCTTAAGGCCTCGGGAACTTTGACTCTCCTCTGCTTCTTCTTTTTGGGGAAGAGGCTACCAAACATATCCTTGATGTTGATGTCCATCTCCTCCAAACCCGTCGCAGTGAAGATCTCCACAATCGGTAGGTTCCGGTCCACGGTCTCCACCTCTACATATCGATCGTTTAATTTTCCAGCGATGAGCATCTTTCGGAGTTTCTCTCGAGTGGCTCGTTGATTCTCCCCTTCTCTGTGTGGACCCTTGGAGGGAGGGAGGAGTAAATCCAAAATTCTCTCTTCTGCAATCTCCTCGGCTTTCTTTTGGACCTTCTTGGCCTCCTCCGCCCTGACCATATTGACAGCAATGTCCGTGAGGTCGCGGATCATTGATTCTACATCCCTTCCAACATAACCTACCTCTGTAAATTTTGAGGCCTCCACCTTTAGAAAGGGCGCCTGGGCTAACTTAGCCAGTCTTCGAGCGATTTCGGTCTTGCCCACGCCTGTGGGGCCAATCATGATGATATTCTTGGGAGCGATTTCATCCCGCAGGGGCTCAGGAACCTGCTGGCGTCTCCAGCGGTTTCTTAAGGCAATGGCCACCGCCCTTTTAGCATCTTTTTGGCCAATGATATACTTATCCAATTCAGAAACAATCTCTCGGGGTGTGAAGGTTTCCATTATAACTCCTCCACAATGATTCGATCATTCGTGTAGACGCAGATGGAGGCTGCGATCTTCATCGCCTCCATAGCAATCGCCCTCGCATCGAGGTCAGAGAATTCTGTGAGGGCTTTGGCTGCTGCGTGGGCGTAAGGGCCTCCGCTTCCAATGGCTGTGACCCCATCATCGGGCTCAATCACATCTCCATTTCCAGAGATGACAAGGGACCGTTCCGAATCGGCCACAATCAGCAAGGCCTCGAGCCTCCTAAGAATTCGATCCGTCCTCCACTCCTTAGCCAATTCCACCGCCGCGCGAATCAAATTCCCATTGTACTGCTCCAGTTTCTCTTCAAACTTAGCAAACAGGGTAAAGGCATCTGCGGTAGCGCCCGCAAACCCAGCAAGGACTCTATCATGGTAAATCTTTCTCACCTTCCGGGCAGTATGTTTCATGATGGTATGCTCAAGCGTCACTTGTCCATCGCCGGCCATTACGACCTTCCCCTTATGTCGAACAGATAAAACAGTGGTCCCTTCCATCTTTGGCATTCTCTTCTCCATCTTTTTAATCAACTCCTCCCCCCATGTTGACCCATCTTAAAATGCTTTTGTTTAAGCTTTTCCTAACGGAGGATTGGCCTGCGGTGAAATCAGGGGTTAAAGAGAATATAAAACTCAAACGTGATCCCCACTCTGGGCTTTCTGGGCTGCCTTTTTAAAACTACGTGGATGAGTCCTATCATAAACCTCCATCAACTTCCCCAAACTGAGATGAATATATCGTTGGGTCGTGGAGAGGCTGGCATGTCCCAGCATCTCCTGAATCTCTCTCAGATCAGCCCCCGCATCCAGAAGGTGGGTGGCAAAGGTGTGTCGAAGGCTGTGAGGGCTTACCCTCCTACAAATACCAGAGCGTTTTGAGTAATGCTTGACCAGCCTCCCAACACTTCGAGCACTTAGTCTTTCCCCCTTAGAGTTGGTAAAGAGAGGGCTTTCGCCTAAGATTTTTCCACGTTCTTCTAAGTAGGCCTTTAATGATGTAATCGCTTTGCCTCCAACTGGAACAATCCGTTCTTTTCTTCCTTTTCCTATCACCCTTACGATCCCCAAATCCAGATTCAGTTGATTGATATTTAATCCCACCAGTTCCCCTACGCGAAGCCCACTCGAATAGAGGAGTTCTAAGATAGCCCTATCCCTTAACCCCTTTACCTTCCCACCCCTCAAGGAATTTTTTCCGTTACCATCCGTAGATTCCATCAGCCTAAAGGCTTCATCAACAGTGAGGGTGGTGGGAAGGGATTTCTCCACTTTCGGGGTAGAAACTTCCTTGGCGGGATTGGAGGGGAGAATCTGCTCCCGAACAAGATATTTAAAAAAAGACCTCAGGGTTGAAAGTTTCCTTGCGATCGAACTTTTTTTATTCTTCCTATGAAGAAAACTTAAATATCTCCGAATATCCAGCCGATCAATCTTTTCAACCTCCACCCTTCCTCTTAATGAATAGGACAAACTGCTTTCCTTCAGAAATTTCTCAAATCCCTCCAAATCCCTTTGATAAGATCTGCAGGTATGGGGGGAGGCGTTCTTTTCGGCGGAAAGATAATGGATGAATTTCCGAATAAGGGGATGAGTCTTTTCTGAAAGAGGGGAAGCCATCGTCCTTTTATCCTGTGGATTCATCGTAACTTGTTAAAATTTTATTAATTTTTATTTTATAACATAATTTTAAATTTTATCAATAAGAATTATAAGACCTCTGAAAAAGGACTTCTTATATGGGGGTAAGGTTCAAAACACTTCGGATGCTTCCCCTACAAATTGAATTATTGAATATTTTTTTGTAGGGTAAGCCCTTGTGGCTTACTGCTTCTCGGTAAGGGATAAACCCTTCCCCTACGGATTAATTTAGGTAAGGGATGAACCCTTATCCTACAATCATTTATTGGTATCCGCCCGCCCGTAACAGACAAGAAGGCTAATTAAGCCTACCCTCCCCATACCGGGAATGGCTTATTATATAATTTTTCAGAGGTCTCATTATTAAGACTTGACACAAAAAATTTTATCATTGACATTCACTTAGATTTT
>CAZFDM010000084.1:0-8173 GCA_964517975.1 uncultured Syntrophaceae bacterium
CCTTTCCTTCCTTTTTATTTTTGTATTTGGCCAATTCGTAAACCAGTGTCTTTGGAACATCCTTGAGCACAGCGTATCCTCCTGCCATGTCTCCATAGAGGGTGCAGTAACCGACGCTCATTTCGCTTTTATTACCTGTGGTTAAAACAAGCCAGCCAAATTTATTGGAGAGGGCCATCAGGATATTTCCCCTGATACGAGCCTGAATGTTTTCTTCTGTGACGTCAGGCCTAAGTCCTTTAAAAGAAGGGGAGAGGGTTTTCAGGTAGGACTGAAAGATGTCTGTGATCGGGAAGCAAAGGAATTTGATGCCAAGATTCTTTGCCAGAAGTCTTGCATCCTCAACCGATTCTCTTGAGGAATAGAGAGAAGGCATTGCCACGCCCACCACTCCATTGCTTCCTAAGGCATCCACAGCAATCGTTGCGGTCAGGGCTGAATCAATTCCTCCGCTTAAACCAATCAGAACCTTTTTAAACCCATTCTTTCGGATATAGTCTCCTGTGCCAAGAACCAGGGCCGAGTAAATCTCACCCAGATGATCCAATGGCCTGGACTCTCTTTGGGGAATGGGAGGCTTTTTTCTTAAGGAATGACTTGGCTCAGGGAGATCGATTCTTTTTAGACCTTTCTCCTCTTCAGAAAGCCTCTCCCTCCTTATCCTGGGATCGTGGAGTCGCATTCTAAAGACTGCTTCCATGTCGAGATCAGCCAGTACCAGATCCTCCTCAAACTGTTTTCCCCTGACAATGAGTTCTCCTTTTTGATCGAAGATCAGACTTCCACCATCGAAGACCAACTCGTCCTGTCCCCCTACGAGGTTGCAGTAAGCGACAATGGCCACATTATCTGAGGCCCTCGTTGAGATCATCTTTTCTCTGAGAGTAGATTTTCCAGCATGGTAGGGTGAGGAGGAGAGATTGACAATCAATTCCGCTCCTCCAAACAGGGTCTGGGCACGAATTGGATCTCCTGGGTACCACAGGTCTTCACAGATGCTTGGGCCAATGGGGATGGATTTAAGAATGAATATGAAATTTTGGGTTCCTACATGGAAATATCGGTCTTCATCAAAGACCCCATAATTAGGAAGAAATCTTTTAGAATAGGAATCCACCAGTTTTCCATCGTGGAGTAATGCGGCAGCATTATAGATATCTTCCTTCTTGTCCACAAAGCCAACAAGAGCGGTGATCGAGGTGGTTGCCCTTGCGATCCTCTGGATTGCCTTTAGATTGGCTTCAATAAACTTCGGCATCAGAAGAAGGTCTTCGGGTGGGTAACCCGTCACTGCCATCTCCGGAAAGGCCAGAAGATCTGCTCCCATCCTCTTCCCCTTAGAGATGTAATCGATGATTTTTTTAGTATTCCCTTCGATATCCCCCACTGTCGTATTGATTTGACAAAGACCGATTCGAAGCGTTCGCATAGTTACCTCTCAAAAACTCCTCACTCTAAAGTTTCAACTTTCCTCTTTAGAAACGAGAATCTCTTTTTTAATATTATACCTTTCCATTTTCCCGCGTAAAGTACTACGATTGATCCCGATGAGTTGAGCTGCTTGAGCCTGATTTCCACCTGTTTTTTTAAGGGCCCGAATGATCAGTTCTTTCTCGATGGTGGAGATCATATCAAGATTCTCCTTGGCTGGGGATCCTTTGGATAGTTCATCAAAGATAAGGTCCAGAAGTTCTTCAATGCTCTTTTTCGCATGGTCCTCTTCTATCTCCCGCCTTTCCACAACTCTTTCAAAAAGAAGATGGTCTTCTGTGATCCATTCCCCCTGACATAATACCATAGCCCTTTTTAAGACATTCTCCAACTGGCGGACATTCCCAGGCCATTCAAAGGAGACCATCTTTTCCAGGGCTGAGGGGGTGATTCCAACAATCTCTTTTTTTAGTTCTTTATTAAACCCTTTTAAGAAATAGGAGACCAGTTCAGGAATATCCTCCTTTCGTTCTCTAAGGGGGGGCAGTAAAATGGAGACCACATTGAGTCGATAATAGAGGTCTTCTCTGAATTGGCCATTTGCAATTAACTCTTCCAAATTTTTATTGGTTGCGGTAATGAATCGAACATCCACCCTGATCGTTTCCATTCCCCCCAGTCTTTCAAAACTCTTCTCCTGGAGCACCCGCAATAATTTGGCCTGAGTGGAGAGAGACATATCCCCAATCTCATCGAGGAAGATGGTTCCCCTGTGGCACTGTTCAAGTTTTCCGATTCGACGCGAGGTGGCTCCCGTGAAAGCCCCCTTTTCATGACCAAATAGTTCGCTCTCAAGAAGGGTATCTGGAATGGCTGCACAGTTGATCGGCAGGAAGGGCTGGCTCGATCGGGTGCTATGATGGTAAATTGCCCTCGCAATCAACTCCTTACCCGTTCCACTCTCTCCTCTCAAAAGGACCGTGACATCACTCGGGGCCACCTGACCAATCCTCTTATAAACCTCCTGCATTTTAGGTGATGAGCCCACGATCCTTTTCTCTTCCCCAGCCGGTTCGCTTAGAGTGGGATAACCAATCTCCTCCTTCATCAACATCCGCAATGAGATAGCCTTTTCCACCCGTTCCTTAATCTTTGAGATTGGAAAAGGTTTCAACACATAATCGAAAGCCCCATACTTCATCGCTTCGATAGCGGTATCCGTCGTCCCATAGGCGGTCATAAGGATGACCAAGCATTTTGGATCAATCGATCTCATTTCCTTCAATACTTCCATTCCACTTCGTCCCGACATTTTGATATCCATTAGGACAAGGTCAGGAGAGTATTGCCTGAAACAACCAAGAGCCTCCTCACCATTTTGAGCGGTCAGGATAATAAACTGGTTTTCTAACATCCGTTTTAAAGAATATCGAATCGATTTATCATCATCCACAATCAAAATAGTCTTCATCTTTCCTCTTAATGAATGGGAATCAAAATGGTAAAAATGGTTCCCTTCCCAGGTCTACTTTCCACCTCCATCTTTCCCCGGTGTTGGTCAATGATCCTATGAGCAATGGAAAGACCAAGTCCGACTCCGCCCTCTTTTGTGGAGAAGAAAGGATCAAAAAGTTTGTCCATTTCCTCTGGAGAAATCCCAATTCCGGAATCTTGAATCGATACATAGGCCCACCTTCCCTCTTCTGATTTTCCGCTCCTGAGCACCAGACGACCCCCCTCAGGCATTGCCTGAATGGCGTTAAGCAATAGATTGAAAATGGCCTGTTTTATCTGTTCACGATCCATTAAGATTTTTGGAAGGCGCTGAAATTTCTTTTTAACCATAATATGTTGCTGTTCTATCTGAGGCCTGAGCAACTGGAGCGCTTCTTCAAAAATGGGGACGAAGTCTGTTTTCTCAAAGAGGGGGGGTGCGGGTTTTGCGAATCGAAGGAACTGATCCACGATCTCATTGATCCGGCGAAGTTCTTCTTCAATCACTTTTAAATCCTCTTTTTGAGGGTTTTCGAAGGGAAGGCTCTGGGCTAAGGAGTGGATGAGAATATTGATACTGGTTAATGGATTTCGGATCTCATGGGCGATGCCTGCGGCAAGCTGGCCCAAGGCAGCCAATTTTTCGGATCTGATCAACTGGGCTTCCGTTTTTTTTAGGTCAGCGGTTATCGTTTGAATCCTCTCTTCCATCTGCTGGCTAAAGGTTTTGAGTTCTTGGTAGACGAAGGCATTTCGGATGGCCAGTCCAGTCTGCTGGGCTAAAACCATTAACGAGTCGAGTGTTTCTTTCGTAATCCTCTTATTGGGCTCTACATAGTCAGCGGCAATTGCACCCAATGCCTTTTCCTTAATTAGGATTGGGATAACCACAAGAGAGTGGAGGTTGAATTTCTCTTTCAAAATGGGATTGACCCTTGAGTCTTGACCCGCATCGGGGATGATAAAGGGTTGTTTTTCAAAGACGCAACGGGCCACTATGCTGTCCTCAGGATTCAAAGGAAGAGTAATCCCTTTTATCCTTTCCTCGCCAATCCCCACTGCCATTTTACATTCGAGCCTATCCATCTTTTCATTGACCAGATAGAGGCGTGCACGATCAAACCCAATGTTTTTCGTCACTCCCTCTAAGACAAGCCGAAGGATCTCATCCATATCCAAAGTTTCTGTCAAGCCTGAATTCTCTACGCAGACCGCTGCTTGGTTGGCTATGGTCGTGAGCATCTCCTCTTCGATCTTCGAGAAGGAATGGGGGGATGAGGTATAACAGTTGATCACCCCAATGACCCTTTCCTTTACACACATAGGTACGCTGAGCATAGAGACAAGCCCTTCCTTTTTGGCAAGTTCCTTTTCTTTATAGAGAGGTTCTTTGAGGACATCGGGAACTGCCATGGGTTTATTGTGGAGGGCTACATAACCTACTACCCCTTCACCCATTGAAAGGCTTCGTTCCTTTAAATACTCTTCGCTCAGACTCTGGGTGGCTTTTAATTTTAGTTTTTGATCCTTCTCGTCCAAAATCCAGAGAGAGCAGATCTTTGAATTCATAACCCTGGCAGTTACCGATACGATCAATCTGAGGACATCCTCAAGATACAGCCCTGAGGCAATGGCCTTACTGATCTCCAGCAAGGCGTTGATCTCTTTTGCGTCGATATTTTTTGTATCAGCCATGTTTCTTCTTATCATAATCGAAAAACTATCTTTTACAAATAAAAAAGGGATACCAGGCCTCCCCGGTATCCCTTTGAAATCATCGATGGGGATCAGCCTAAAATCTTATCCACTTCTTCTCGATCGCAATCCATCACATAAGGGATACCTGACATTTCCGCTGCCTTCCTGGTCAGGGCAACGATGTCATCTCTCGAAATGTATCTCAGGGCAAACTTTCTTGCCCCAGCCATCAGTTGCTGTAACCCAGCATTGAGTCGATCAAAATAGGTAATCATTCCAATCGCTCCGGTTGGGATACGTTCAAAATCCTTTCCATATTTATCCTTTAGTTTGGCTGCGAGAACGAAAACATGCTCAACATCCGTTCCGAATTTTGCAATGTCCGCAGGGACCTTTCCCTTTTTGATCATCTCACCAATTGTATTTCCCACCATGGCAGCGGTCATCGAAGCCCTTCCCAGGCAGGTTGCCTTGATATAGGGTGCCGCCAAGGCGATGGCTTTGAAGATATGATCCTCTAAGGCAAGCCCACCTGCGATGGCACAGGAGGGGATGAAGGCTCCCTTCTGCTCCAGGCGTTTCAGATATTGATAAAGGAGACTTTCGAGGTAGACCGTTGGGATTCCCCATTCATTCATCATCCTCCAGGGGCTCATCCCTGTTCCTCCTCCTGCCCCATCCACGGTGAGGAGATCGATCTTTGCATCAGAGGCATATTTGACAGCACGGGCAAGGTCAGCGGGTCGATAGGCACCAGTTTTAAGAGAGATATATTTTGCACCAATCTTTTTTAATCGGTCTACCTCTTTGTGGAAACTTTCTTCGTCTACCATCCCCAATCTGGAATGACGTTCGAATTCTTTAAAATCTCCTTGTTTGAATGCTTCCTGGATGACCGGATCTTCGGGATCGGGGAGGACAATATAACCCCGGGTTTTCAATTGAAGGGCTCTTTCTAAGGAAGGCAGTTTGACTTCACCCCCAATATCTTTTGCTCCTTGCCCCCATTTGGGCTCGATGATTTGGACTCCCAGTTTTTCAACCACATATTCAGGGACACCCAGACGGCCATCCTCTACATTATATTGTACGACGATCCCTCCATGGCCATCATACCACTTCTGAAATGTTTTTACCCGACGTTCCATCTCTGGGGATCGGACGATACGGCCATTTTTAAATTCTGAATGGGGGTCCATTCCGCAAACATTCTCGCCGACCACGACCAGGGTTCCCGCGATAGCGGCTGCTGTGGCCATTGACTCCCAATGGATCCGTGCGATATCGGTTGAACCCAATGCCCCTGTAAAATAGGGGACCTTCAGTTTAATCTTTGATGTGGCCCCAATCTCTGTCGATACATCCACTGCAGGGAAGGTCGCATGATCCGAATCAGCAGGGACACCTATGGCCCCGACACATGTTCCCTGAATATTAAAATGGGAAAAATCGATGGGGTAATCTTTTTCTGCCCCTGCTGTGATCTTGGAGAAGGGCTGAGGGTAAAGAATCTCCCTTCCTCTCAAGGCGGAGCGCCCCACCTCACAGGGACCTGGACATCCATCTAAACAGGTTACACAGATTCCTGAGATGGGAGCGGGCTCTACGCGATTTTTTGTGAAGGTTGCTGGGCTTCTGTTAGGTTTTGTGAAAGTCATTTTACTCCTCCTTCTATCGAAAATAATAAAAAAGGCGTCAAATTTCTTTGACGCCTTCGTCACTCATCCCACATTGGATGAAATAAAAAAGGGGCTCTTTTTCAAAGACGCCCCTGTCATCAATACCCCCTTGTATTTAGGCATTTTGATAAAATAAAAATAGATTTTTGTCAAGAGAAATTTGAGGAGGGATTTGGGGTCAGGCAATTATAATATTATATTTTCTTTTTGGCCTCTTAATCAAAGATTGTAGGGTAAGGGCTTGTCCCTTACCGTGAAAATGTAAGCCACAAGATGAACAATTAAAAATATAGAGTAAGGGGTTGTCCCTTATCGAGATTCGATATTTACGGAAATTCTGTAATTTTTGGTTAGCCACAAGGGCTTACCCTTAATAAAAGAAACCCTAAATGGGTTCGCTAAAATTTTTCAAAAAATTGTTAGAAAATTAAAATTATAAATGCCCACACCTTACCCTCCCATATAAAAAAGACTTTTTAAGAGGTTTCATAAAATTTATATTGACATTTTAGTTTGAAGGCGTTAAAAACATTTAAACTTAATAATTTAATAAATTATTTAAGTAAAAATTAAAATGAGTGTGAAAATCTCCACTGGAATCAGTTATGTAGACCATATCATTGGGTTTCTCAAAACTGGGGACAATGTAATCTGGGAAGTAGAAGCAGGGACTTATATTGAGATTTTTCTCCAGAGATTCATTGAGCACAATCTGAAGAGCGGATACAAATTAGTTTATGTTAGTTTTAATGCATCTCCTTCCACCTTAACCAAACGTTTAGCCCCTCTCCCTCATCTGGAAAATTTGACTATCCTGGACTGTTTTACCGCTGGAAAGGGAAATAGTGATTTCCTCTTCACACAATTTTATGAAAAAGAGAGAGAAGGATTTGAGGGAAATGTTATCAAGGTTGAAAATCCGAAGGACCATTCCCAATTCCGGGTGGCTATGGATCGGATTGAAATAGAAAAGGGAGCTGGCGTTCGTTATATTTTTGACAGCCTCACCGGAATGCAGGACATCTGGGGGGATGAGAATGTAACTTACAAGTTTTTTACTTATTCCTGTCCGAGACTCTATGACCTTCAAACCGTAGCCTACTGGGTCTTGGAGAAAGAGGCACATTCACCCTCCTTTAAAGCAAACTTAAGACATGTCACTCAAGTGGCGATTGAATTAGAAAAACAGAATGGTGAACTCTTTTTTAAAGCGATCAAGATCGAAGGCAGGTTTTCAAGAAGCGCCTTTTTGCCGAAACATTATGAGGTCTGGGAGGAGGAAATTATCTTCCCTTCAATTGGAGGCCGAAGGCCAAGTAACCTGGGTGAAAAAATTAGGACACTGAGAAAGAAAATCGGAATGACTCAGAAGGAATTAGCTGAACAGGTAGGTCTGACTCCAAGTTTTATCTCCCAGTTAGAGAAGAATTTGATCAGCCCTTCCATCGATTCCCTTCTAAAATTGAGTGAAAAATTGAACACCCAGCCGATCTATTTTCTAATGGAAGGTGAAAGTGGCCCATTGCAAAAGATGGTGATCAAACCGGATGAGAGGCAGGAGATTCGATTTTCTACACTGAAGGGAAAAGATATCAAGGTTCAGTTATTGGTCTCGGATGTGCTCAATAGAAGAATGGAGCCTTATCTATTGACCTTTAAAGAGGGATCTTTCATCGACGGTCACTTTTGTAGCCATAAGGGGGATGAATTCGCCTATGTGATTGAGGGAGAGATAGAAGTTGAGGTCCAGAATAAAAAAATTATATTAAAACAAGGAGATAGCCTCTATATCGGGTCAACATTTCCTTCAAAATGGGAAAATATTGGTAAAGGAGACGCCGTCATTTTATGGATTTTAAGCCCTCCAAGGG
>CAZFDM010000085.1:0-7297 GCA_964517975.1 uncultured Syntrophaceae bacterium
GGCGGAAAAGAACCATTGATGAACTTAAGATTTGCACAATTCCACATGGCTTGTAAAGAAAGAAAAAGTAGCAAAAAGAAAGAAATTTACGACGACTAACCTTTAACTTAGATCACATACTGTGATCATTATACCAGGAGGTTTTTATGGAAGAATTCGTAAAAGGTGGAGCATTTCTGGTTGAATCGATTTCTCCTCAGGAGGTTTTTACCCCAGAGGAATTTTCAGAAGAGCAGAAACTCATTGCACAGGCGGCGACAGAATTTGTTGTCGGCGAAGTCCAGCCATTGATCGATGATATCGAGGCACAGAAGGAGGGGCTTCTTCCCAGTCTGGTCAAAAAGGCTGGGGAGTTAGGTCTTCTCTCAGGAGATATCGAAGAGGAATATGGGGGGCAGAACCTGGATAAGGTCAGCGTCTCACTGTTAATGGAGAAACTCTCTCAGGGAGGAGGATCCTTTATGGTCGCTTATGCGGTCCATACAGGGATTGGCTCTCTACCCATTATCTTCTTTGGCAATAAGGATCAGAAGAAGAAATATCTTCCAAAAATTGCCACAGGGGAATGGATCACTGCCTATGCCTTAACAGAGCCAGAAGCAGGGTCCGATGCCCTGAACGCCAAAACCACAGCCACCCTCAGCCCCGATGGGAAGTATTATATTCTAAATGGCCAGAAACAATTCATCTCCAATGCAGGGTTTGCCGATGTCTTTGTAACCTATGCCAAAGTGGATGGGGAGAAGTTCACCTCCTTTATTGTTGAACGGAAATTTGAAGGGGTCTCGGTGGATGAAGAAGAGAACAAGATGGGAATGAAAGGCTCCTCCACACGAAGCGTGATTTTCACCGATGCTAAAGTTCCGGTGGAAAATGTCCTCGGAGAAGTGGGAAGGGGTCACATTGTGGCCTTCAATACCCTAAACATCGGTCGTTTTAAATTAGGCGCAGGTTGCGTGGGCTCTTGTAAGAGCGCACTGCAGGAGGCGGTCACCTATGCCAAGCAGAGGGTACAGTTTGGTAGGCCGATTGCCGAGTTTGGCTTGATTAAGCATAAGATTGCAGAGATGGCGATACGGACCTTCACTGTGGAGAGCATGGTATACAGGACCGCTGCCATGGTGGATCGGATTCTCCAGCGGATTGACCATCATGCAGAAGATGTTGGGATTCAAATGGCCAACGGGATAGAGGAGTATGCGATTGAGGACTCCATCAACAAGGTTTATTCTTCAGAGATGCTGGACTATATTGTAGATGAGGCCCTTCAGATTCATGGAGGGTATGGATACATTCATGATTATCCGATAGAACGGGGATACAGGGATTCCAGGATTAATCGAATCTGGGAGGGGACTAACGAGATCAATCGTCTTCTCATTATGGATATGCTGACCAAAAGGGCAATGAAGAATCGCCTTCCTGTTCTCGGAGCTGCACAAAAGGTGGCAGGAGAACTACTCAGCCTAAGGCCGAAGGTGGAAGCAGATGATGGTCAACTCTCCATGCAGAAAGAGATGGTGGAGATGTCGAAGAAGATTGCCTTGTTGGTCGCTGGTACTGCGGTTCAGAAATATATGATGAAACTGGCGGAGGAACAGGAGATTTTAGCTTCGATCAGCGATATGGTCATCGAGGTCTTTGCCATGGAGAGTGCGCTGCTTAGGGCTATCAAAACCATGGAAAGATTTAACGATGAAAGGGCACAGATTCAGAAGGCCATGGTCAAAGTCTATGTGAATGATGCCTTCGATCGAATCGAAGGTTTTGCCAAGCAGGCATTTGCGGCGATTGCGGAGGGGGATATCTTAAGAACCCAACTGTCGGCCCTTAAAAAACTGACCCGTTTTACTCCTGTCAATACGATTGGCTTAAGGAGAGAGATCGCTGACCACGTCATTAAAATAGGAAGATATCCATTTTAGAGGCCATTGCCAATTAAAAAATAAGCAAGGATCCATCAGCGATTTTTTTAATTCCCATGGACGAAGGGGCATCGTTCCCCTTGCCGATAGAGGAGATCCTTTCGGGGAGACCCCTTAAAGCCCCAAATAGGTTTTTCGTAAAACCTCGTCTTGAAGTAATTGCTCGCCAGTTCCTTCAGCAATAATTTTTCCAGAGGAGAGGACATAGTTGCGGGAGGTCATTTTGAAAACGGTACTCACCTCCTGCTCAACGAGTAAGACGGTAATCCCTAATTGACTGATCTCCCCGATTTTCTGAAATACCTCTACTCTCAGAAGGGGAGCCAATCCTGTTGAGGGTTCATCAATGCAGAGCAGTTTGGGTTTAGACATCAATGCTCTCCCAACGGCGAGCATCTGTTGTTCTCCACCGGAGAGCGTCCCCGAAATTTGTTTTGATCGCTCCCTGAGCACCGGAAATAATTTATACACCTTACTTAAGTTATCCTGAATTTCATTCTTGTCCTTCACCAGGTAGGACCCAGCCAAAAGGTTGTCCAATACGGTCATCTCTCGGAATGGCCTTCGCCTCTCTGGACAAAGGATCAGGCCACGCTTTACGATTTCATGAGCAGGAATATGATCGATTCGTTCTCCATCAAAGGTGACTGAACCCTCCAAGACAATATCCCCGTGAGTAGACCTCCGAGTAATCTCTTTCTCCCAGGCGACCAGACCAGTAATGGCTCTTAGAAGGGTCGATTTGCCTGCCCCATTGGGACCGACGAGGCTGACCAGCTCTCCGGTATCCACTCCCATGCTTAAGTGATTAATGAGCATGGCTTTGTCATACCAGACTGACAAATTGGTCACTTCCAGCAGCATGCCCTAACTGCCTCCTTCACCAAGATAAGCCTCAATCACAAGAGGATTTTTAATAATCTCGTCAGGTGTTCCATCCGCAATGATGTTCCCAAAATTTAGGACGATGATGCGATCCACGATCTTCATCAACCATTGAAGTTTATGCTCAACGATAATCATGGCTGGCCCTTCGCTATGTAATCGACCAAAACGGCCACCTTTATGCAGTCGGCTGATGGATTTGGCCATGAGCTCTGTCTCAGCAGGACTCAATCCACCAAAAGGTTCATCCAAGAGGAGTAAGTCCGGTTCTGTGGCGACGGCGCGCGCCACTTCCAACCTCTTCAGGTCACCCTGTGAAAGGGTGGAGGCGTTTTCGCGGGCCATATCTGAAATGCCTGCGAATTCGAGAGCGTCCATGGCCTTTGCCTGAACACGCTTGACCCATTCTCCTCTCTTCTTGGCTCGGGGGGAGAGGCAGGAGACCATGACATTGGCAATAATAGGAAGCCGCCTGAAGGGTCTCATGTTTTGAAAGGTACAGGCGATTCCCATATTGACGATATCCCACGTTTTACGACCTACAAGTTCTTTTCCTATGAAACGGATACTTCCATGGTCGGGTCTTAGAATGCCAGTAATCAAACGAAGCAACGTCGTCTTGCCAGCGCCGTTCGGTCCGATCAACCCTAAGACCTGATCCCTTTCCATAGAAAAACTGACATTGTTGACCGCTCGGAGTCCGCCAAAATTTTTGGTGAGTCCTTTAATTTCGAGGAAGGGTGGGCTCATCTCATTTCCCTTCTGCCTCTTCTCTCAAC
The DNA here is from genome assembly GCA_964517975.1 of uncultured Syntrophaceae bacterium. Lineage (GTDB taxonomy): Bacteria > Desulfobacterota > BSN033 > BSN033 > UBA1163 > JBBIRM01. The sequence continues at coordinate 3,590 of CAZFDM010000085.1, forward strand.
TCCCTTCGCGAGACCTTTCCCACGTCTGTCTTGGGAAGTTCCCCTCTGAATTCGATAATCTTGGGAACCTTATAGTGAGCGAGATTCTCCTTACAGAAATTAATAATATCCTCTTCAGAAATCTTTCCCCTGGCTTCGCTCTCCAGAACCACATAGGCCTTTATGAGTTGACCCACTTTGGGATCGGGAACGCCCACGACGCCTGCTGCCTTGATTTGAGGATGCTTGTAAAGAACCTCTTCGACATGTCGGGCAAAGACTGAATAGCCTTTATACTTGATGAGGTCGCGTTTGCGGTCAAAGAAATGGAAATAACCCTCTTCATCCATACTCACCAAATCTCCGGTTCTGAGCCACTTCTCTCCGTCAATCTCGATGAGAGATTGTCGGGTTTCCTCCTCCCTTTTCCAATAGCCTTTCATAATGTTGGGCCCATTTAGGATCAATTCTCCTACCTCCCCTGGTGGCAAGAAGTTGGTCCCTTCATGTTCGACAATGGCTGCTTTCATGCCTGGCAGGGGCACACCAAAGGATCCCTTTTTGGGTCTATGAATCGGGCTTCCATGACTGATAGCAGTGGTTTCAGTCATCCCGTACCCTTCAAAGATCTTCGATCCGGTCCTTCTTTCCCACGCATCAATGGTTGATTCATGAAGGGTATCTGCCCCACAGGCGATCAGTTTGAGTCGCTTCCAATTCACCCGATCTGTTTTTTCATATTCCTTGAGGTATTCAAACATAGTGGGTACACCATAAAATGCAGAGGCCTGATATCTTTCCATTGCAAAAAGGATGTCATCTATGTCAGGGGTGGTAAAGAGAACCATGGTGAAGCCCTGAGTTAGACTTCCCAGCATCACGACCACCTGACCATAGATGTGGAAAAAGGGCAAAAAGGCCATGACTAATTCGTTGCCTTTTTCAAAGAAAGGCCAGAAGGCCATGACTTGTGACTCCAAGGCTACCATATTGTAATGAGTCAAAATCGCTGCCTTAGGAAGCCCGGTGGTGCCTCCTGTATAAGGAAGAGCGGCAATGTCCTTCTCTGGTTCGATCATCACTTTGGGAGGCTGAGGGGGATACTTCTTCAAGAGGTATTGAAATTGAAGGAGGCCTGCCTCCTTTATAAACTTGGGTGTGGGAACATGTAATTCGCCATAGACCTTTCCCAAGGCACTTTTCCCAAACATCTTTTTGAGTGTTGGAAGGTATTCTGCGATATTGGTCAGAATCACATGTTTGAGGCCGAGACCGGTCTTTTCGACATTATCATAAAGGATATCCTGACAGACCACGGTCATTGCATCGCTGTCCTGAATCTGGTGTTTGATTTCATGGCTGGTATAGACAGGACTGATGGGTGTCACTTTAGCCCCGATTTTCAAAGCGGCTAAATAGGCGATGACAAATTGTGGACAGTTCAGAAGATAGAGGGCGACGGTATCTCCCTTTTTAACCCCCAAATCGGCCAGGGCTGTGGCAAAACGGTCGGTCAACTCTTTCAAGGTTGCATAACTGATCTTTTTCCCATAAAAGATCAATGCGGTCTTATTGCTGTATTTCTCCACCACTTGGTCAATGAGGTCAGGGACGGATAGGTTAGGGATCTCCACCGTGTCCGTGACCCCCTCAGGGTAGTGCTTTAACCAAGGTTTTGAAGCATAGATTTCTTTTGGATCCATTTTTTACCCTCACCGTTTAATCTAATGGTGCTGTGCAGATGCGACAGGTATGACGCAAAGCGACATTTCTAATTTTACATCGGGGGCACTCCTTTTCGATCCTATCACGAAGCCAACGAAAGAGCCCGTCAGGCATATAAAGGAGAATAAACAGCACCACGCATGCAAACATCAGCATTCGAAACTCTTGCCAAAATCGGAGCAACTCCAATAATGGGAAAAGAACAAATACTGCGCCCACAGGACCATAGATGGTCACGATTCCACCGAAGATTGCCCAGATAACCACCTGGAAGGACATGGAGACTTCAAGAGTTGATGGACCTGCGATCCTCATAAAATGGGCATAGAGCCCTCCTGAGATTCCTGCAAAAAAGCCGCTGAGGGAAAAGGCCAGAAGTTTATATCGAGTGGTGTTGATCCCTGAGGCCCTGACAGCAAGTTCATCCTCCCGGATGGCATGGAAGATAATTCCGGTATTGGAGTCGGTGATCTTCCACATGATGGTACACAGACTAAGCATCACGATGATGGTGATATAGTAATCAGTGATACGGGACCCAGAGAGCCTTGAAATTCCTGAAATGCCTAATTCACCCCCTGTGAGACGGGGAAGGGCAAAAACAATACCCATCAAGATGATGGGGAAGGCAAGGGTGGTCAAGGCCAGATAGGTCCCTCTGAGTCTTAGACAAGGGATTCCGATGATCAGGCCTGATAGAACCGCTCCCAGTGCCCCCAAAGGAATGGTCCCCCACGGGGGGATACCCACATATTTGTTGAGCAAGGCGGCCCCATAGGCGCCCACCCCAAAGAAAAGGGCGTGTCCGAAATTCATCTGGCCCGTGAAGCCAGACAGCAGGTCCCAGCTTGCAGCCAGTAGCGCAAAGATACTGGTAAGGGTGAAAATTCTTAGGAGATAGGGGTCTTTAGTAAATAGAGGTAAAAGGAGCAAGAGGATGAAGAAGACGACAGTTACTACACGGGAAGGTAGAACCAGCACCTCGTTTTTGAAAACAATAAACAGCCTTCGTAGGTAGAAAAGAATGAGGCTTAACATTATCTTTCTTCCTCAAAGTAAATTCCAAAGAGGCCTTCCGGCCGTATGAGCAATACAAGAATCATAATGGATAGGGCCACCGATCCTTTCAGAAAGGAGCCCATAGGAGCAAGAAAGACTACCAGCGCTTCAGCAAAGCCCAAGATATATGCCCCAATGAAACTTCCCTTCAGACTACCAAGTCCACCCAGAACAACGACTGCCATCATCATGACCAACGGGTGCATCCACATGTGTGGTTCAAGAATGGTGAGCGGGACGACGATGGCTCCTGTCAGTGCAGCTAACCCAACAGAGATGCCCATGGTCACCATGGCGACCCGAGACTCGTTGATCCCCATGAGGTTGGCCACCTCCCTGTCTTGAGCCGTGGATCGGATGGCCAACCCCAGTTTGGTCCTGGTGAGAAGGGCCCAAAGCACTGCCATCACCAGCAACGCTACAAGAAACGTTAGGAGCTGTTGATAAAAGACCTTTACACCTAAGACCAAGAAATACCCCTTGAGCAAGGCAGGCACACTTAAATAGGTGCCTGTAAAGATCAGGGCCATGACCTCCTGGAAGGCCATGGCTAAGGCAATGGTGGCAATCAACACAGCACCCTCATGCTCTCGAATAGGGTTGACAAAAATCTTGTAGGAGATGAGGCCCAAGAGGGTGACCAGAACAATAGCGGTCACCATACCCCAAATCGGATGAAAGCCCATCTTATGGGTAACGACATAGATACAATAGGCAGCGAGCATATAAAAAGCGGTGTGGGCGATGTTGACAATTCGTGCCACACCGAAGATCAGAGAAAACCCTATAGCCAGCAGGGCAAATACACTTCCGCTGATGAGACCACTGATGACAATATTAAGAAATAGATCCATATGACCTCTTTGATCTAAATCCTAAATTCAAAACTCTAAACACTAAACAAACTTAAAACCCAAATTTGTTTAAATCCAAAAATATTGAACC
>CAZFDM010000086.1:0-1869 GCA_964517975.1 uncultured Syntrophaceae bacterium
TCGATAATGTAGCCAACTGGGCCCAGAAGAAGGGAATTCCCTTTACAACCTTCAAAAGCCTTTCGAAGAATCCTGAAGTATACAAACTTATCCAGGAGGAAGTGGAAAAAGCCAATCAAGAGAGGTCAAGAATTGAACGCATCAAAAAGTTTGTTCTCCTTGAGAAGGAGCTCGATCGGGATGATGATGAGTTGACAGCCACTATGAAAGTTCGAAGAGAAATGATCGAAAAAAAATATAGAGACTTGATAGAGGGGCTTTATAAATGATGGAAACTTCCAAAATAGATTAGAGTCCTTTCTATGGAGTAAAAAAACAAGATATGGTTGGGGAATTCAATTATCTCCTTCAGTTGATCGTGAGTGGTTTGGCGGTGGGAAGTGTCTATGCAGTGATCGGCATAGGATTTGTAGTGATTTACAAGGCAACGAAAATCCTGAACTTTGCTCATGGTGAGATTTTAATGGTAGCCGCCTATTTCTGCGTCCTTTTAATGGAAAGATTTCATTTTGGTTTTTTATCTGCTTTCTTCTTAACCTTGGCTCTCTGCGCCCTGCTTGGATTAGGAATCGAACGATTTATCATGCGGCCGATGATTGGAGAACCCATCTTTGCAGTGGTTATGATCACGCTGGGGTTGAGTATCATTCTTAGGCCTCTCACTGGGATGGTTTTTGGTTTTGGGAATGTGATGTTTCCTTCTCCCTTTCCTAAAGAGCCCATTGTCATCTCAAAGATTGTGGTCTCCTATGCCCACCTATGGACCTTTATCATTTCCTGTGGGGTTATGGTGATCTTTTTTCTATTTTTCAAGTATTCCACATTAGGAATTGCTATGCGGGCGGCTGCAGATCGTCAAATCGTTGCCTTTTTAATGGGAATCAACGTGAAAAAGATATTTTCTCTATCCTGGGCGATTGCGGCTGCTACGGCTGGAATTTCAGGGATCCTTTTGGCCAATGTCCTCGTGATGAATCTCAATTTAAGCTTTGTAGCCATTAAAGTTTTTCCTGCTATCATCTTAGGAGGACTTGATAGTGTGGTCGGGGCGTTAATCGGAGGACTTCTCATTGGTCTTTTCGAAACCTTGGTGGGAGGGTATCTGGACCTCTATATAAGTGGGATTAAAGAAATTTCGGCCTACATTCTTCTATTTATCATTTTAATCTTAAGACCCTATGGTCTTTTTGGTACAGAAGAGATCGAAAGGGTTTAGGCTCGTTTCATGGTATTGAGAAGCAGAACCTTCATTGAGACCTATCAGGAAGATCTCAGCCTCTTTCGAACCATTTGGGTTAAATTTTGGTGGACGGTTCTCATCCTAACCCTTATTCTCCTTCCATTTTTCGTGGGGCGGTATACACTTTATACAATCAACTTAGTTGGAATCTATATCATTGGGGCCATTGGCCTAAATATCCTGACCGGGTACACTGGACAGATTTCCATAGGGCATGCAGCCTTCCTAGCCATTGGGGCCTATACGACAACCATCTTAGGGGAAAGGGCAAGCCTCCCCTTTTATATCCTGATTCCCCTTTCGGGGATTATTACGACCGTCATTGGGATAGGGGTAGGAATCCCTTGCTTGAGATTGCGTGGGTTATATTTGGCCATGGCCACCATGTCTTTTGGTATTATCGTCCAATATATTCTTTTCCAATGGGAAAGTTTAACCCATGGGGCCTTAGGTATGGCTGCCCCCCCTATCCGCATCGGAGGATTTAGAATAGATTCAGATAGGGAGTTCTATTACCTGATCACGATCATCGTTTTTCTCCTTGGGTTTTCAGCAAAGAATATGATGCGGATGAAGATTGGAAGAGCATTTGTGGCCATACGGGACCGAGACATAGCAGCGGAGGTGAT
>CAZFDM010000087.1:0-7444 GCA_964517975.1 uncultured Syntrophaceae bacterium
GGTTTTCAACTCTCTCTCCCCCCTTTGGAAATTTTGGTGGAATCACCCTCCTCGCTTTCTTTTATGAGTCTGTATAACATTTTTATCGCCTCATCGGCAAACAGGTTGTCCGTAATATGGGCATCCACTTCCTTAACTTCTACCTCAGGTTTTAGTCTCTGTTTTAACCTCTCAAAAAAGGCATTATTCGCTTCAGGATCGTCGAATTCCTTATCCATCTTGTCCAGAATAGAGAGGCCTTTTAATGGAAAAATAACCGCGGTTCTTCCCTTCGCCTTATTGATCTTTTCAGCCATCACCTCCGCCACTTCGATCATCTCCTTCTTCTTTGTTCGCAGAACATAGATTCCAGTCCCGTGAACATGCACATATTGATGTCGAAATCGCTCAAGGATTTTATCAGGAGAGGGATAAATGATATGGTCAATGTTTCCAGGGGCAATGAGCTGAGGAATCCCTTTTCGACCCGCCTCCTCCATTCTTGTGGGTCCTGCATCACCCCACCCCTGATAAAGGTGATCAACAATCTCATTGGGGGAAAGGTCAAAAACCACTTGAATTAATCCTTGCTCAATCATCTCTTCCATTGCTTTTCCGCCACAACCATTGGCATGAAAGATTACCACCTCATAACCCCTCTCCCCAAACTCCTTTTTAACCCGAAGGGCACAATTGGTTGTCCCACCAAGCGTGGTAATTCCAAGGAGAGGTTTCTCTGTAGCCTTTGCTTCAACCACAGAAACCATCCCCATCACCGCACCTGCTGCCTGCCTGAGCGTCACCTCGGTGATCCTGTTTAACCCAGCAATGTCAGCAATAGAGGATACCATAACGATGTCCTTAGTGCCAATATATGGACGAGTATCTCCCGAAGCAACAGTTGAAAGCATTACCTTTGGAAGGCCAAAAGGCATTGCCCTCATGATTCGGGTTCCCAAAGAGGTGCCCATCGTTCCACCTATGGAAATCATCCCGTCTAAATTACCTGAGTCATAAAGTCCTCGGCAAATCTTTATCGCACCCTCTGCTATGATCTCCATCATCCTATTCTCCTGGCCACTCTCCCCAAGAGCAAGGATTTCTTCTATTTTACTACCTGCGCACTTAATCACCTCTTCTCGGGGATAATCAGGAGTTAACCTCAGCGTCCCACGCGATCCTGTGCCAATATCAATCGTTGTAACTTTATAATGATTTACCTCCATTAAATTTTTCATATAAAGGGCCTCTTCTCCCTTTGTATCAAGAGTCCCAATAAGAACAATGTTCTTCTTCATAAATATCACTCCACCACCATCAGGATATCTTCAGGTGAAACCATCTCTCCCTCATGAGCCAGAATCTCCTTGACGACTCCACTCCGAGGAGAATTGATAGGCCTCCTCATCTTCATCGCCTCAATAATGGCAATCAAATCACCTGCATTGACCCGAGCCCCCACCTTGGCCTCAATCGAAAGCACTAAACCCGCCATCCCACAGAATATTGCCCCTGAAGGAACCTCCCTCTGCTTTGTCGTCGTTTTCTGAACCTCTAAACCCTCTCCCGCACGAAAGGACTCACCCTTCCCATCCCCATCCCAAACAGGAGAAATCTTCACGTTAAAGACTTCTCCATCAACATCTACCCTAAACTCCGTTGGAAATTCCATAGCAGGATTAACAGACGCTGATGCTTTCACTAAAGAATATACCTCTTCCTTCTTGGACCCAGCCCTCTTCACAGGCCTTCCTGGTATTAATATTCTAAGTAAAAGTTCATCATCCGAAAGCTCCTCCCCTAACTCCTTGCGAAGCTCTTCAACCGACTTATCGTACCCTTCGGGTTTCCAATTGAGAAATTCTTTGGTCCTGGGTAAACCCATCACCCGATCCATCACATTTGGGTCGATAGGGACAACCGGCTCCCCATAATATCCCAAAACATACTTGATCACCTCATCCGGGATATGCTTATACCTCTCCCCTGATACCACATTCTCCACTGCCTGCGCCCCTACAATCTGAGAGTAGGGAGTAGCCATCACAGGATACCCCAACTCCTTCCGAACCAAAACCACCTCCTCAAGAATCTCCTGCAACCGATGCTCTAACCCTATCTCCCTGAGTTGCCTCGTGAGATTGGTCATCATCCCCCCAGGAACCTGATGCTCAAAATGAAAGAGATCATACTCCAGTGGAACCCCAATGGGTAACCCCTCTTTTTCAGCAACCTTCCTAAAATAAGAAGAGACTGTCGCAAGGGCCTCTTCATTCAGATCTGTAGAAAATCCAAGACGTTTAGCATTCTTTAAAACAGTCTCTATCGCAGGAAGGGATGTACCATTGGCAAGCGGTGAAACCGCAGTATGAAGGGTCGTCACCCCTGATTTGATCGCCTCTAAATAACACAGCGGAGCCAATCCTGAATTACAATGGGAATGAAACTCAAGGGGTAACCCCTCGCAATGCTTTATAACCGTAGATACCAACTCTCGAGTCTCTTCAGGTGTGATAATTCCTGAGGCATCCTCAATCATTATACGATCGATGTATTCCTTCGCTTCAAGCAACCTTCGAATTTTCCCGATCCAAAACTCCATCGTATGGACAGGGCTTGAGGTATACATTAAGGCCGGTACGACCTCCGCCCCTTCGGCCTTGGCAATCTTTGCAAAATAGATAAACTTGTCCATTTCGTATTGATAATCGCAGATCCAGAAACTTTTGATTCCATTGGCAACGGAGCGTTTTATCCAGAGGGTGATGATATCCCGAGGGGTACTTAGATCAAAGGAGGAGAGTGAGCCAATCTGATAGGAACCTCGAATAGGGGTTTTGGTGATCAACTTAGAAAGAATTCTAATTCTCTCCCAGGGGTCCTCGTTGAGGTTTCTTACCTGCACGGTAAAGGCCTGGGAGCCTACGGTGGCAATGGCTCTATAGCCAACCTGATCCATCACTTCTGCAATGGGGGTCATATGTTCAGTTCGCATCATATAACCCCATAGACTCTGCTGAGCATCTCGAAGGGTTTGGTCAACAAAATCGATCTTCTGATTCATAGGGTAATGACCTTCCTTAGATTAAACGAATTTATTATAACCCCAAATAGGCTTTTTTAACATGGTTGTTTTCAAGAAGGCTACCGCTTCTTCCTTCAAGAACGATTCGGCCATTCTCCAAAACATAGGCCCGATCCGATATCTCTAAGGTTTGACGGACATTTTGTTCAACCAATAAGATAGCAATTCCTTTTTCTTGAAGCCCTTTTATAATCCGGAATATCTCTTTTACCAATAAGGGAGCCAACCCATAGGAAGGTTCATCAAAAATACACGTCTTTGGCCTGGACATTAAAGCCCGGCCTATTGCAACCATTTGACGCTCGCCACCACTTAGTGTTCCGACCAATTGACTCTTTCTCTCCTTTAACCTCGGAAACAATTCATAGACATGGGCCAGTGTCTCCTTCCTCCGATTCCAGGCTTCATCCATATAAGCACCCATCTCAAGGTTCTCACATACAGTCATTTCTTTAAAAAGCCTGCCTCCCTCTGGAATGTATGAGATACCCAACTTCCCAATTTGGTCGGGTGGCAATCTATCTATCCGCCTTCCCAGAAAGTTCACAGTCCCTGAAGCGGGTCGTAAAAGGCCAAATATGATATTGAGTACGGTTGTTTTACCCGCTCCGTTGGAGCCCACCAATGCGACAAGCTCTCCATGATTGAGGGTTAAGGAGACATTCCAAACAGCCTGAACCTTCCCGTAGAATGCATTTATTTTGTTAACCTCCAACATGGGTTTACTCCCCCAGATATACTTCAATCACTTTAGGACTGTTTGCAACCTCTTCAGGCCTGCCTTCTGCAATCTTACTGCCGTGATGGAGAACGATAATTCGATTACATACTTCCATGATTGCCTTCATCACATGTTCGATCATGAAAATGGTGATCCCTCTATCCCGAATCTTTGCAACAAGCCCCATTGCCTCTACGACCTCAACCGGGTTCAACCCTGCCATCACCTCATCAAACATGAGTAAATCAGGCTTTGTGGCCAATGCCCTGGCTACTTCAAGGCGTTTTTGATGCGCAATGGGCAGATCCTTAGCCAGCATCGTTCTCACCGATAAGAGGTCTACAAATTCCAGTAACTCCATCGTTTCCCTTTCTGCCTCAGGCAAAGAGACGGTCCTTTTACTCCCAAACAGGGAAGCGGAAACGACATTTTCAAAAACGGTCATTCCAGCAAAGAGTTTTGTTGATTGAAAAGTCCTCGCCACACCTTTCCAGCAGATTTGATGAGGATTCAACCCATTTATCTTTTGACCTTTATATCTTATCTCCCCTGCCGTAATGGGTAAGAAGCCAGAGATCAGATTAAAAAGGGTTGTTTTGCCGGCTCCATTTGGGCCTATCAGCCCTACCACTTCGCCTGTGTTGATCTCAAAATCGACCTGATACAAAGCGGCAAGTCCTCCGAAGTATTTTGTAACCTTTTTCCCTTCAAGGATTGGCATGTTGCTATTCGGAGCCTCCTTTCCACCGCTTCTGTATCAATCCGAAAAGGCCGTGAGGTAAAAACAAAATAACCACAATCAAAATGGCGCCAAAGAAAAGCATGTAGTAGTAAGGGAACTTCGTGGTGAGGATTTCTTCCAAATAGGCAAAAATAGCCGCTCCGAAAAGAGGGCCATAAAAGTGAACGGTGCCACCGAAGATGGCCATCAAAACAGGCATAAAAGAAAGATGAGGATCAAATGCAATTCTTGGATCAATATAGGTCCATCTTGTGGCCATGATCGCTCCCGATGCTCCCATAAAAGTGGCACTGATAGCAAAGGTAAGCGATTTCACTATCGTGGCATTGATCCCTATATGAATGGCAGCCTCCTCTTGCTCCCCAATGCACCTCAGGGCCAACCCGAAACGGGATTGCCTCATGAGGTAGGCTATCAGCATGGTCATCACAAAAATAATGAGAATGATATAATAAACCGTATTATGACTCACCATCACCACCCACCTGCCTACTGTACCCTCCACATTCGTCTCCCACCATAAAAGAAAATGCCTAATAAGTTCACTGATTGAGAAAGTAAATATGATGAAGTACATGCCTCTTAGTCTTAGAGTGAGCAGGCCAATAAAAAGGGCGAGTATAAAACTGGTAAAGCCACCTGCTACCACAATGAGGGGTAGGGGTAAGATTTTACCCAAAAGGGCAGAAGTGTAGATGCCAACCCCGAAGAAAGCAGCAGAGGCGAGTGAAATGTAATGGGTGGGGCCAGAGAAGATGACCCAACTCACCGTGAGGATGATATACATGAGGATATTCGTTAGGGATATCACAGGATAGGGTTTGGCATAAAAGGGCATGATGGCTAATAGAATGAGGATAAGAAGAACTGCCCCTACAGTAAAAGGTCTTTTTGTGATCACGTTGAACCCTTCCATGCCTCTATTTCCCCAAAATACCTGTAGGCCTTATCAGGAGTAGGAGGATGAAAATGACGTAGTAGGCAATCAATGATAGACCTGGATTAAAATAGGTGACAATACTACCCACAAGGCCTAAGGAGAAACCGCCAATTAAACTGCCGTTAATACTACCCAATCCACCTAAGACCACCACAATGATCGCAATGATGGTATATTCGATCCCCATGGTTGGCTGGATTTCATACATCATGCTGATGAGGGGACCGGCAAAACCTGCCATCAATGCGCCAAGCCCAAAACAGATAGCCAGCATCCTATGGATGTTCACTCCCATCACCTGAGCGGTCATTGGATCTTCTGCCGAGGCCCTAATCGCCTTTCCCATTCGGGTGTGGGTTAGAAAGAGATAGAAGGCTAAACTGATGGTCACAGCAAACAGAAGGGCCACGATCCGATTGGCTGTAAATATGGCTCCAAAAATACTCACAGGAGTGTTTAAGTATGAGTACCCCCTCAAATCAGCCTTCCATATGAGTAAGGCTATATTCTGAATGATAAAGAGGAGACCAAAGGAAGCCAAAAGAGAACTATCTGCAAAGGCGCCCATCGATTCGGATTTGTCTCTCAAGTATTGGAAAAGAGTCCGGTGGATCAGAAAACCTAAAAGGAATAAAAAGGGACCGCAAATGATCAGAGAAAGTAGGGGACTGACTCCCAGTAGGGTATAGAGCGACCAGGTAGCAAAGGCTCCAAGCATAATAAACTCACCGTGAGAGATATTCAGTACTCGTCCAACACCGTACTGGAGACTCAGGCCTACAGCAATAAGGGCATAGATTCCCCCCATGATTAAACCTGCAATCACAATATTTAGAATGGCTTCAAACACAAAAATCCTCTTTTTTTTGAAAGAAGGGGTTTGCTGGCTGTCTAAAAATGTAGATTTCATTACGGTGATAGTTTATTTTTTAAAACAGTCTTTTTAGACAGCCAGCAAATGGTTTCAATTAATTCTGTACATTACTACTTCTTTGGCCACTCAGGCTTGGGATAGACAGGCGCTGCCTGGCGGGTTGCTTTATCGACAACCATAAACTCCCCTTTTTGCCACTGTCCTACATGGCCAGGCCAACCTTTAGCAAACTGGTTTTCGAATTTTATCCTGCCAAGAATAGTATCAAATGTCTCCCTGGCAATTACATCCCTTACCTTTGTTGGCTCAAGGGTTCCTGCAATTTCAATGGCCTTCTCCAGAATTTGACCCGTCGCATAGCTCTGGGCAGTTCCCCATCGATCAGGTTCAACTTTCCATCGCTTGGTGTATCGGTCAAACCATTCCTTTGCAGCAGGAGAAACTTTTGGATTCCAACACCCCGTTCCCAATATCCCTTCTACCGCGGTTGCACCAAATTTATCTCTAAACGAGGGGTAGGCGATCCCAACAGATGAGAAGAAGAGTTTCGGGTTTAAGCCAATCGTCATCATCTGTTCGACCATCAGAAAGTTTTCTGGGGGGTAAGCGGATGCAATGAGGGCATCCACCCCAAGGGGTTTAATTTCTTTAAGCAATGGGGAGAGATCTTTAACCCCTGCTGGAAAGCTCTTATAGAGAAGGACATCCACTCCTTTTCCAACCAACATTGGAACGATAGAAGTTGCCATCTCTATCCCATGAAGATCAGTATGATGGATGACTGCTGCCTTTTTAACTCCTACTTCGAGACAGAGATCAACAATGACTCCCCCATGATCCCAGGGTTGATTCAATGTAATGAACATGTAAGGAATCGTATGTGCCATTTCCTTAAGTTTCAAAGATGAACAAGTTGGTCCAAGCACTGGCGTCTTATATTTAGTGGTCAGTGGAGCGATGGCAAAGTGGGATGCGGTTCCCCATGGAGGGAAGATGAAGTCAACCTTCTCATCTAAAACTAACTTTTCAAACAGTTTTACCGTTGTCCCTATATCGCTTTTATCGTCATATCGGATGATTTCCACAGGCAATTTTTTCCCCAA
>CAZFDM010000088.1:0-2989 GCA_964517975.1 uncultured Syntrophaceae bacterium
CTCAATGGGAGCGGATGATGCAGTTCAACTGACCGATCCTGCCATTGAGGGATCGGATCCTTTTTCCATTGCAAAAGTTTTAGCCGCCTATCTCAAAGATAAGACTTTTGATCTAATTCTAACGGGAAGACAGGCCATGGATGATGATGCAGGGATCATTGGACCTGCAGTTGCCGAGTGGTTGGGTATCCCCCATGTGAACGCCATCATTGGCCTTGAAGTAGAGGATCCAAAGAAAGAGGTAAAGGTAATTCGGGAAGTAGAAGGAGGACAGGAGACCCTTACCTGCCCTCTTCCAGCCCTTTTCACTTGCCAGAAAGGCCTTTATACCCCTCGGATTCCCCAAGTAATGAATGTCATGAAGGCCATGAAAGCCCAGATTAAAAAGGTCGATCTTTCTGCGATTGGATTGACCCCCAACGATGTAGGATCTCGTTCAGCCAAGATAAAATTGAATAAATATTTTCCGCCACCCAAAAGACCACCGGTCCGAATGATTAAAGACGATTTTCCAGAAAATGTGAAAACATTGGTTAGACTTCTTAGAGAAGAGGCCAAGGTAATTTAATAATTGAGGTCTGGGTTCAGAGTTCAGGGTCCGGAGTAAAAACAACAAACTCCCTGCTCTCGGAAGGCAGGCGGATTAAAATTCCCCGAATTATTTTGAAAGGATTGATTATGGCTAATGAAATTTGGGTATTGGCAGAGCATCAGGATGGCAGGGTAAGAAAGATAACCTTTGAACTTCTATCAGCCTCCATTGAGTTTTCAAAGAAAACGGGGGGGGAGGTTACAGCAGTTCTATTAGGAAATGGGATTCAAGAAACAGCAAAAATTCTTATACCCTTCGCTGACAAAATTCTTCTGATGGAAGACCCTACCCTTACATTTTACACCTCTGATGCCTATCTCCCAAATATTGTCTCTTTAATTCAGGAACACAAACCTTCCATTCTCTTAGGAGGGGCCACCTCCACAGGAAAGGACCTTTTCCCAAGACTGGCGATGCATCTTCAAACAGGATATGTGCCTGACTGTACTAACCTATCGGTGGGAGAGGATGGAAGACTGACCGCCCTTCGACCTCTCTATGGAGGAAAGATCTTAGCAGAGATGACGTTTTCAGATGAACGACCTCAGATGGCCACAGTTAGAAATAATACGTTTATTGTTTCTCAAAACCTCAATAAATCAGCACAGGTCATTGCGGTCCCTTTTCAAGCGGATCGCAACCTATTGAAAAAGAAAGTCCTTGGAATTGAGAAAACAGGCGGAACAAAATTGGATATCTCAGAGGCGGATATTGTCGTGGCTGCTGGAAGGGGAATTAAGACGCCCGAAAATTTTAAAATCCTTGAAAAGTTAGCCGATGTGCTTAACGCTTCTGTAGGAACAACCCGTGCGGTAGTAGATGAAGGATGGAGAGATCAGAAAGACCAGATTGGAAAGAGTGGAAAGAACATCTCTGCAAAACTCTATATGGCCTTCGGTATATCCGGGGCGATCCACCACGTCCTTGGGATTGGAACGTGTAAAACTGTCGTGGCTGTAGATATCGATCCAAATGCCCTCATCTTTAACTACGCAGATTACGGAATTGTTGGAGATCTTTTCCAGATTGTGCCTGCATTGACAGAAGAATTGAAAAAAGTCCTGAAGGAATAACAAATGGGCAACTCTCTCCCTCTCCCTTGACAGGAGGGCAGGGGTGAGGGTGAACTTAGACTATGGATAAAGTCGATGTGATCATTGTAGGAGGTGGATTAGCAGGCCTTTCCTGTGCTTATGAACTTGCCGATTCCGGGATGACCATCTTGGTGCTGGAGCGGGGTGACTTTTCAGGGAGCAAGAATGTAACAGGCGGAAGGCTCTATCTTCGCCCTCTCCTCAACTACCTTCCTGACATTTGGAAAGATGCTCCCTTAGAAAGACATGTGACCAAAGAAATCCTTACCTTTATGGGGAAGGAGAATTCTACGACCTTCGAACTTTATAGCAACCGATTTAACCAGGAGCCCTACCCAAGTTACACAATTCTCAGGGCAAAATTTGACCGGTGGTTTGCTGATCTCGTTTCAGAAAAAGGAATCTTCATCATTCCCCAGAAAAATGTGGAGGATCTCATTAGAGATGGAGAAAAGATCATAGGGGTTAGAACCGATGGCGAGGAGATTGGAGCAGATTGTGTCGTTGCAGCAGATGGCATCCTCTCCTTTATGGCAGAAAAGGCAGGGCTGCGGAAGCCATTTCATCCTCAACATGTTGCCCTTGGGTTTAAAGAGGTGATCGCCCTCGATTCCAAAATCATTGAAGATAGATTCCGACTCACAGGCAATGAGGGGGCAGCTCAACTCTTTTTAGGAAGTCTTACAAAAGGGGTAATGGGAGGGGGTTTTCTTTATACCAACCAGCAAAGCCTCTCTTTAGGAATAGTCGTGGGAATTCATTCTCTCAATCAGAAGGAACCCCGTCTGGAGGTTTACAAATTCTTAGATGAATTTAAAGAAAGGCCTGAGATAAAAAATCTCGTTAAAGGTGGAGAGGTTGTCGAATACTCTGCCCATCTTATCACCGAAGGCGGAATCCACACCATACCCAAACTCTATACAGATGGAATGTTGGTTACGGGCGATGCAGCAGGCCTTGGCCTTAATATGCTGGTTACAGTGAGGGGAATGGAATATGCTATGGTCTCAGGAATCTTGGCAGGTAGGACCATAAAAATAGCCAAAGAGAAGAACGATTTTTCAGCATCAACTTTATCCCATTACGAAAAACTTCTAAGTGAAAGTTTTATCCTGAAGGAAATGAATCATTTTAAATATACCCCTATGGTTCTTAACAACGAAAGGCTTTTCAATCAATATCCTCAGGCCATCTCTGATCTTTTCGAAAAGGTAATGTGGGTGGATGAAAAACCCAAAGAAGGGATATACAAAACAAAAATCAAGGAATTGAAAAGACAATTCTTCAACCTAAAAACTTTTAA
>CAZFDM010000089.1:0-4330 GCA_964517975.1 uncultured Syntrophaceae bacterium
CTATAATGTTAACCTACCTTTTTGTTAGGTTAAGATTATACCCAGGAGGTCATTCCTGCGAAAGCAGGAATCCAGTATCTGAGCATTTTTCTGGATTCCCGCCTACGCGGGAATGACATATTCACGCAGGATTCAGGATTATAAAAAACTATCATTTTCTTAAAATTTGTTCAATAGGACTATCCATCCTATTAAGATTCTTTTAGAATTCACACCATTACCACTTCTGTCAAACTGAATATGTTTTCGTAGGGTAAGCCCTTGTGGCTTACTGTTTCTTAGTAAGGGACAAGCCCTTACCCTACGGATTGAATTAGGTAAGCGACAAACCCAACCCCTAAAAATCTGATCTATTTCCCATCTCGGAATTTCATAACTCCCCCTCTTAACTTAAGAGGGGATTGGGGGGAGTTAAGTTAATTTAGGTAAAGGATAAACCCTTACCCTACAACCATTTATGGGTATCCTCTCGCCCGATACGGGCAGGAAGGTTTTTTCACCTACCCTCCCATACTGGAGAATAGTTTATTATAGACCTTTTCAGAGGTCTCCAGAAAAAAATATTGACAAACCGTGTTAAAATACGTAAATATAAATCAAATCAAAAAGTTATAATGGGGTACCCTATTTATGGCAGAGGAAGTGTCAACCGAAAAGAAGGCACTTGATCTTAGTGGGGAGATGCCGTTGATTGAAGGAGTGGAGGCGGATGAGGAGCTCTTTTTAGCCCGGGACTTAACCACTTCTTTAATTAAGGCAATCAAGGCCTTTCGTTTTTATCCGCCGGATAATCCCACTTTAAAAGGATTTCGGGAACAACTGATTAAAAAATTTAACTTCTTCTTAAATAAGTATGACCTCTTTACCATTCAGATTGGGGAGTATGATTTTTCCTATAAAGGGAAGATCCTTTATGAAAATAGGGACATCAAGTCAAGCCTTGCTTTCCTTTTTTACAAAGATGGATTGAGGGAATTAAGATTTATGAAGGGAATCGAGGATTGGGAGATTGACGGCTTGATCGATGTGATTAAGCGAAGTGATAATATCAACCAGTTGGAGGACGATCTGGTTACCTTGATATGGGAGAGAGATTTCACGCATATTGGGTATCTGGCCACAGATGAATTCTTGGAGGATACCCCTATTCATATTCCAGAAAATGTAGAGCAATTTAGAAAAAATCTGGTCTTTAAACCGATTGCCCATCATGTCGAAGTGGATCTCCTAAAAGAAGAGACCGAGGAGGGGATGGATCTGGATGAAATCCTCTCCAGGGTCATTGAGAAACCCGCCTCCTTTGTTACTAATCGAGGTGTCTATTCACTTACCCCTGAGGAGGTGGAGGGGTTACGAAAGGATGTGGAGGCCGAGATTGATCCAACCTTTGTCTTCAATGTTATGGACATCCTCTTTGAAATCATCACATTGGAAAAAGAGGTTGAACCGTTTCAGGATGCGGTCAATATTCTCCTTAAGATTCTGGATGCCCTGATCACGATTGGCGATTTCCAGAAGGCCACTGAGCTACTGAAAAGAGTCTACATTACCCTTAAAACCTTTGAACTCAAGGATTGGCAGATCGAAATGGTTAGACGAGTGATCCATGAGGCAGGAGAAGAACAACGAATCGAACGAATAGGAAGAATCTTAGAGAAGGAAGAGGGGATTAAGTTAGAGGATGTCAATGCCTATCTCATCCTTCTTCAAAAAAATTCAATCAAACCTCTGATCAAATTATTGGGTGAGTTAAAAAATTCAAAGACCCGAAGGGTCCTCTGCGATTCACTCTCCGAGATCGGGCGAAATGCCATTGAATCTTTTACCCCCTTCGTGGATGATAAACGATGGTATCTCGTCCGGAATATTATTTATATCCTGGGTCGAATCGGTAAAGAGCAATCCCTTCCATATATTCAAAAGGCCTTTGCTCATGAAGATGTTCGGGTTAGAAGGGAGGCGATCACAGCCTTAGGTTTAATTGGGGGGGCAAAGGCAATCAATCTTCTTACCAGGGCCCTGAGCGATGGAGATTTTCGGATTCGTGCCATGGCCGCACTAAATCTTGGAAAGGTGGGTAAAAAGGCGAGCTTGGTTCCCCTTCTGGAGGTGGTTCAGGCAAAAGAGTTTAACAAAAAAGACCCTATTGAGATCAAAGCGTTCTTTGATGCAATTGGAATGACAGGATCCAGTGAGGCCATTCCTATTCTCCAGCAACTCTTAGAGAAAAAGAGCCTTTTCGGTAGAGGAAAGATAGATGAAGTCCGAATTGGAGCAGCCAATGCCTTGGCCATGATTGGGACACCAGAGGCACTGGCCATCTTAGAATCGGGAAGGAATTCAAAAGATGAATCCATCCGGGAGGCCTGCTCTCAGGCCCTTAGGGGCCACCCTTCCAAGGAGTCAATGGTCTGATGCCTGATAAAACCACCATTCAGGACCATGAACATCTTCCAACCAAACTTGGAACAGAGTTTGTGATAAAATTTTCACGCCTGCTTAAAGGCACCACTCTCTATGACCGAAAAAATGTAAACATCGATCGCCTCATCAAAGATTGTCTCCAAGCCATCAATCCTGTTATCAAATCAGAGGGGCATCTTTTTATTAAGATCGTTCGAGACAATTTTTTCTTTAACAATATTAAAATCAATGTAGGGGCTGATAAGTACCCCATCTTTAAAGCCTTTCTCCAGGAAATGAGGAAACGCAGGATTGGTGAGATAGAGTTTTCGAAGGTGATTGAGGGAGAGCCTCTTAAAGATTTTGTCTACCTCCTTTCTGGGCTTGAAGAGAACAACGAAAGCAACTACCTCTATGTGGAGAAACAACTGGAATATAGAGACATCGAAGGGGTTGAAGTAGGCAAATTGGAGTATTTCAGGGATGAAGAGATTTTTGTGGATTCTGAAGATCTGAAACGATATTCGAAAGAGATCTATTTTAAAACGATTGGCCTTGTCAAAGAGGTGGTGGATAATATCAATAACCAGAAGGTCCTTAATGTTCGCAAAGCCAAACGCCTCATGCAGAACGCTGTCAATGCCATCATGCAGGATGAGGCAACCTTATTAGGATTGGCCAATATCAAAAATTACGACGAGTATACCTTTAATCACTCGGTCAATGTAGCTATCTATTCCATCGCCTTAGGCCAGAGGATTGGGATTCCCAAGAAACACCTCTCCCATTTGGGGATGGCAGGTCTTTTCCATGATATCGGAAAGACTAAGATTCCAAAAGAGATTCTGAATAAGACAGAAAAATTAGACCCCGAGGAGTGGGAGGTGATCCGGGCCCATCCGGTTATTGGAGCTGAGACGATCATGAGGATGAAGGAGTGGGGAGAACTTTCTACCCGAATGATTGATGGAGCGTTCGAACATCATCTCCGATACGATTTAAAAGGGTACCCGAAGTTGAGCCGTAAGAGGAAGCTTAGCCTTTTTGGGAGAATTATTACCATTGCAGACTTTTATGATGCCCTTGTGAGGCCAAGGGTTTACAACCGATTTCCTTATGTGTCGGAAAAGATTTTGGGATTCATGTTAGAGCGGAGCGGGAAAGACTTTGACCCTGCTCTGGTCAAGGTCTTCGTCAATATGATTGGAATCTTTCCCCTTGGAACTCTGGTTCTATTGAATACCAATGAGATGGGGATTGTCACTCAGATTCAGGAGGATAGTGAGCAGATCGATCGTCCCAAGGTCTGCCTGATCTACTACAGCGATGGGGAATACCGTAAGGGAAAGATTGTCGATCTAAGAGAGATCGATGAAACGACAAAAGACTACAAAAGAACAATTGTCAAGGCTCTCGATCCGAATGAATATAATATCAATGTAGCAGAATTTCTTATTTAAATCTTCCCTTTTTTTGCTTTGCCTCCTCCCAGAGATGATCCATTTCAAGCAAATTCGACTGGGAGAGTGATTTCCCTTTCCGACCAAGAGAGGATTCTATATATTGAAAACGCAATCTAAATTTTTTTAGGGTTTTCTTTAAGGCGTCTTCAGGATTGATTTGGAGGAACCGGGCGACGTTGGTCAATACAAAAAGGAGGTCGCCCATTTCTTCGAAAATCCTTTGATGGTTTTTTGAGCAAAGGGCTTCTTGAAATTCAGCCCACTCCTCCTCTAACTTTCTTAGAACTCCTTTTAGGTTTGGCCAATCAAAACCGACTCGAGAGGCCCTCTGGGCCAACCGATAGGCCTGTCGAAGGGGAGATAAATTTTTAGGAATTCCCTTTAACCAAGAACCCCTCCCTTTTTTCTTAAAAACTTTAGAGGTTAGTTTTTTCTTTTTTAAATTGGTTCGATCTGCCATCTTT
>CAZFDM010000090.1:0-20517 GCA_964517975.1 uncultured Syntrophaceae bacterium
CCTCTAAAAGAAATGATTACCCATCGCCTCTCCCTGGGCGAAACGGGTTTGGGGTTTAAACTTGTTATGGAGGCTAAGGAGTCCATCAAGGTCATCATCGAACCCCACCGATGAAAGGGTTTTCAGAGCCTACGCTGAAAAAGACTTGACAGAGGTAACTTAATATGGTAATTAATAACTAATTTGATTAATATGGTTAAGTTTTATAATAGCCTGTAGGGAGTGATAAGAATGCCAAAGATTAAAATTAAAGATTTAGAATCAATTCCAGCAACGAAGGCCAAGCTCCTATTTGGAGATATTCTCCATCAGACCTCTGTCAATGGTAAAAGGTTTGTAGTCAATCGTCAGGGAAGGCCTGTTTCGGTGATATTAAGTTACAATGAGTACCTCGAATTGATTGGCCAGAAAAAAGAAGACTAAATAGCCCCCTACTTTAACTTTGGAAGTAGCATCCTAAAAGATAGGTGTATCTTTTAAAATTAAAGAAAGGAGGTTTTTGATATGGCAAGGATCAAAATCAAAGATTTACCGAAAAGTATGAAAATCAGCAGAGAAGAGATGAGAAAAGTTTTTGGAGGAAGGGATACGATGATTTGGGGGAAACCCGCTCCAATGTATTGTTTGGATATTCCTCTTGATGACGGGGCTATTTGGACGCAATGTGAGAGAGAGACATCTCAAGGAGGAAGTAGTGGTAATGGCACCAGCAATGGCAGTAGTAGTGGCAGTAGTAGAGAAAGTGGCTCTGGTAGTTCTGGGTCCCAAGGTAGTACTGCTGTGGCAGGAGTAAGAGGATGAGATGGCAAGGATTCTTATTAAAGACCTTGCTATCTGTGGGGGGGCTAAAGAGAAACCTTATGTTAAACGTTCAAGAACGCAGCCCGCGGCTCCCCCAGATGTTACTCTGATTAATCTTAATCTGATGCTGATCAATAATGCAGGCCATTATGATCGGCAGAATTATATCCCCCTTGGACTCCTTTATATTGCTTCCCTCCTCAGGAGGGAAGGGTATCACGTTGAATTTATCGATTACCAGCACTTCTCTCACGTTGAAGAATTTAATGCAGATTTATTCATCAAAACCTTAGGGAAACCCGCTCAATTCGTTGGCCTGAGTTGTATGTCCAATCTTCTCCCTTTCGCCATCCTCTGCGCGGAGAAACTAAAAAGGTATTATCCACACTGTAAAGTGATCCTTGGCGGTGTTGGACCCTCACCCGTAGCAAAAGAGATTATCGAGGCATTTCCATTTATTGATAGCGTGGTAGAAGGAGAAGGAGAGTTGCCCATGCTTCATTTTATGCAGGGAGATATGGGTCCCCTCCCACCAAGAAATATTGTGAAAGACCTTGATAGCCTTCCGTTGCCCGCCTATTCATTGGTTGACTTTTCGCTTTATGATGCAGCCCCCAGTATCATTACTTCTCGAGGATGTCCCTACCAGTGTACCTTTTGCACTGAACCTCATAATTTTGGAAATGGGGTTCGTTATCGAAGCATCGACTCGATCGTAGAGGAGTTGGAACTGGTTCACTCTCTTTCGGGACGAACCCTTTTCCTTTTTCAGGATGACATCTTACCCCTGAACCGTTCTCGCTTCAGGAAACTTCTTAGGGCCTTTCGCAAGTTGTCGTTCCCGATTCAATGGAAATGTTTTTCGAGAGTCGATTTGATGGACGATGGTCTCATGAGCGAAATGGTGGATAGTGGATGCGTTCAAGTCAGATATGGGATTGAATCTGGATCGAATAAAACCTTAAAGCGGATTAAGAAAGGATTCACCATTGAAAAGGCCTATGAAATATCTAAGAAATCAGTCAGGTATTTTCCAAGTGTTCATGCTTCGTTCATATGGGGCTATCCTTTCGAAAGTATGGCTGAGTTTGAAGCTACCCTCGAATGGGCCAAAAGGTTTGAGGAGGAGGGAATCACAGTCCTTTTATTTGAATATAGCCCTTTACCAGGTTCCCGACTCTGTAAAGAATTTGAGGGAGAACTTAAATTTTCAAAAGAGAATTATTCCTTCTTTGTGGTAACTGGGCATGAGAGGATTACAGAGGGTGGTTTTGATACGAAGAAGAGGTTTAGTCCTATCTATCAACTCATTCAGAAGTATCCTCAAATCTTTTCTGGTTTTTATAAATATAAAAATACAGCATCCCTCTGGAAAAGCAAACGCTTAGAACAGTATCGATTGACTGGAAGAACCTCTGCCAGAAATGAATATGATCTTTAAATGAATAGAAGGCAGACAGAAACTTTGAGAAGAGTAAGAAATAAGATTGCTCTCATTACCGGAGCAGGATCAGGGGTGGGGCGGGCAACCGCCCTTCTCTTTGCCAGAGAAGGAGCCTCGGTGGTTTTAATAGGAAGAAGGCTGAGCCCCCTTGTACGTCTATCTCAAGAGATCACAAAAAGTAAGGGGATAGCCTTTCCTATTCCAGGAGATATTACGGATCCGGAGAGTGTTAATCAGATCGTAGGTTCTGTGATTAAAAGGTTTAAGAGGGTTGATATTCTCATTAATAATGCGGGGATTGCGGGGAAGGCAGTCCAGGTTCATGAAACGACGGATGAGATGTGGAATGAATTGTTGGACGTTAATCTAACTGGCGCTTTCCGAATGATCCGCGCGGTCTTACCCCATTTTATAGAAAAAGGGAAGGGGGTTATCGTCAATGTTTCCTCCATTGCTGGTTTAGTGGGGATGAACCATATGGCCGCCTACAGTGTGGCAAAGGGGGGTATGATTGCTTTGACTAGGTGTGTGGCTGTGGAATATGGGCATCTAGGTATCCGATGCAACTGCATCTGCCCAGGCACGATTGAAACAAAAATGACGAGAGATTACCTGAGTTATCCGGGGAGATATCAAGGGATCAGCTCTTTGTATCCAATGAAACGGATTGCCAATCCGGAGGAGATCGCTCAGGGGATTCTTTATTTAGCCTCTGATGAATCTTCTTTTGTGACTGGAACGGTTTTGACCATCGACGGTGGTTATACGGCCCAATAAAAGTGGTATTGATCCCAACTGGGATAGACGAAACAAAAAATTTCTATGGTGCCAAGAATTGAGATTAAGGATTTACAAGGTCAGGGGTTATTGGGTTTCTTTCCTCAAAAGACGACCTTTGAACCTCTCTTGCCAAGAAAATATACCTTTCGCGAGAATGGTCACAGAGTTGTCCCGCCAGAAAAAACCATTCAACGGGTGAAATGGATATTGATGCACCAGAATATTCGGTTTTCATCTCGATTAGTCCGCTCTGAATTAGGAGAGGATTTGAATGAGTGCTTCTTTGTCCATCAAGTCTCCTCAGATTGTCTCTATGATAATTTCGGGAAAAACTATGCCTTGGGCAAAGGATTGACCTGCAAACAATCACTGGCGAGTGGATTCTGTGAGCTTATTGAACGCTTTTCAGCCTTTCCTCGTTCCGAAGACAAATTGATCAACCTCTCCACAAAGAAAATGGAAAAAAAGGGAGAACGGATTCTCCATCCACAAAGTATGGGCCTTCCTAAGGAAGATCACATCGTTAAAAAAGGGCTGGATCCCTTCAATGAAGAAATGCCTATTGACTGGGTGGCAGGGTACCATTTAATTTATGAACATCCCGTCCTTATCCCGATAGCCTATTCCCACCTCTTTCCCAGGAATGGAGTCCATTCATCTAACCGTTTGGTAGAGGACCGACCGAATGGTCTGGCAGCAGGGAATTGTATGGAAGAAGCCATCCTTCAAGGACTTCTTGAGGTTGTGGAGAGGGATGCTCAGGCCATTTTTGTTTGGAACCAACTCCCCATGCCTGAGATTGACTTGAGCAGTCTTCCATCAGAAGACCGGCCCCTTCAGAAAGCAATTCAAACGCTTCAAAGAAGCGGTATCCGATTGATCCTGAAAGACATCACCTCTGATATAAAAATCCCTACCCTCTATGCTTTCGGGATTGACGATGAAGGGAAGGGCCCTGCCTTTCAATGGGGAGTTGGAGCGCATCTGGATCCTGGCATTGCCCTTTCAAGGGCTCTCACAGAGCTCATCCAGGTACGGGTGATGTTTATGAAATTTATGAAGGCATTCAAACAAAACCGAACGAGAGTTGATTCCCAAAGCCTGCTTTCCGATCCTAAAGAAGCCTATCGGTACCTGGGGTTTTGTTATAGGGACTCCTGGGACCGTGTCCGATACATCACGGATGCTCAAAAGAAGATCTCCTTTAAGGAAATTCCAAATCTCTCCAATCCAGACATCCTGACTGAGATCAAATGTTGCCTTAAGTCCATCAATGAAGCAGGCATAAGAGATGTGATCGCAGTCAATCTGACCCGTGAAGGACTTGATTTTCCAGTAGTCAGAATCCTCATCCCAGGAATGGAATTCATCCCCTGGGCAGACTACCATCGAAAGTATCCTGAAATCCGCAGGCTGGTAACAGTTCCTCAGAAACTGGGTTACCGTCCATCCGTGGATTATGTCTTTGGAAGTGGAAAAGAAAGCAATTTCCTCCTCTAAACTTATATGAGAGTCTTGCTCATCCAGAATAGCCCTTTCGTTACCCACCGTTCTTGGAATTATCTCGAACATTTGGGCCTCGGGTTTTTAGAGAAGGTTCTAAAGGACTATGATTTTTCTGTAGATGTTTTCGATGCAACCTGGAATTGGGATGATATTGGGGCAGTTGTCAAAAGGGCATGGTCACCTCGTCATCCTTATGATCTTCTTGGTTTTTCAGTTAACCGTTCCAATTTCACTGCAACCATTAAGACGATAAAAAGACTAAGAAGAAAAGGGTTTAAAGGACATATTACATTAGGAGGTTATTTTCCAACTTTTCATTTTGAAAAAGTGCTTCAGAACTTTCCTGAAATCGACTCGATTGTCCTCGGTCATGGTGAGCTAACCTTCTTAAGACTATGTCAAAATCTTCGGGAGAAGAAGTCGATAGAAGAGATCCCTGGGTTGGCATTTCGTTCAAATTGGAGACGGATTCATTTTAGCCCTAACTTTGAAACAGAGGCATTCTTGAGAGAGGTCGGGATCCCTATCCATCGCCCCCGATATGGTGTGGCTCGGATGATCACAAGCCGCGGGTGTTACTGGCGATGTACATTTTGCAGCGTTAATTCATTCGATAAATATAGTTTTAATTTTAAAACAAAACATTACAGGAGAAATCTTGACGAAGTTTTAGAAGAAGTGGACCAACTGGTGAACCATTTTGGAGTAAATCATATCTGGTTTTCGGATATGGAGTTTATTGGTCAAGATCAAGATTTTATAGATGGATTCTGCGACCATATTATCCGAAAGAAATATAAACTTACCTTTGAAGCGGATTGTCGGGTTGATTCGTTAAATGAATCTTTAATCAAGAAGCTTTCCAGAGCAGGATTTGATGCCTTGTTTTTAGGTGTGGAGAGTTTTGTAAACCGGCAGACCAATGACTATAGTAAATTTAAGAAGGATTTCAATAGGCAGTCCATTTTTCAAACCGTCTCAACGCTTAAGAAGCATCATATTACCCCTCGCTTAGGGTTTATCATGTTTGATAAAGAAACCACTTACGACGAACTCAGGTTCAATCACCAAATCATCTCCTCCACGGTTGGATATGGCTCTCTGGATAGTCTTGCCAATAAATTGGCGGTCTTACCCGGGACAAAGATCGAAGCCGAGTATCTAAAGGATACCAACCATTGTTTCCAGGTGCCCATTAATAAAAGGAATTGTTTGAAATCGCATCTCTATTACACCCAATATCTATTCAAAGACCCAAGAGTAAAATTTTTGTATGAGAACAGCTTCTCATATCGAAATAAAATTATTCGCCTTCAGGAATTGTTTGACAAGGACTTGAAAGAAGGGAGTTTGTCCTATGCCAAGCATACGGCCATTCTCTGGAGGCTTCGGGATCGATTCCAACCTATCTTTGAAGGATTGCTCACCATTGTTGAGAACGGTAAGCCTCCCTATCATCTCCCAAAATATCAAAGAGAGAAATTGGATGGCATCCTTGTGGAGTACTGTTCTCAGTTGGGTTATAGAAGAAGGACAATAAAAAATATTATTGATGAGGAGCACAGGAACCCAGGAATGCCCCAGCCTTGAAAAACGATCCTGCGATTATTAACTATATCTTCGTAAAATTCATCCCAATCTGTTTAATTTTCATTCTGATTAGAGGACAATATGCTGAATTTTCGGATTTTGGTTTAAAGGGGTTAGGAGTCAAACCATTCATCCTTTATGCTATATTATTATCGACCACGGGGATATTCATCGATCAGGTAGTGTGGGGTTTTTTTATAAAGATATTGCCAAACACTCCACTGGGTACATCGCCAAAAATTGAGAATCCAATCATTGATAAGATGGCTCTCTTTTTTAGACTTATATTGGTAGGGTTTATTCAGGAGATGATCTTCAGGGGATTCAGCATCAATATATTCAGAAAACTTTTCTCAAAGGGATGGGTTATTTTTATTATCTCTTCTCTGATTTTTGGCTTCGTTTACTGGTCATTGGGTCTCCATACAATAGTCACCACCGCTTTATGGTGAATTTTACCTCTCTGGGTGATGTGGAAAACTGGTTCAATAGCTCCAGCCATTTTGGCCCATATCCTTACAAATGTTATTGCCTTTTCAGGCCTCATCCCATCCCATTGGTTCAAATTCTTGACATGAGCGGTAGACTGGTTTCTTGTTTTATAGAACTCCGTGACTTAATCCCTTTTATGATAGAGATTAGATAAGATGAAAATTAAATTAAAGCCCATTGAAAACCAAGTAAGGATAAATCATGACGAACTGCGAGTTATATCCGAGAATCGTCGAAGTAATAGAGTAGGGGATTATCCTATTTCTCTGGCCAAAGAAGAACCTCAATATTTGCTGGGGATGCCGGTCTATCAGGGATTGCCCTTTATGGGAAGGTCGCCAATGATTATTCCTATTGGGCAACACCCCTTGGCCATTAAGATCTTAAAAGAGATTCCAACTAAAAAGGTTATGCTCAAACGGATGATCTCCGAGTATCGGGCTGTCGTAAATGCCCTTTTGAGAATGGGGATAGATTTTAAAATTATGAACTTAATGGATGGAGAAAAAAAGGTTAGAAGGTGGTTACTCAAGAAAGGGTGTGAAGGTGTCGAATTTCCCATTGAAAAACCAACCCAGTGGCATGTTTTCCCAAGGGATATGTTTGTCTATCTGAAAGAGATCAGGACGATTCTCGTTCACTCAAGACTATTTAAATTTAGGAAAGATCGCTCCTCGGTCTGCGAAATTATTCACACCGAGTTGGCTGAAGGGGGTAAGATTCTATTCTCGGGAAATCATCTCATTACAAGTTGCCATCCCGAAGCCATCCATAGGAGAGGGGGGAATAAGGTTCTCAATGAGCTAAAAGAAAAAGGAATGAAAATTACCCTCATTCCCAATGCCATTTTTTTTGTTCTTTCACGGGAGATGAAAGGAAAGCCCATCTCCACTTATTACGAATCCCACACTGATCGGAGCGCAAGCCTATTAAGAGGAAGGGATGGGAAATATTATCTGATACTCGATCCCTACTACCGGACAGGTGCGCTCACAGCCCCGTTAACAGTCCAGAAATCAATAGACCTTGTGCGTAAAATTTGTGAAAAGAACGACATAGAGGTTCTTGTCCCGACCTCCCTTTCCGTTCCTTATGGCACTTCCACCGTTCAATTCCAGAACAATAAGATAATCCTTACGGGTGGAGAAAAAGATATCCTCTCCACCCTTACTGGCATCGTTGGGAGAAGAGATCTTTATGTAACAGAGATTCCACTCTCAGCCTACCCCGTCTTTTCGGGTGCAGGGCTTCATTGCCTGATTGCAGAACGACCCATCCCACTTATTTAGAATTACACCTTAAGCCCAATAAAAGTTGGTGGGTAACAAATTCTCGCAAATGATGTAGGTCGCCCATCAATCTTATATTGCTCACTTAAAACTCCTCCTCTAATCCTTTTCAGTTCGTCTTTAGTAATTTTCATATCCTTTGGTAAATCATTAATTTTGATTCTTGCCCTTTTCTTTTCCATGACAAATCCTCCTTTTTAAAAATTTCTTATTTAAAAATCACTTCCTTTTCTATTGGGCTGAAGCTTCAAAGACTTTTTTATTTCCTCTCTTCGAATTTTTACTTCTCCTGGCCAATCCTTAAGGTTGATCTTTGCCAATA
Source organism: uncultured Syntrophaceae bacterium (assembly GCA_964517975.1). Classification (GTDB taxonomy): domain Bacteria; phylum Desulfobacterota; class BSN033; order BSN033; family UBA1163; genus JBBIRM01. The sequence goes on from CAZFDM010000090.1 coordinate 8,225, forward strand.
ACGATTCCTGAGAGGATAATTCATCTATCTTTATAAGATGCTTCTGAAATCGCTCAAATGTTTCTTTGCTTGGCAAGTAGTGACCTAACGGTATGGCAAGACTGAGGTAGGAGTTCCCTTCTCGAATCATCAGCTTCCTTTCCACCAATGGTCGAAGGATTTTCTCGATATCCTCTTTTGAACACTCTCCCCCATTAAGCTTCCCTACCGTCTTCTGGAGATGGGGTGTATTTCGTATCCGATCACAAGTCATATAAAGGATTCTCTGAAGTCCTTCCAATTCTATCAGAAACTCAGATGATATTGGCCGTTGATCCCAGATGAGTAGCTTCGTCCCATCATCAAAGTAAAATAGATCGCTTGATTCATGGACTTTCGTCCACGAGCCTAACTCTCTCAAAACAGGGGCAACATAATCTTCAACCTTTTGAGGAGTGGGATGACGATAATTGAAAAAATAGGCCAGATTGGATAAAATTTTTATATCAAATGGATAGATGTATTGATAGACTTTTAGTGGAGTGAGCCCCGAGAATCCGTATTGCTTAGGTCTTTCATAGTAAGGGCTGAATCGATAAATGCATAAGTCGGAGGTCCATCCAGGGGGTTGTAAATGGGCGAGTGATGGTATGAGGTTTGCCATTCGTTCATATTCCTGAGGAGGTTCAAAAGGAAAACCATATAGGAAGTTCCAATAAGGATGGAGACCGAATTCCTTGCTCAATTTAAGGAGCTGGATGTTTTGAATCGCACGGACCCCCTTCCCCATTAATTTGAGAATCGGGGTGCTCAGGCTTTCAATCCCGGGTTGGATATTTGAAATGCCTGCGTCTTTTAAAGCACGAATCTGATCTTTTGTAAGATTTGGCCTTGTCTCATAAAATATCTCCATTCCTAAATCACGGGAAGCAAGTTCTGGAATGAAATCGTTGAAATATCCTAAGTTTAGGACATTATCCACCATTTGAATTGGTGTCCCAAGGTATTTTTTTGATATCCAGATCAACTCTTCGATTGCCCGGTGGCTCGATTTGAAACGGAATGGATGATTTTCTCCGTTTAAACCACAAAAATTACACTTTCTCTTTTCTCCCCACCAGCACCCTCGGGAAGTCTCAAATAGGTTGATTGGATTGGAAGGTAACCTTATCCTGCTTGCTTCAAGCTGTTCATAATAATCGTCGTAATTTATAAATGGAAGCTCATCCATATTAGATAAGAAAGGCGCATTCAGATAGGCCCCATGATTGCCTTTAGGGGGTGGTTCGGATTGGGTATATACCCCCCGAAGGCCAGAGAGTGATTGGCCCTCCAGAATACGTTGGACCATCTGAGGGAAGACGATCTCCCCTTCACCTGAAACCACAGCATCCACGAAGGGAAACTGCCTGATTAATTCGACGCCCATGGCGCCTTCACAATTAGGTCCGCCAAAAACGATGAATGTTTCAGGTGAACGAGTCTTTATTCGTTTGGCTAAAGAAAGAGAGGCTACCTGCTGATGAAATACGTTTGTAAAACCTGCAATACGAGGGTGATAACTTAAAACTTCAGATAGACACTTTTCTAAAAAGAACCCAGCTTGATCGCGTGTTTTGAATACGTTTCTGATAAACTGTTTTGGAGTAGCCTCAACATTAAAACCATCCGCCGATACTCTCCAACGGAGTATTTCGTCAATATATTCTTCTTCGTCAATTTTAGATTTTTTAAAAAGGGTCTTTGAGAAAATCCAATCTCCCAAAAAATTTCGGGGGTTGGATTGATTAAATAGTTGGAGATATAAGTTTACCCCGATCATTTTTGCAAAGAGAAATGTGAAATAAAGTAGTTTCGTAGGGATACCCAATGAAACAAGGATTTCTTTGAGCAAGGTAATGCCAATAGAGGGAATATTAAGGAAGCCAAAAGGCATACAGATAAGCAAAACATCTGCTGACATATTGATTTCTCTTTTATTTCTCATTACCACCTCAAACTTTTTCATTGCCCACGAGAATCCGGAATTGATAGAGGGAAGTTAATAAATCTTTTTCCATTGCTATTCCCATATTATTTCTGATAAGTCGATAGACCTCCTGGTTAGTTTTCCTCCCATCAAAATAATCAAGAAGGTCATAAACCCTTTTTGAAACTTCCATTGGATCTAAAGAAGAGTAGCCAATGAGGAAATAGGAATCGTCACGGTTTTTCTCCACTTGAAGTTTTGGATTTCGTTTAAGTATCTTGGGAAGTTTGGGATTTAAAAGGGTCTTCTGTTTTATCTTAACCTCTTCGAGAAAAATCTTCTGAGAAATCCCAGAAATATTAACGAATTCCTTTGGAGTCAAGGTCGATATGAGATGGAATGTCTCCTTATAAAAATCTTCTTCACGACCAACCCAATCTTTCCATAAATCTTGATAAGTTTCTGGATCAGGTGACTGATCATCCACTTCTTGTAAGGTTAAAGGACCATTGGGAGATTCCGGGAGAATAATCTTTTGAGGATTCCACCCCATTTTGTATAGAGTGTATTGGACTAACGTTTTTTCAACAAAATTTAAATATCTCTTCAAGGCTAACCAGAACTCCCTGCCATCCTCCCCTGCCGTATATTTACAGAACCAAGTATTACAGGTAGCATCCCAGAAAGGTCGAATCGTACATTTCCTCTTTTTTTTATCGTAAAACGGACAAATCAGGGATTTACTTCTTCCAAAGAACCCTTTTTCAGTATTTTTAAGTAGAAGAAGATACTTTTTGGGCCTGAGGATTCCATAGGGAGTTATACCAATGTGGCTTTTAATGGTTTTTCGGATGCGAGAACGTCCTTCCTCCAACGCCGAACTGGAATTACTTAAGAGGGCTCCGACTAAGTAGTTGGGTAGATTGGGATAGTGGGTACAGCATTTGGAGTCTTTTGAAAAATAAACCCCGCCTGGAAACCCTGGCTCTTTTCCTTTCCACATCACGCAGTCTTCACAGGTGGCAGCAGTCTCATCGGGAATTGTATTTTCAAAAAATCTGGGTAAGAAATTCCAATAAACCCTTGGAAGTCTATCAATAATTCTTTGAAGTGTCATAAGTTGTTTCACTAAGGGGGAAGTGCACTATCTCGACCTTTTCCTTAGGCTTCTTCAGTCTGGAAATGGATTCCGCGAAAATAGTTCTTTGACCATTTATCTTGTTGGATATGAAAAAGATATTATATCTGCCTCATCTTTATGTTTATCATCTTGACATTCTCCAGAAATACTATCGATTTTTAAGAAAGCATCAATAGCATTTCCTTAATCATCAAGAGACTTCTTCTATAGGAAGAGGCGAAGTTGAATATAAAAGGGGCGAAGACCTATCCGAAGGTCCCCACTTCAACAGTGGGTTAGAAAAGATGGGAGTGGGTCTGGGATCCGCTAACCCCCCATAGATCCTTTTCAACTCCTCTTTAGTGATTTTTTGATCCTTTGGTAAATCCTTAATCTTGATGCGTGCCATTTTACTTTACCTCCTTTCACAAAATATAAAAACTATCCTTTTGATTACTCAGCGTTAACTTTAAAACCCGACTACCCGTTAGAAGGTCAGAGACCTTCTAACGGGGTTTATCCAATTAGCATTCGATATAAGGTTCACCATCACTCCAATGAAAAATAACTTCACCCTGTTTAGTACCTGCTCCACTACTCTCTGGCCAGGTTCCACCCCAACTAGCCGTTGGTGTAAAGATAAAAGGTTCTGCTAACTTTGGATGCTCAGGTTCTTTCATAATACCGCCAAATACTCTTTTCATCTCATCACGGCTAATCTTTACTCCCTTTGGTATATCCTTGATTTTGATGCGTGCCATGGTTTTGTCCTCCTCTTTGTTTGATTTCTTAATTTAATGATAAAGGCTCGATAGGGAATTTAAATGGGCTCATATCCTGAGCGATTCTGCACCTCCTTTCCTTGTCATATTCCCCCTCTCGATACCTTTAGAAAATGAATCGTCATGAAATAGTTTGAATTAATATAAATTGATTAAGTTGATTATTTTATACCATACTACATAGAACTTGTCAAGTTATTTTTTATCTAAAATTCTTATAAAATATCAATTAGTTACATCATTTGTAGAGATTTTCTGTTCAATCCTATTGAGCAACAATTCTTTTGTGCATTGACGATATAATTCACAGTGATAGGCTAATATTTGTTGGTTATTTTTCTTCTCTGAATGGGCGACAGTCGTATAACACCCCCCTCCACAGAGTCCCTCTACTTCACAGCCACGACACCAATCAATCTGCCCTACCCTTCTTGAGTTCACCATTTTTTGGTAGGCTTCAGATTTCGTTAAGGAAGAAAAAGGGTCTTCTTTGGTAAGGTTATCCAAATGACCGAGATTGATATCCGTATAGGAACAACTGTAAACGTTGCCATCGGGTAAAATATCGATCCTTTTTCCTGCCATTGAGTCACAAAAATGGGTTCCTCCATTCTTTTCCTCACTAATAATTTTAGCAAAAGGCCGTGCCCAAAATCCCGTTACCATAATATTTTTCCTTTTGGCCGCTTTTTTTAATTCTATTATCTTGTGAATAACAATGTGGAGGGGTTGATCGAGTCGGTCCACTGAATCTATATCCAGGGTTACGCTGGTTATCCCATTTTGAGAAAGAAATTGGATAAAGGAATCGTCCATAGAATCGAGGTTTTTTGAAGTCAAGACAACATATAACATCTTGGTAGGTATTCCTCCGATCAAAAGTCTTTTAAATCCTTTCATGATAAGGTCAAATGTGGGCTTACCTGTTTTGGTTTGCCTGACTGAGTCGTTTCCTGCTCTTGTTCCATCAAGACTCGCAATAATTGGGACATGGTATTTTTTAAAAGTACGCACCATCTCTTGAGTAATCAGAGCGAGGTTCGTGTTGATAGCAAAATTAATATCCAGATGAGATTTATAATTGGTTTTTGTGTAGTTTAATATTTTTTGAATGGTTGGCCAGTTGATTAACGGTTCCCCTCCACCAAAGGCAATTGACATCTGGGTTTGACCATTTTTTATTAATCCATTGGCCACCCAATCTATGGCTCTCTTGGCTGTCTCAAATGGCATAATCTTTATTTTAGTTGGGCGCCCATCCAGATCCTCCGATGCAAAGTGAATGCAATGATAGCATGAGAAATTACACGAGGTCGCCACTTTGAGACCCAATCTTGAGACTACCTTTGGAGTTGTATCAGTAAATTGATTAATCACCTTCTCTCTTTCCGGAATATCTGCCTCTACCAGGAACCCCCTTCGAACAAATTCGAGTAGGATTTTTAATGGGACATCTTTGATATGGGATATGGGGCGAGGAGTCCTAAAGCCATTGAGTAAATCGTTCATCTGATTTTTTAAAAGCATCCCCAAGCCAAAAAAGGAGTGATAGATATACCTTAAGCCTGAAGGATGTTGAACCGAATGGAGAAAATCTGATGTTTTAAGGTGCCTCGAGTAAATCTCCGAAAGGTTTATAACGGTCTGGGGCTTACTCTCCTCTTTTTTCTTGGTTTCATATTCTGTCAATAAGTCATCAATCTTTATGCGTGCCATATTAAATTCCTCAGTCGGACATCAAATCCCTGAGAATCACAGAATTTTATTATATTAATCAATTTAACTAAATTTATATCAAATCAAATTAATTTGTCAAGTATTTCAATACCTCTATGTCAAGCCAAAGTAGAAAATTTATCGATGTCAAAAACCTTATTGAAGATGGAGATGAAGACAGGTCATCTTGGGGCAAGGAAGATCGTGGATCAGGAAAGAAGGGATAAGGTTTTAGATTTTGGGTTGGGGGTCTTTGAGGGGATTTTAAAATCTGTAGCCTCATCTGGACCCCTCCATCGCTGTTTAAAGCCACTCCATCTAAAATGAGAGATGAGTCTCCCTCTTTTAAAAAAGAGGATTTTGTCTTTGGATTCATAGATCCAAACGGAATGAAGGGTTTCTTCCCCTGAATCATTTTTTAAAGAGACAGAATCTAACGCAAAAAACCCTTCCATGCGATCAAGACTGAACCGAATCTCAGGAACTCCCCATTGGTTGAGGAAAACGGTCTGATGGATACCAGAAAGCATTTGATGTGGAGGTTTGATTCCAGAGAAGGGTTGGGGGGATTGTCTCAAGAAGTTTGAGATTAGATTTCGAACAATAAATGGCATGAGAGGTTCCTGAAAAGAGTTTAATTATTACTTACCTTAATCTTTAAATATTTTCAAGTAAAAAATGGTCTCTCAAAATAAAGAGGGCCCTGAGTATTGTCATCCTTTGGAAATAAGGTTTTTCAAAGTCAGGGCATTTTTTACGGCAAAACCATAGGCATCATTATTGAAATAGACAAAAATATCCTTACCCTTCTTTGTCCAATCATTAATTTTTTTAGCCCATTCCTTGAGCTCTTTATCCGAGTAGTTGGAGCCATAGAGGATTTCACCCCCGTGAAGGCGGAGGTAAATAAAGGTGGAGGTAGTCTTCTCTATAAAAGGCAGACCTGAGCCATGGGCAATACAAAAGGCAAATTTAAATTCTTCTAAAATTTTAAAGGCCTCTGAACAGAACCAAGAATCATCCCTGAATTCAAAGGCATGTCGAAGGGGCTTTGACCGAGGGAGTGTGGAAAGAAGGACACAGAATTCCTCGAGTCTTTCTTTTTGAAATTTAAATCTGGGAGGGAGTTGCCAAAGGAGACACCCTAATTTCTCCTTGAGCGATGAGGCATGTTCTAAAAAAAGGGAAAGGGGTTCTCGACACTCTTTCAGTCGTTTAATATGGGTAATGAAACGACTTCCTTTGACCGCGAATGAGAATCCTTTTGGAGTGCGTTTATACCAGCTTTCAAAAGCCTCCTTTTTAGGCAGTCGATAGAAGGATACATTCAACTCCACCGTATCAAAATAGTCAGAATAAAATTCAAGCCACTTCTTCTGAGGAAGGGAAGAAGGGTAGAATACTCCACCCCACCAATGGGGGTAGTTGTAACCGCTTGTTCCAATACGGATCATCATTGAAAAGGGGTCGAGGATTTGAAGGTCTTAGGGGTCGAGTCCTTTCCTTCTAAGAGTTTCACTGGACACCTGAACCCTTGACTCCTTGAATCCTATCCTCATTCTACCTAATTAATGATAATAGTCCCTATTATGGTTAGGTCCCCTTTGAGACCATTTCCTTTTATAATATTGGCGTCGAATTTTTTGCCGAATCATTGGATAAACCATATAGAGAAGTCCAAAGAGAAGCCCGCCCAAGTGAGTGAGGTGAGAGACCCCTCCTCCTGGGCCCTCTAAGGAAGAGAAGAACTCGATGAGGCCGAAGAAGATGACAAAGTACTTGGCAGGGATCGGGAAGAGAAAGTAGAGGTAGATCAATCGGTTGGGGAAAAGCCAGCCATAGGCTAAAAGGATTCCATAAATCGCTCCCGAAGCTCCAATGACAGGGATGTGTTGATATGGAACAGGGGTGAAGATTAAGGTGCAGACCCCTGCTCCAATTCCGCAGAAGAAAAAGTATCGGAGAAACCTCTTCGATCCTAAAAAGTTTTCTAATTCTCCACCGAACATCCAAAGGCCGAGGAGGTTAAAAAAGAGGTGAAAAACACCTCCATGGAGAAATAGATAGGTGACCAGTTGCCACAGAAAATATTTCTTCCAAACCAACATGGGGACGAGCGAAAAGTAGTAGATCATAGGATATCGATAAAAATCAATTTGGCTCAATTCGGCGATTTTTTGGAGGAGAAAGACAATCACCATGAGGATGATTAAGTTTTTTATGACAGGAGTCCATCCCCCTCCCAAAGAGAAACGATAACGGTAATAGGTCATGATTCCCCCACCTCGTTAAAACGAATTTTATATTTTTTCATCTTATATCGAAGGACCCTCTCACTAATCCCAAGCTCCTCAGCCGCTCTCGTTTGGATCCATTGATGTTGGTCAAGGGCCTGGAGAATTAAATCCCTCTCCATTTCCTCAAGGGATTCTGGTAAGGTCTTTGGTTTCCTTAAGCTTTTTGATTCCCCTTCAGATTTTTCTTCCTTTAAGTGGAAGGGAAGGTCTTGAGTGGTAATTATTTCTCCCCGGCAGAGGACCACTGCCCTTTCCATCAGATTTTCCAATTCTCGGACATTGCCAGGGTAGGAATGACGTAAAAGAAGGATTCGGGCTTCCTTAGAGATATCGACGATCGGTTTTTGATAATGGTTGGAATACTTTTTTAGGAAATAGTCGATCAAAAGAGGGATATCTTCCTTCCTCTCTCTTAAAGGGGGGAGATGAATGGTGATCACATTGAGTCGATAGTAAAGGTCTTCTCGAAAGCGATTCTTTTTTATCTCCTCCTCCAGGTTTCGATGGGTGGCAGCAATGACCCTCACATCTGTTTTCAAAGTGAGATTAGATCCCAGGCGTTGGAACTCCTTTTCTTGGAGGACTCGAAGGAGTTTGACTTGAATGGTAGGAGAGAGGTCCCCAATCTCATCAAGGAAGATGGTTCCTCCATCCGCTTCCTCAAATCGCCCGATCCTTTTCTGGATAGCACCTGTAAAGGCGCCTTTCTCATGGCCAAAGAGTTCGCTCTCGAGCAAGGTCTCTGGAATGGCGGAACAGCTTACTTTGATAAGGGGTTTATGAGAGCGTGGACTTGAATAATGGATCGCATTCGCAACTAACTCCTTTCCCGTTCCACTCTCTCCCTGGATAAGGACGGTAGCCTGACTGGGAGCCACCCGAGCGATCAGTCCCATTACCTCCTCCATCTTCCGACTCCCATAGATAATATTTTCAAATTGATACCGCTGTCGAAGCTGAGCCTTCAGTTCCTTATTTTCCCGAATGAGGTGGGAACGCTCAATCACCTTTTGAAGGATGAGAAGGAGTTCGTCCAAATTGATGGGCTTGGTGAGGTAGTCTAACGCTCCTTCCTTCATGGAGGCGACAGCAGTTTCCACTGTCCCATAGGCGGTCATCATCACCACCGGAAGGTCAGGAAACTGTTTGTGAATCTCACGAAGGGTCTGTAACCCATCGAGTTCAGGCATCTTGTAGTCTAAGAGGGCAACATCAAAAAAATCCTCCTCAAGTCTCTTAAGGGCCTCCCTTCCATTGGGAACCGCTTCTACTAAAAACCCCTCTTTTTTTAAAAAACCTTCGAGGATTTCCCTCTGGGCTTTTTCGTCCTCAGCGATCAGGATTCTTACCTTTTCCATGCGTTAAAGAAAGTGTCTAAAATGGACTGAAGTGACTAAAGTTAAAAGACTCGATTTAAGACCTTCCGTCACTTATTATTTAACAAGGTAATACGATTGTTACCTTCGTCCCCACACCTACCTTACTCTCTATTTTTAATTGACCTCCGTGGGCCTCAATGATTCGATGAGCAATTGGCAGACCTAATCCTATTCCTTTCTCTTTTGTGGTGTAATAATAGTTGAATATTTTTCCCATATGATCCACCGGGATTCCGGAACCCGTATCAGAAAGAACCACCTCTATTCTATCTTTATAAGGATGGGCTTCGAGATGGAGGACTCCACCCTTTTCCATTGCTTCCATTCCATTCTTCATAATATTGATCAGAGCCTGTGTCAACCTCTGCTCGTCTATGTTGACCGGGGGAAGTTGGGTATTAAGATCTACCTGCAATTGAATACCCTGTGCAGAAGCCTCCTCCTTAAAGAGGGCAATTAAATTTTTTAAAAGATCTTGGAGGGAAGAGACTTTCAAATTGAGTTGAAAGGGTCTGGAGAGAGTCAAAAACTCTTCAATGATCTCATTCATCCTTTGAATCTCTTTCAGGATCAATTCCGTAAATTGGATATACTCCTCCTTGGTTTTTTCCTCTCCCGGACGAAATTCCCTTTTGAGCCTTTGAATTCCCATGCCAATAGCATTGAGCGGATTTCGAATCTCATGGGCAACCCCTGCGGCTAAGTGACCGAGAGAGGAGAGCCTTTCTGCCAACTGGATTCGGTTCTCCATCTCTTTGATCTTTTTGAGGTGACGATTTTGATTAACCCAAATCAAAGTGATCGCCATGACCCCGAGGGTAAGAAAGATAAAGACAGAAAGAGCCACATTCTTTTTGACTTCTCCAAGAAGAGGTTGGACCTCTTTCGAGGAATATCCAATTCGGATCAAACCCCAGGGTTGGTTGGAGAAGTAGAAGGTTTTAACCACTTCAAATATCTCTTCACCATTTGAAAGTTGACGATGACGAGAAAGGGGCTGGTCTGTCTTGAGTGAGTTTTTTAAAAATGGATCATCCTCCTTCCTTCCAACAAAAGAAGGGTCTGTATGGGCCAGGGTAAGGAGTTGATGATCCTGAACGGAGATGAAGAGGATACCTTCCCTGAGACCAATATCTGAGATCGATCTTTGGATGGTAAATTGCCGAAGGAGACTTCTCATCTGGTTGGAATTGAGTTGAAGAATGATAATTCCAGGGGTCTTCTTCCTCCAGAGGCCAAGGGAGAAGATTTGACTTCCATAGAGGGGTTTACCGAAAAGATCAATCACCAAAGGACGTTTCTTTTCGATCAGTTCCCGAAGAAGAGGTTTGTCGGATTGGGGAAAAAGAGGGGATGGCCAGCTTCTTAATAAATTCCCTTTTGGGTCATAAAAAGCAATAGAAGTAATAGAATAGTGTTGAGTTAATCTTTGAAGATCAGGAAGGGTAAGGGGCTTTTCTCTATCGGCCTGATCGATCCGATGAATCACCTCTATGAGGTATTCTCCAATTGATTCCTCCCATCCAAGGAGTAATCCGGAAGAGGCTCCATTAGGAACTGGTTTTTTTAACCCTTCCTCCATCCCTTGAAGTGAGATGAGTGTTTCCTGAATATTTCTTTCAAAATGCTGCAAGAGGACGATAGCCTCCCTCTCCAAGAGGGAATAGAATCCTTTCTTCGTTCGGCTTATTTCTAAGAACCCATTTATGATGAGAATCACGAGAAGGATTCCAGAGATGATGGCCAGATAGAAGGGAGAAAAAATTTTTTCTAAGGGATTGTCTCTCTGGATAAGAGATGTTCCACCCTTCATTTTATCTTCACTTTCCTTCGAGCGTATCTTTCCTTTTAGGTCTCATGGTGAGAGAAAGGCCGGCCCATGCCTCATTCGCCTAAATAGAGCAAATTCCTCTTCCGGACACCAGTTCTTGATTTGCTCTTCCGTTAAAAGAATTTTCACTTGGATCAGATATTCAGCCGCCTTTTCCTCTAATTTAGATTGAAGCCCGTCAATTTCTAAATACTTAGAGCGGACCGTTTCGATTTTGATATTGGGGTTAGTAAGCAATTCTCGAAATTCGAGGCGTTTTGAGAAAAGTTCGGCCCTTATCCTATGAGTATCACGGAGGAAGACTTGTTGGATTGACTCCAATTGTCTTCTCTGTTCTAACGAAAGATTAAGTTCTGAAGCTTTCCAACAAGGGTTTCCTTTTCTCCAGTGTCTTCCCATCGGTTGTGAGGAAGAGGAGGATGCATGAAGGAAAAAGAGAAGAGGGAGTACCAATAAGATAATATAAATTTTGGACTTCATTCTTTTTATCCCATTTATCCTAAAAGATATCGGAATTGTGTTAAAAAGTCAAAATAAAAGGGGAAGGTTATCCCTTCCCCTTGTTGAGGGTTGAATGGAAGTGGGGACAGATTAAAATCCTGCTCCACAGCCCCCTGCCCAAGGTCCTCTCCACCCATGTCTCATCATGGGCTTGCCTCCAAACCCTCTTCCTGGGCCAAATCCCGAACCCCATCCAGCAATCTGCTCGGGGGCGAGGAATTTACGAGACTCCAAACGAAATTGGAGGGCCTTCTCCTTTAATTGGTTCTGAAGTTCTCTCAATTCTTTTTCCTTTTCCATAATGGCTTTATCCTCAGCCTTTGGGTTTGTCCAGAGAGATTGGAGTTCGAGCCTCTTGGTTAGGAGATCTCCTCTTAATTTAGCAGTTTCTGCTGTAAACTTTTGCCTTAATTCCTGAAACTTAGTGATCTGATCCTGGGTTAGGGGAGGACCTCCCTTGGGGGTCCAAGATTCGCTCATCCTTTTAGGCCCAAAACCGACCCCTGGCCCTTGAGCATATACATAAGTCACCCCTAAAAGTAGAAATACGGTTAGGGTTAATGCTATGATTTTTTTCTTCATCGATTTCACCTCCTTTCCTTTAGGATTTTTAGCCCTTCACAAAACTCCCAATATATTGATTTTATTTGGAAATTTTACATGCATTTTTTTGACTTCACCTCCACCCAGCAAAACCTTATCCATCAACGGTTTGCGGG
>CAZFDM010000091.1:0-12604 GCA_964517975.1 uncultured Syntrophaceae bacterium
GGGGTAAAAATTGTTGTTTTGAAGGGATACCTGCCCGCAAACCGTTGATGGATAAGGTTTTGCTGGGTGGAGGTGAAGTCAAAAAAATGCATGTAAAATTTCCAAATAAAATCAATATATTGGGAGTTTTGTGAAGGGCTAATCAAAGGATGAAAGGAGGTGAAATGGATGAAGAAATTAATTCTCTTAATATCTGTTCTTACATTGGTCGCATTTGCTTCAGCAGCATTTGCCCAGCAGGCAAAAACGCCTCAAACTCCTGCGCCTGCTAAACCCCAAGTAACCCCTGAACCTCCTAAACCAGTAAAAACCGAAAAGTTCAGTGGGGCAATTACAAAGGTTGATGAGGTTGCAAAATCTATTGTGGTTAAGAGCAAAAAGGTTGAAAAGACATTTGCAACCGATCAGGACACAAAGATTACTAAAGGGAAGGAGACCCTTTCTTTTGCTGACCTGAAGCAGGGAATGAATGTCTCTGTCGAATATAGAAAGGATGGAGATAGGATGATTGCTGTGGCAATCAAAGTGGCTGTGCCGAAGGCCCCAGCAAAGAAGGAAGAAACAAAGAAGTAAAAAGGATTTAACTACCTTAAAAGAAAGGACACAATTTCGGTTGTGTCCTTTTTTTTGGGGAAAATGGAGTTCCTTAAACAGAATTAAGGGGAAAAATTCTAATTTCATAAGGAGGGATCAAATGATGCGAATGATGAAATACTTGGCCTTAGGTTTTATCCTCTTAATTTTTTTATTTGCCTGCAGTAAGAAACCTACCGCAGAGATTGAAACCACCCAGAACGCTGTGAATGCAGTCATCTCAGAGGGATTGGGTAAATATGCCCCGGAGGATGAAAAGAAGTTGAAGGACGCACTTTCAGCAGCAATGGACGAGATCAAAATCCAGGACAGTAAGACTTTTAAGAACTATGATAAGGCCAAACAGTTGCTGGCAGAGGTGAAAAAGAGTGCTGAGGAGATGAGGGCTTCGCTTCCAGCAAAAAAAGAAGAGGCAAAACAGAATGCACTCAGTGCCCTGGAGTCAGCAAAGTCAGCAGTCAATGAAGCAAAATCCCTTTTAGCGAAGGCCCCCAAGGGCAAGGGAACCGCTGCGGATATAGAGGCCCTTAAGTCAGATGTGAAAGGTCTTGAAGAGTCACTCGCAGAGGTTCAAGGATTGATTGAAAAGGAAGAGTTTGGTGAGGCAGTAACAAAAGCCAATGCCGTAAAAGATAAAGCCTCAGGGGTTACCACTCAGATTACCCAAGCCCTTGAGAAGGTTAAGGCAGAAAGGCCTAATAAAAAGTAGGGAGGCTTATCAGTTTTGAAACTGACCCAAGCCATCCTATTTTTTCTCTATCTTATATTTATCTCCCCCTACTTCTGGCCTTCGGACCCAAGGATGGTCACCGTATAGGCAACTGGCACTCCCCGGTGAATCAGATACTCCACTTTTACCCTCTCCCCAGGAAGGGGATAACGGTGAGGAGTAAAGACTGTCCTCCGTCCAATTCTAAAATTGGTAATGGTTTTATCTTGCTCATTCTCCACTTCCATCCATCTTCTCATCTCTATGACCAGGACCTTCCCGGTCAAGACGGAATATTTCTCCTGCGCGAATGCCCCCTTAACGGTCGCCATAATCATTAAGATGATAAATGCGATCATCCATATTTTAATTAAATCCCTCATCTCGAGACCTCCTTAAATAATCTCTAAATTATTGACCTGTCTCAAAGATACAGACCTGGTTTCGCCCTCTCCTTTTTGCCTCATAGAGAGCAGAATCTGCCATTTTGATTAGATCTTCTTTCGTTTTTGCCCGATGGCCTGGGAAACTTGATATTCCTAAACTTACGGTCAGGTTTACTTGAGACTGACCGATTTCAAATCGATTGTTTTCAACCGATTTCCGAATACGTTCTGCAATCATCAGGGCCTCCCCTAACCCTGCGTCGGGCAAGATGAGGATAAATTCCTCTCCTCCATAGCGAGCCACTGTATCCTTCTTCCGAACCGAACCCTTTAATAATAAGGCAATTTCATAGAGGACCTTATCTCCCTCCGTATGTCCAAACGTATCATTGACCCTCTTAAAATGGTCAATATCTACCATCACGATCGAGAGTTGGAGTCCACCATAAAACGCCTTTTGTGCCTCCATTTCAAGTCTCTCTTCAAAATATCTCCGATTATAGAGGTTGGTGAGGGTGTCGTAAATGGCTATATTCTGGATGGAACTGAACCTTTGAAAATGTTTTAAGGTGGAAGCGATTTGGTATCCAATGACTGAAAAGAATTGGAGGTCTTGTGCATCGAAGGCGTTGGGTTGTTCGCTGTTTAATGAAATGCATCCCAGAATCTCCTTTTCCAGGGTAAGGGGTAAGGTGATATGGGATTTTAATGTCGCCGTAGGGTCCATCACCATCTGCTTCGGTCTTAATTTTCTCTTTTCCACCTGAAGGGTCACCCGATCGACCTCGATGGGTTCTTCAACCAGGATGGAAAAAACCCTTACCATATTCTTTACCACCTCCTGGGTGAAGGATGGGGGACAGGACTCCTCCTGATAGAGATAGAGTTGATACCTCTCTCTCCAAAGTAAGCCAAAGGAAGAAAAATCAAAGAGGTTGGGAAGGTTTGTTCCTGCTGACTCCACAATCTCTTTGATTTCAAAACTGGTGCTAATGGCATTGAGAGTAGATCGAAGGATATTTAGATTTTTAAAAATGAGCCTCAACCTTTTCTCCTATTTTTGAGAGATGATACGTTCTGCCTCTTTCACCTTTGGAAATACCTTTGGAAAGAGTTCCCTGCTGATCACCCCCTCTGCCAAATTTGAAAAGTGCTCAAAAAGGTGAGTGATCAAACCTTGAAATCCTCGGTGAAGATCCACAGGAGAGATCGTTCTGCACTCCTCCCTCATCTCATCGAAAGAGAGACCTTCCTCCAATATCCTCAAAGATCCTAAAAAGGGGTATTTCTCTCCAAGTTTTCGAATCGAGAGGTTAAAGAGGAGTCCCAAGATGGCCTCCCCGATTAATGCGGAAACGATCTCCCAGATTTCTAACAATAGACCAGAGTAAAGGTCTAAGACAAGATCAGAGGACCACTTCCCCTTTTTTCCCTCTCTTATGAATCTTTCCATTTCTTTATCAACTGGTGAATGGGTTCATGGTAGATATAGAAAACCAAAATGATCAAGGCGGAAATCCCCAGAAGAATCAGAAATAGTTTATATTGATGTTCGAAGGCCTTCCCTCCTTGGAGACAAGCCATGAGGGTTCCTGGAATTCTGCCGAGGGTAGAAATGATTAGAAAAATTCCCAGATGCATCGGAGTTAACCCTAAAATATAACATAATGCGTCTTTGGGAAACCCAGGAATGAGAAAAAGGAGAAAACTGAGAATGACTCCTTCGTGTCCAATAAGATAGTCAAATTTTTTTATCGTCTCTTTTGAGACAAACTTTTCTACAGCCCATTTTTCAAAAATCCTTGCAAGGCCAAAGGCCAGAAGAGAACCGAAAAAAAGCCCAATCATCGAGTAAATAAATCCTGCCTTCACCCCAAAGAGATATCCTCCTAAAAACTCTATGGCCCCTCCAGGGATAGGGGCAATAATGACCTGTAAAATTTGAATCACTATATAGGCAAAGGGAGAATACCCCCCGAATGATGAGATGAATCCTTTTAAACGATGGGGATCTTGAAGGAGATCATAGAGTTTAATGACATGATTCCAGATTTGAGAATTATAGTGATAGGTGATGAAAGTAAAAAGTCCTGCCAAAATGAAGATTGTAAAAATCCATTTTTTTTTAGAATTCGAGCCAGTCATAAGGAAAGAAGAATCTAAGTTGAAAATTAAAAAAATGGCGTCCCCAAGGGGATTTGAACCCCTGTTGCCGGCGTGAAAGGCCGATGTCCTTGGCCTGGCTAGACGATGGGGACCCTTCTTTTAATTGCGGAATGCAGAATGTGGATTGCGGAATTAATTCCACGATCCGAAATCCGAATTCCAAAATATTTGATGGTGGGCCGTACTGGACTCGAACCAGCGACTCTCTGCTTAAAAGGCAGATACTCTACCGCCTGAGTTAACGGCCCCTTCTTCATTCAACTTAAGGGAAAACTCCCTAAATTGTCAAGTAGAATGAAAGAGTATATAACTTTTTGTAAGGTAAAGGCTTGTCCTTTATGAGAAACGGTAAGCCACAAGGGCTTTACCCTACTTACCTAATTCAGTAAGCCATAAAGGCTTACCCTACGAAAAAAATATTTATTAATTCAATTTATAGGGTAACCCTTTATGGGTTACCCTTATTTATGTAAGGGACAATTCCTAACCCTACCAATTTAGGTATAAGGAGAAGACCTCCCCCGATAGGCTCGCAAAAAGGGGTTCCTGATCTCGATGGTTTCTTTTCGTTCTGAGCCAACAGAAATGATTGAAATTTTCGTCTGAGTTAACTCCTCAATCCTTCGAATATAACGCCTTGCTTTAGGGGGAAGGTCCGAAAACTTTCTTGCCTCCCTGATCTCAGTTTGCCATCCTTCCAATTCCTCATAAACAGGTTCAGAAGATTTTAGGACCTCTATATTGGAAGGAACATGGCGAATGATCTCCCCATTCACTCGATACCCCACACAGAGTTTGATCGTCTCAAACTCATTCAAAACATCTAACTTAGTCATCACCATCTCACGAATCCCATTAATCCGGATGGAATGATTGACCACGACACTATCGAACCAGCCGCAGCGCCTCGCTCTCCCTGTCGTGGCTCCGTATTCACCACCTCGTTCTCGAATCTTTTCTCCGAAGGAATCCTTAAGTTCTGTAGGGAATGGACCTTCTCCAACCCTGGTTGTATAAGCCTTTGCCACACCTACCACTGCATTAATCAGGGTGGGGCCAATCCCCGAACCCGAACAGGCATTACCAGCCACCGTGTTCGAGGCAGTCACATAGGGATAGGTCCCATGATCCACATCTAACAAAGCCCCCTGAGCGCCTTCAAAGAGAACATGTTTTCCTCTTTGGATTTCGTCATGAAGGATCGAGGAGGTATTTTTCACATATTTCCCAAGTTTCTCTTTGTATTGAACATACTCATTAAAAATATCTGAAACTTCAAACCCCTCTTCCTTTAGTACATTAACGAGGTAGAGGTTCTTCTGGAGGAGGTTTTCCTCCAACTTTTTCCGAAACACCTTTTCATCCAAAAGGTCAACCATGCGAATTCCACATCGGGCGACTTTATCCTCATAGGCAGGTCCAATCCCCCTTCCGGTTGTCCCGATTTTAAAAATTCGATCTCGTGCAATATCAATTCTTCGATGATAGGGAAGGATGAGGTGGGCCTCTTCACTGATCATCAATTGAGAATCATTCTTAAAATAGCCCCTTCTTTTTACCTCCTCAATCTCTTTGACCAAGACAGAGGGGTCCAACACCACTCCGCTTCCAATGATACACCTTTTATTTTCATAGAGAATGCCTGAGGGGATGAGATGGAAAATAAATTTTTCTCCTTCTAACACGATGGTATGACCTGCATTGTTCCCTCCTTGAAATCGTACGACGATATCCGCATACTGGGTCAAAAGGTCAACCACTTTCCCTTTTCCCTCATCACCCCACTGGACACCTACAATTACAATACTGGCCATATATTCATTCCTTATTCTACAACCCCTCTCATTGTTCCTCCCCCATTTGCCTAAAATTAAAGAGTAATCTCCCGAACGGTAATGATATTGGGTAATCTCAATATCTCTCCAAGCACTCCTGGGGGTAAGGGCGCATCCAGATGAAGCAGGGAAATGGCATTCCCGCCCATTCGGTCACGGCCAAACTGCATGGTGGCAATATTGATATTCCTGCTTCCTAATGTGGTCCCAATATTACCGATCACTCCAGGGCGATCATAATTACTAACCAAAAGAATGTGGCCTTCTGGAATGGCCTCAATGAAAAAATCATTGAGTTTGACGATTCTTAACTCCTTTTTCCCAAAGAGGGTCCCTGCGATATAATTTTCCTCCATCTTTGACTGGGCAGTAATCCCGATCAGGCTTGCAAAATCCTCTGCCTTCGTATGGATGGACTCTGTAATCTCGATTCCCCTCTCCTTAGCCATCACTTGGGCATTGACAAAATTAACCGTCTCGCCAACAAATGGAGTGAGGAGGCCTTTTAACACAGAGGTGGTGATGGGTTTGGTCCCGAATTCTACTACCTCTCCATGATATTCAATGGTCACCTTTTCAATAGCATAATTTGCAATTTGGCCAAGAAAACTTCCTAATTTTTCTCCCAATTTGAGATAGGGGCGTAAAATGGGAAGGATATCCGGACTGACCATTGGGAGATTGACGGCATTTCGGGCCTCTCCATAAAGAAGGTACTCTTTAACCTGTTGAGCAATAGCGATCGATACATTCTCTTGGGCCTCTGCTGTGGCAGCCCCCAAATGAGGTGTACCAATTACCTCCTCGAGTTCCAGAAGAGGATTCCCAATGGCAGGTTCTTTTTCAAAGACATCTAAGGCTGCTCCAGCCACCTTCCCCTCTTGGATGGCCTCGTAAAGGTCTTTCTCATTAACGATCCCTCCCCTTGCACAATTGATCAGGATCACCCCATCCTTCATCTTTTTAAAGACCTCTTTATTAATCAGGTTTCGAGTTTCGGGAGTGAGGGGGGTATGAATCGTGATGAAGTCCGACCGACTCAACAGTTCATCAAAGGGGACTAAATCTACTCCTTTCTTCTCTGCAACCTCTTTCGTGAGGTAGGGGTCATAGGCAATCACCTTCATCTTCAACCCTCTGGCCCGATCAGCCACAATCGTCCCAATCATTCCGATCCCAATAATTCCAAGCGTCTTATTATAGAGCTCCACGCCCAAAAATTTTTTCTTTTCCCATTTGCCTCCCTTCATGGAAGCATTAGCCTGGGGGATCTTTCTCGCTATAGAGAGCATGAGACCGATGGTATGTTCTGCTGCGGCAATGGCATTCTCCTGAGGGGTATTCATCACCACGATCCCTCTACGGGTCGCAACTGGAAGGTCAACATTGTCCAACCCAATCCCTGCCCTTCCTATAACCTTGAGCCTACTGCCTGCTTCAATGAGATCTGCTGTTAACTTTGTCTCGCTCCGTATGATGATTGCATCGTATTCTGGCAGAATTCTTTTTAACTCTTCTGGTGTAAGACCTGGCTTGAGGTCAACCTTCAGGTTTTCCCCTTTTTTAAGAATCTCCAATCCCTTTGGCGACAAAGGATCGCTGACCAATACTTTCATGATCTCTTCCATGTTCATATCCTCAACATACTTTAGCCTTCCATAAAGACCTCTTCCAATCTTCTCACCCCCGAACCTAACTCAAAACGATGCCCCATCTCCTTAAGAAGCATCTCAAGGGCGGAGATCACCATAACCATATCCAGTTTCTCATAATATCCAAGATGAGCAATCCGGATGATCTTACCTTTTGCCCGATCCTGGCCTTCTGCTACAGTGATTCCAAATCGTTCAAAGAAGAGGTCTTTCAGCCTTTCTCCATCTATCCCCTCAGGAATCTTTACAGCCGTGACTGCATTGCTCGGTGAATCAGGGGCATAGAGTTCAAGTCCCAAGGCTTTCACCGCTTCTCTTGTGGCTCGGGCCAGTTTCTCATGTCTTCGAAAAAGTTCTTCGAGGCCCTCTTTTCGAATCATATGGAGCGTCTCTCTCAACCCCACAAAGAGAGAAATGGCTGGCGTAAAGGAACTTTGATTCTTCTTTGTCGATTTTAACTCCTTTTTAAAATCGAAATAATATTTAGGGAGATTGGATTGATCCACCAGTCTCCAGGCTTTCTCGCTTAATGCCACAAAAGAAAGCCCTGGGGGGAGCATCAAGGCCTTCTGCGAACCGCTCACCAATACATCGATTCCCCACTCATCCATTGGGATATTAAAAACCCCAATCCCTGTAATGGCGTCCACCACGAAGACCTTATCTTCGTATTTTTTTGTGATCTCTGCCATCTCCCGAATAGGGTGTCGGACTCCTGTTGAGGTCTCGCTGGCCTGGGTATATACCGCACGGATTGAAGGATCTGATTCCAATGCCTTCTGAACCAATTTGGGCTCAACTGCCCTCCCCCATTCGACATCGATGGGGATGAATTCAATTCCATAGGCCTGGCATATCTCTCCCCACCTCTCCCCAAACTTCCCACCCCGAATGACCAAGGCTTTATCCCCCTTAGAGAGGATGTTTGAGACCGCCCCCTCCATAGCACCCGTCCCGGAGGAGGTAAAAACTAAAACTTCGTTTTTCGTTTGAAAAAGATATTTCAGTCCGTCTCTAATTTCCGCAAAGATCTTCTCAAATTCTGGCTCCCGGTGATGCATGATAGGTTCAGCCATTTTGAGCTGCACCTCTGGTGGAAGCATCGTGGGGCCAGGCGAAAATAAATATTTTTTCTCCATCCTTTTCCTCCCTAAGAAAACTGGTTAATATTATTGTATAAAATCTTCTATGTCAATACCCCCTCTCTTTAAAAAAGCACCTTTCCCCCCTGAGAAATTGATCATACTTAGTAACCCCCTATCCCCTTTTAGAAACTATGAATTTATCATGGAATTGGAGATACCCCCTTATTTATAAGGAGATCTCTGAAAAAGTAATAATAAACCATTCTCCAGTATGGGAGGGTAGGTGAAAAAAAACTTCCTGCCCGTATCGGGCGGGTGGTTATCGATGAATAATTGTAGGGTAAGGGTTTATCCCTTACCGAAAAGCAGAAAGCCACAAGGGCTTACCTACAAATTTTCTTAAAACAATGGTAAGCAAATTAAAATGATCCATGCCCTCATCTTACCCTCCGATATAAAAAACTTTTTCAGAGGTCTCTTAAGGGGCGCTTGACTTTAACGCAATTATTTTCTAACTTTTTGGAAAGAAAGGATCAAGCATTAAAGCAATGAAGGGGCAGATTATCACCAAAACCCTGGCTGAGCTTTATCTTAAGCAAGGACACATCCAGGAGGCCTTTGAAATATACCAAGGACTTGCTGAGAAAGATCCTCTTGACCCAGAAATCCAGAAGAGGATAAAAGAACTAAAAGAACATCTACCCCCTCCCCCCTCCCAGGATTTCTTCCCTCCTCACTCTAAGGCAGAAAGGATTCGGGTTCTCGAAAAATGGCTGTCCAATATTCGAAGACGGAGAATTGGTAAATGAAAAATCTTCTATGGGAGAACCGACAGAGAATTTCTCGAAAGGTCTTGGAATCCAACCACCTTGATGGAATCCTTTTTATAGGGCTTGAGAACATCCGGTATCTCTGTGGTTTTACTGGAAGTGACGGGGCATTACTCCTCACCCCAGAGGAATCCTTCTTTTTAACTGACTCCCGATACTGGACACAGTCTGAGGAGGAGGTAAGGTCTTCTCATATCCTTCGCTACAAAAAGAAATTGGATGGGATTGTCTCCACACTTCGTGAATTGAAATTAAAAAGGGTTGGGTTCGATTCTCTGGCCTTTCCTTTTGCCTTCTACCAATCTCTTCAAGAAAGATTGGCTGGCCAGATAGAACTGGTTCCCCTTGAAAAGGAGATCAAATCCCTAAGGGCCATCAAAGACGAACAGGAAATGCTTTTAATCCGACGAGCGATTGACATTGCCTCCAAGTCTTTCGAACATATTCTATCCATTGCAAAGGAGGGGATTTCGGAGAGGGAGATTGCCATTGAGATGGAATTTTTTATGAAGAAGGGTGGATCAGAGGCTATGGGGTTTGATATCATTGTTGCCTCAGGGAAACGCTCAGCCCATCCTCATGGAAGGGCTGGGCTTAAAAAAATAGAAAGAGGAGATTTTGTTCTGATTGATTTTGGTTCAACCTTTGAAGGGTATCATTCAGACCAAACAAGGACCGTTATCTGCGGAGAACCCTCTCCTGATCAAAAAAAAGTGTATGAGATCGTAAGGGAGGCCCACGATCAGGCTATTCAAAAAATCAGGCCTGGACTCTCTATCCAGGAGGTCGATCAAGCCGCAAGAGATTATATTCAGGACCATGGCTATGCGGAATACTTTGGACATGGAACAGGACATGGCATCGGCCTGGCCGTCCATGAAGAACCGGTCATCAACAAGGAGAATGGGGATCCTCTTCAAGAAGGAATGGTCTTTACCATCGAACCAGGAATTTACATTCCCGAATGGGGAGGGGTCAGAATCGAGGATATGGTCAGGGTAACCTCTCAAGGGGCAGAGGTTTTAACTTATCTTCCAACAGATTTAAGGATAATTTAAAACTTGACCAAACCCTGTTAATTTTTTATAGTTAACGAAAGAGGATCAAGCCAATAAAGGTTTCCCATTAGGCGGGCATAGCTCAGATGGTAGAGCATCGGCTTCCCAAGCCGAGGGTCGCGGGTTCGATCCCCGTTGCCCGCTCCAAATTCCACCGCCGATCATTTTAAAATCCCCTTGTGAAGCGAGATGCCATGGTGCCAGGCAACGGTAATTCGGTATTGAGAGGGTTTCACCCGAGGTGGACTTCGTTATATCCTGCAACAGAAGTACTAACATAGCCCTGATTCCAATGGCGAAACCCTCTACGTCCTTCAAAAGATGATGGAATGGGAAAATCCTTTCGATAACCTTAACAAGAAAGCAGAAGAAGACGGGGGTCACATCTTTATTTTTGACATTTGGTTCTGATTTTCCTGTCGAAACCTTCGCGCCTTAAAAGAGAAAGAGATTTGCCCATTTACCGAATCCCCCACTCGCTGCCTCTTTCAAAAACCATTAGGCTCAATAAAATTATTAGCCGAAATCTCTTTTTTTTAGTATAATGATTAAAAAAGTTGCCCGAGAGGTATTAAAATGGAAAAAAAGATGATTGTATCAGACCCAAAGGTAATGATGGGGAAGCCTGTTATTGCTGGGACACGAATTACCGTCGAACTTATACTGGAAAAACTTGCCGCGGGCGAGACTATCGAACAGATACTCGATGCGCATCCAAAACTCACTCGTGAAGCTATTCAAGCGGCATTAGCATTCGCAGCTGAATCTCTGAAAGCTGATGTGGTTTATCCAATTGCTGAGACAGGCACATGAACTTTTTAGCTGACGAAAGTGTGGATCGACAAATTGTTGACCGTCTTCGGCGAGACGGTCATTTTGTATTGTATATTGTTGAAATGGAGCCAGGGATTTCTGATGATACTGTATTAAATTTAGCAAATAAGGAGTCAGCCGTTTTACTGACATCAGACAAGGATTTTGGCGAGATGGTATTTAGACAAGGCCGGTGCAATCAAGGTGTTATACTCATTCGAGTAGCAGGTTTATCCCAAAAAAATAAGTCAGATATAGTGGGTTCGACAATTAAAGAGCATGCCTCAGAGCTTACAAAAGCGTTCACTGTAATTACCCCAAAGGCCATACGCATTCGCCGACATCTCCCAACTCACAAAATTTAACCTTTTATAAAGGGCTGAAAAGTGAAAAGAATTGTGGGGAAAGGAACGGTTCTATTTTTCAATAAAAAAGCCCTGATTTCCCTGGCGAAACCATCCGCATCCTGAAAGAGATTCGCCAATTCGCCAAATACCACACACGCCGTGTGGTTTTAGAAGCTTGGGATAAACTTGAAAGGATTTACTAATTGGATTATAAAAGCGAAGGGATAGGAGGAGTCTTGGGAAAATAGATGGGAAAACAGGAAAGGCTACCTCTGATACTATCTGATTAAGAACGAACTCTTTGGTGTCAGGCTTTGAAAATTGGCACAATTCGTTAGTGGGGAATAGGGGCAGACTTAAATATTGACATTTGAGGTGAGTCACCGGTATTGGTCTTAGGGAATTGGGGAGGAAGGGTTTGGGAGGGATGGAAGGGAGGAGACTGTTCAGCTTGGTTGGGAGGGAGATCGAGGAATTCCTGGAGAAGGATCCGGCTGCGGTTACAGGGTATTTGAGAAGGGGTCAAGATCTTCAGGTTCAAATGGAACGTTTCAGGTTCTAATTTTTTGCCATAAAATTTCCCTCGATATGTTTAAAAACCTCAAGAATAGATACATCGCCAGGGTTCAGAGTTATTATAATTCACTCCTTGAAAAAGCACGACGAGGAGAATCTGTTCCAGGCGGGTTGACAGGGGGGAAACTATCAGACATTGAGTTTGAACTTGAGGAGTTTTCAAACAAGTTAGATAAGTTGATAGGAATGTCATACGAGCCTTAATTGATGATGGAGTCCGGGTAAACATTGCCCCATTACAGAAGCTTGATTTATTAGCTTCACCGGTTTTAGCTCCAAAGGATGTTGATCGTGCCATTGCCGACCGCAACCGCTGGCGCGAAGATAATAAAGAACAAATATCGGTTTGGAGGATTTGATGAGACTCTATTTGGATACATCTATTATTGGTGCTTTATTTGATACGGAGATGCCCCAGAGGGTGAAGATAACCCGTCTACTCCTTGATTCAATTATCGAGGGCGAGCATATAGGGGTTATTTCAAATATAGTCCTTGAAGAAATAGATAGAAGTCCCAAAGATTTAAAAGAAAATCTACTTTCTGAGATTCGG
>CAZFDM010000092.1:0-25989 GCA_964517975.1 uncultured Syntrophaceae bacterium
GAATACCCTGAGATAAAGGTCATCATTATGACAGCCTATGGGTCCTCGGAAGTCCAGAAGGAAGCCAGCCGAAGAGGCTCCATCTACTATATTGAAAAACCTTTTGAGATTTCAGATATCCGAAAGATTATTGTCGATCTGATCGGTAAAAAAAGAGGATTTCAAGGCAAGGTCTATGGGCTCCAGTTAACGGATATCATTCAAATGAACTGCCTCAGTCGTTTGACGACCGCCTTGGTGATTACCCGTGATGGAGAAAAAGGAGTCATCTACCTCAATGAGGGAGAGATTGTCCATGCTGAATGCGGGGAGAAGAAAGGTGCAGACGCCTTTTATAACATCTTGAGTTGGCAGGAGGGGGAGTTTGTCTCCAATATTGGCGTCACCCCAACGGTCCAGACTATTTATCAGAGTTGGGAACACCTCCTTGTAGAGGCAATGCGAAGGGACGATGATAGAGAATGAGAAAATTGGGGGGAACCCCCATAATTTCTAAAAATCTATAGGAAAATGAATATCATCATTACAAAAAAAGACCTTGAGAAAATCAATCATTATCTGAGAGAAATGATTTCCTCCTCCTTTGCTCAATCCGTGTTATTGATCGATCGCTCAGGTCAACTGATTGCCCATCATGGGGATGACCTCAATGTGGATATCCCAGCACTTTCTGCCTTAACCGCTGCTAATTTTGGAGCCACTGCTGAAATCGCTAAGATATTGGGAGAGGAAGAGTTTACCTTGCTTTTCCATAAAGGAAAGAGTGAGAATGTCTATTTTACATCCATTGGGGAACATGTCATCATGGTTACCCTTTTTGATGATAAGACCTCTCTGGGTTTAATCCGATTACAGATCAATAAGATCAGCGATGGCCTTTCAAAGATTTTTGCACAAATCTTTGAAGTAAAGAAACCCCGTAGGGGAATAGGAATTTCAGAAGAGGGAGAAAAGGTTTAATGCCTTTCATTAACTTCAGCAAAGACGAGATCCAGTGCAAGATTGTTTATTATGGGGCAGGTTTCTGCGGGAAGACCACAAACCTCCAGTATATATTCAACCGTACAAGGGATGACATTAAAGGCAAGATGGTTTCAATCGATACGAAGGGGGATCGCACGCTCTTTTTTGACTTCCTGTCCTTAAATTTAGGCAAGATCAGGGGATTCGATATCAGGGTTCAACTCTACACGGTGCCAGGCCAGGTCCACTATGATGCTACAAGAAAACTGGTTTTAAAAGGGGTAGATGGTGTTGTCTTTGTGGCGGATTCATTAAAAGTCCAGAGAAAGAAAAACATTGAGAGCCTTATCAATTTAGCCAAAAACCTTGCGGAGAAGGGGATAAGCATCAGAACCATTCCTTTGGTTATTCAGTATAACAAACGAGATTTGGATGGGACAGATTCTGAAATCTTACCCATCGAAGTCCTAGAAAAAGATCTCAACTCCATGCTAAAAGTTCCCTCCTTTCCTGCAAGCGCCCTGAAAGGAGAGGGTGTGTTTGAAACCCTAAGGGAGATCAGCAAATTGGTAGTAAAGGATGTCAGCCGAAAGATCATGCTTCTGGACAAACAGTTAAGATAAAGAGGAGGGGAGATGGAAAAGATAATAGATGAAGAAGAATTAAAAATTTTGGAAGAAGAGATCGATTCAGCAGTCGATCGACTATTTGTAGAGAAGAAAAAACCACCCACGGATGAATTCTTAACAGAACCAATATCTTTTGAGCCCTTGGGGGAACCCCCTTCTTCACCCAAACCTTCTCCTCCGAAACCTTCGAAGAAGCCTACTTTTATCGAAACTTCCTATGAGATGGAAAAGTCTCTTGAGTTAGAACAGATCTTAGCCCCTCCCGCCCCTCCACCTACCCCTTCAAAATCTCTTGACAAGATGGAAAGCAGACTTCTTTCTTTGGAGTGGGAGATTACAGATGAAAACCTCTTAGCCACAAAAGGGGAGGTTTCCTCGTTAAAAGGGATTTTAAAAGAAAATTCAAGTGCCCTCTCAATCCTAAACTTAATGGAAAAGGTATTGGAATATATGATTCAATCGAAGGGCAATATCCATCCTACATTTATCCAGTTTTTGCTTGACTCCAAAGAGATTCTTAGGCTCCTGTTAGAGGAAGAAAGGGATAAGGAACTCCGTATCTATAAACAACTTACCCTTAAGGGAATGGAGGCAAGGTTTGCCTGCCTTGAACCATTCCAGCGGGTCGTTAAAGAACCCCCTTCTCTTCAGGCCGAAGTCGGAAAGCCAGGGTTGGAACTTCTTGAATTACTGGAAAAGAAGATGGAAAAGATCACAGAGCAAGTTAACTCCTTATCAAAAAGAGTAGAGGAATCTTTACAAAAAATTCAGAGTGGGCTATTGGAAATCGAACAAAAAATAAAAGATCATTTGGAAAGCATCCCCAGGGAAAAAAGCCTTATGGCCCAGGTTGTCATTTTTAAAGTAGATGGGAGACTGTTTGGGATAGAGAGTGAAAAAGTTGTCAAACTATTTAAGATTCCCTACTCACTCTGTGAAAAATATTCTCATTATGAAAGACTCCAATTAAAGCATTTAGAAGTTAAGATGGTTAATCTCAAAAAGATTTTTCCCATGGAAGGGGAGCCTCAACCTGCAGGAGAGGTTCGTATCTTAACTGTTAAGGATAATGGAGGATTAAAGGGATTGATGGTCGATGAGATTATTAAAAGGTTATCCGTTCAACTAAAAATTCAAAAACCCCAAGAGCAGTATGTCTCTGGGATGATTCAATGGACCTATCAAGATCAGTTGGTAGACATTCCTATTCTGGACCTAACGAAACTTTAAGGGATTGAGCATTGAGGCAAAAGGAGATTTTAAACGATAAGGGATTGGGCAACGAGACCCTCAAAAAGGAAGAAGTAATCCAATCCCTATCCAGGGAACTTGAACATGTAAAGAATTTTATGGAAAGCATTATCCAGAGTATTGGAAGTGGGATCATCATTACTGGGATGAATGACACCATTAACTATATCAACCAGGCAGGGGAGAAGATCTTGGGTTACTCCAAAGGAGAAGTGATTGGAAAACCGTTTGCTCTCTTTGGCTTAAGAGAAAAACAGAGTGAGGTTCACTCCCTTTTAGACCATTATGATGATCTGGATAATCGAAAAGAAGGATGGATGAAGCGAAAGGATCAGAGCGAATTTCCCATAGGCTTTACCATCAATAATCATGTAAACGTCCAAGGAGAGACCATTGGAAAGATTGTAATCTTTCGGGACCTGACCAATGTTTATCGGATGCAGGAAGAGATACTGAGGATGGATCGGCTGGTCTCTTTGGGAAAACTGGCCTCAGGGATTGCTCACGAGTTAAGGAATCCTCTGGCAGGAATAAAGACGACTGCCCAAGCCTTAGGGGAAGAGATGGGGGAGGATGATCCCAAGAGGGAATATTTAAACCGGATTACTAAGGAGATTGATCGGCTCAATGAACTTCTAAAAACCTTTTTTTCCTTTGCAAAACCCCAGCAATTGAACCTGGTCCCATGCCATATCAAAGAAATCATTAATGAAATTGTTCCTTTTTTAATTAAAGAAATCGCTGATAAAGGGATCCAATTTGTGGAACATTATGATCCAAAACTTCCAAAAATTTATGTGGACAAAGTTCAGATGCACCAAGTCTTTCTCAACCTTTTTCTCAATGCCATCCAAGCGATGCCTAATGGTGGAGAACTTAGAATTGAGGCAACCCTTATCTATCCAAACCCCTCTGGGGAATCAAGGCAGAATTTAATAAAAATAGTGGTTTCTGACACAGGGAAAGGCATTCCACCCCATCTCATCCATAAAATCTTCGACCCATTTTTTACAACCAAATCGAGAGGGGTAGGTTTGGGGCTTTCCATCACCTATCAAATCATTAAGAAACACGGAGGGACGATTAAAGTCGAGAGTAAATGGGAGAAGGGGACCTCCTTTATTATCAACTTACCCGAGAGATTGGAGAATTAAATTTATGAGACCGTCCATTCTGATTGTCGATGATGACGAAGTGATTCGTGCGACGTTATCCGATGTCTTTAGAAAGAAAGACTATGAGGTCTTTGCAGTGGGGTCAGGAGAAGAAGTCCTTTCTACCATTAAGAAAAATATCGTTGATCTCATTCTTCTTGACATGAGACTCCCAGACGTGGATGGCCTCGAGGTGCTGAAGAGAATAAAAGAGTTTGACACAGAGATCTTGGTGATCATCATGACCGCTTATTCAGATGTGGAAACTGCGGTCACGGCGATGAAGTCCGGAGCCTATCACTATATCAATAAACCCTTCGAATTGGAGGAGTTGAAATTACTCGTTGAAAAGGGGTTAGAGACGAAAAGTTTGATTAATGAAGTTCGGAGGCTCCATCGACAACAAAAAGAAGTGGCTAGAAACAGTCATCTCTATGGGGTGAGCCCCCAGATCGAGTATGTCAGAGAATTAATTGAAATGATTAGTAAAACGAATAAAACCTCCGTCTTGATCCAGGGCGAAAGCGGAACAGGGAAAGAGTTGGCCGCAAATGCCATTCACTACAATAGCAGTCGAAGCCACAAACCCTTGATGAAAATCAATTGTAGTGCCATCCCTGATACGTTATTAGAATCCGAACTCTTTGGATATGAGAAGGGAGCCTTCACAGATGCCAAGAATACCAAAAAAGGCCTTTTTGAACTTGCGGACGGAGGCACAATCTTCTTGGATGAAATCGGGGATATGAAGCCCTTCTTGCAATCGAAGATTTTAAGGGTCCTTGAAAATCAAACCTTTATGAGGGTAGGGGGGGAAAGGGAGATCAAAGTCGATGTCCGAATCATTGCGGCTACTAACAAGGACCTTGAGAGGCTAGTCAGGGAAGGACAATTTCGTAAGGACCTCTATTATCGTCTAAAGGTCATGGTAGTCGAAATGCCACCCTTAAGGGACCGAGTGGAAGATATCCTTCTGCTTTCTAATCTATTTATTGAAGAGATCAATAGAGAATTAGGTAAGAACCTAAAGGGACTTTCAGAAGAGGCGAAAAAATTGATGTGCCAATATCACTGGCCAGGCAATGTAAGGGAATTGAGGAACGTTATTGAAAGGGGGATGATTTTGGCTGATCAAGAATTTATCACTCCTAAACACCTCCCTTTTGAAATTAGGCAGTCTATTAGAGAGGAGAAAGAGGATTTAAATAAAGATTTGAATGAATTAGATGACCTTTCGTTGGAAGGCGCGGAAAAGGCACACCTAAGTAGGGTTCTTAGCCGATTTGACTGGAACAAATCAAAAGCCTCAAAAGTATTAGGTATTTCTCGGGCAACCCTGAGAGCAAAGATAAGACAATATCAATTGTCAAAAAATTAGTTAAAAAAATTAATAAGTTAAAAAAAATTTCTAACACAATTTATTAGATTTAAACAATTACTTATTAGATTTTCATAATCTTATAAAAAATTTTTCTTGACATTTAAAAAATTTTATTGATAATGGATTCTATTCTAAAAAATTTTAAATTGGCATAAGTTTTGCCTTTCAAATTAAAGATTGGAGAAGAATATGCTTTTTGGAAAAAGGAAGAATGTAATTGGTCTGGATATTGGCTCAAGTTCCATCAAACTTGTTGAACTGAACGAGGGAAAGAGCGGATATAAACTTCAAAATTTAGCCATTTCCCCATTACCACCCGAAGCGATTGTGGATGGGGCTTTAATGGACTCAGTCACCATTGTCGATACAATACGGGATTTAATCTCCACCTGTAAGGTAAAGACCAAGGATGTGGTTACTTCTGTCTCAGGCCATTCGGTGATTGTTAAAAAGATTACCCTTCCTTTCATGACCCAAGCAGAACTGGAAGAGTCGATTCAATGGGAAGCGGAACGTTACATCCCCTTTGACATCAATGATGTCAATATCGATTTTCAAATATTTGGCTCCAGTTCCGAAAATCCAGAGGTGATGGATGTGATTCTGGTGGCTGCCAAGAAAGATATCATCAATGATTACGTCTCAATCCTTATGGAAGCAGGACTTAATCCTGTGATTATTGATATCGACGCTTTTGCCTTAGAAAATATGTTGGGGATTAACTATGACCTGGAGAGGGAAGAGGTGGTGGCGATTGCTAATGTCGGGGCCAGCATCACCAATATTAATATCATTAAAAACAATACCTCCGCCTTTACGAGGGACATCTTTAAAGGAGGGAATCAAATCACGGAGGAGATTCAGAGACAACTTCACATTGACTTTGAGGAGGCTGAAAAGATCAAGGTGGGGAGCAAGGTAGACATCACCTCTCAACCTGTGATTCAGAGTGTCATCAAAGAAGCTTCGGAGTCCCTGGCCATTGAAATCGGAAACTCTTTAGACTTTTTTCAATCCAGCACCACCTATGAAAAGATTGGGAAACTGTTTTTAAGCGGGGGGGGATCCAAAATTAAAGATTTTGATATCGTTCTTCAACAACAGATTGGAATCCCTGTTGAAATCATAAATCCCTTTAAGAAAATTGAATATAGTGAGAAGAATTTTGACATGGAGTACCTTAGAGAGATCGGGCCGATCATGGCCGTAGGGGTCGGTCTGGCTTCGAGAAAGGTGGGGGACCGATGATTAAGATAAATTTACTCGTTGAAAGGAAAGGACCAAAGAAGAAAGCCATTCCAAAAGAGTTCATCATTCTCTTGATCTGCGTGGGCATTCTCTTGGCGGGATTGGTTCTGGTTGATTGGAAGATTGGAAAAGAAAAAGAGGATTTCCTCACCAAAATTTCAAATACCAAAAAGGAGATCGCCCATTATAAATCTTTGACTGCAGAGGTAAGCAAGGCCAAAGAGGCCCAAAAGACCTTGCAGGATAAGTTAAACGTTATCAATTCATTGAGGAAAGAAAAGGCGACCCCTGCAAGGGTTCTTGACGAAGTGAGTTTGGGTAAACCGGAAAAGATTCACCTTGAATCGTTAAAGAAAGAGGGGACAAAACTCGGGATTGAGGGGATTGCATTGGACGATGAAACCGTAGCCAATTTTATGACCAACCTTCGAAAATCAAAACTTTTCAAAAATATAGAACTGATTGTAAGCGAACAGGTTGAACAGAGCAAAATTAAATTGAAAAAATTTAGCCTTTCTTGTGAGATCAACCTTTAAAGAAAGAGGAAAAGCATGGCCATTACATTCGATTCTCTATTAAAACTCCCGAAATCAAAAAAGATTTTAATACTGATTGCCATTCTAATTGTTATTACAGGGCTCTATGCCTATCTTTTCTATCTTCCCTATCGGGAGGAGATGGAAAGGTTGAAAGGTGAATATGATAAATTAACCAGGGAGTTAAACGAAAGCCGTGCCATTGTCCGGGATCTTCAAAAGTTTAAAGAGGAGATTGAAAAATTGAATGCTGAGTTGGTTAAGGCCTTGACCCAACTTCCTAATGAGAAGGAGATTCCTGAGATCCTGAAAAACATCTCAAGTCTTGGAAAGGAATCGAACCTGGAATTTACCCTTTTCAAACCAAAGCCTGAAGAGCCTCAGCAGTTCTATGCCAAAGTCCCAATTGAGCTGGTGGTGGTAGGAAGTTACCATAACACTGGAACCTTCTTCGATAAAGTGAGCAAGCTTCCCAGAATCATCAATGTCGTCGATTTCAATATGAGCAGGTTTGTTAAGGAGAGGGATCCCAAAAAGGTTGAAACTGAAATTTTGGTCAAGACCTCCTGCCTTGTCAATACCTATCGGTTTATTGAAAAAAAGAAAGAGGAGAAAGTTGAATCCAAGACAGGGAAAAAGTAGGTTTCACGGAGGGCAAAATGCGACGCTTGCTAATCAAAAGGATAGAGGGTTTTAGGAATATCCTACTTATCTTAACGGTGATTCTCTTTATGATAGGTGGATGCGGGGGTTCTCCTCCGCCCCCTATTCAACAAAAAGCCAAACCTTCCTTGCCTGGGAAGGCGGAGGTTGCAAAAGCGGTAGAGAAGAAAGAGGCAGAGAAGGAGGAGGCGGAGTATACCTATAACCCTGCTGGCAAACCCGACCCGTTTAAGCCGTTTCTTCAACTTACGCCTATCAGGGAACCATCCCGTGCCCCCTTGACCCCTTTGCAAAAATACGAAATAAGCCAATTAAAATTGGTAGCGATCATCTCCTCCCCAGAGGGAAATATTGCTATGGTGGAGGATTCGGCAGGGAAGGGATATTTCCTAAAGAAGGGAACATTGATTGGGAAGAATGATGGAAAGGTGACTAAAATTCTCAAAGATAAAGTGATCGTTGAAGAGGTCTATTTAGACGTGTTTGGTCAAACCAAAACCCATGAGATTTCAATATTACTCCATCGAATGGAGGAGGGAGGAGAATCATGAACTCTTTTCAGGTTATTAGATCGTTGGCGTTGGTGATTTTATTACTGTTTATGGTAAGTTGCGCCACAGCGCCGACCCCTACACCTACCATCAAGCCAGAGCCTGTTGCCACTCCAGCAGTAAAGCCTTCCGTCGTCCAGAAGATCACTGTCATTGAAGAGGAGAATTATACTCGGGTACGGATTGAGGGTTCAGAATCGATCCCACCACCCTTTTATAAACTACTTTCCGAACCTCTAAGAATTGCCATCGACCTGCCCAACACAGACCTCAGTCAAATCAAAGAGACGGTGAAGGTCAATAATGGGACCGTAGGAGAAATCCAAGGGACCCAGTATGACGATAAGGGAAGGATCGAGATCGGCCTTCTTCAGATGACCAACTACAATATTTCAAAAGAGGAGAGGAATCTCCTCATCGATGTCGAGAAGGTGAAGAAGGTTGCAGGGGTGAAGGAGGTGAAACCTCAAGAGGGAGTGGCTAAAGAAAAGAGAGAGGAGGAAGTCAAACCCCCTGAACCGAAGAAAGAAGAAATCCTGCCACCTCCTGTGGTCTCTACTCCATCACCCCCTCCAATGAATAAAGCGAAAGAGATTATTAATTTTCAATTTGAGGATCAGGTGGATGTGTTCGTTTTTAATATCATCGCAGATGGCCTATTAGGGAACTACAACTCCTTTAAATTGGATTCTCCAACCCGATTGGTCCTGGATATATGGGAAGTTGAAACCCGATATCCAAAGAAGTCGATCAAAGTAAAAAGTCCTTTTATTAAAGAGGTACGGATTGGTCAACATCCTGATAAATTAAGACTGGTATTTGATTCTTTAAAACCCCAACTCCCCCCGTATCAGATTAACCGAGTAGAAGATCGATTGATTGTTTCAGTGGGAAATGTTCCCGAAACCCTTAAACCCCAGATCTCTGTTGGAGAAAAAGTCCACGAGCCTCCTCTAAAAACAACGGAAAAACCTTCTGCTGCAAAAGCAGTTCCAGCGCCAAAGGTCACTACTAAACCCAATACCCTAAAGGAGATTAATTTTAAGCAGATGGATAATAAATCGAGGGTCATGGTGGGCCTTTCTGAAGAACCAAAGTTCGAAACTTACCTGGTATCCAAAAACACGATTGCCCTTGATATTAAAGACAGTTTTGCCCCCAAACATTTGAGGAGAGGGCTGGATACAAAAGAGTTTGATAGTGCGGTTTCCTATATCAGCATTCAGAATATAAAAGTGGGGAAAGGAAATGACCTCCGAATCCTAATCAAATTAAAGGAAGAGGTCCCCTATGAGACGGCAAAGGAAGGGACCACTTTATTCGTGGATATCGAAAAACCAAAGAGGGCTGAGGTAAAAGTTGAACCACCTCCCACACCTCCTAAAGTGGCTGAAGTAAAAGAGGTGAAGAAGGAGGAGCCCCCAAAAGTAGAAAAGGAGCCTACCCCAGAGCCTAAAAGAGAGGAGAAGCCCTCTCTTCCCTCTGCAGTGACACCTCCTGTTCAGGTTCCAACGGCAAAGAAGGTAGAACCAGAGGGAAGACTGCTTGAGGAAGCCCCTTCGGAGAAAGTCTACACGGGTAGAAAACTTTCTCTTGATTTTAAAGATGCGGATATCAAGAACATCCTCCGCTTGATCGCAGAAGTGAGTGATTTAAATATTATTGCTGGGGATGATGTCACGGGCAAGGTCACGATGAGATTGGTTGATGTGCCATGGGACCAAGCCCTCGATGTCATTCTCCAGGCAAGGGCGCTGGGGATGCACCGCGTAGGGAATGTGATCCGTGTTGCCCCATTAGAAACACTTAAGAGAGAGGTTCAGGCTGAGTTAGAGGCCAAAAGGGCCAAAGAGAGATTGGAAGATTTGGTCACTGAACTCATCCCCATTAATTATGCTTCAGGAAAGGAGATCATCCCCCAAGTCAAAGGAGTTTTGAGTGAGAGAGGGGATGTTAAAGTGGATGAGAGGACCAATATTCTAATTGTCAAAGATATTCCAAGAAATATCGTAGCAGTCAAGAATCTTGTAAAATCATTGGATACCAAAACCCCTATGGTAATGATTGAGGCAAGGATCGTCGAAGCAAACCTGAGTTTCCAAAAAGAGTTGGGAGTTCAGTGGGGATTTCAGGCGACCGCGGGTACAAAAAGGAATGTAACTTTTGGTGGCGGGGTAGGTGGGGTAGTTCAAGGGACGCCTGTCAGGAATGTGATTAGTCTTCCTGCGATTGCCCGGACCGCAGTACCTGGTGGGGTTGCGACCGCTGGTGTCCTTGAACTCCTTCTAACATCTGTCTATGGGTTGAGACAACTGGATGTTGCCATCTCTGCTCACGAGAACAAAGGGGATGTGCGGGTTATCTCCAGCCCAAAGATCGCAACCTTGGATAACAAAGAAGCATCGATCGAACAGGGACTCAGGATTCCCTACCGAAAATTGACAACTGAAGGGACAGTTACCACAGATTTCATCGATGCCAATCTCAAGCTTACCGTAACGCCCCATGTGACCAACGACGGGCATATTAAAATGAACATTAAGGCCAAAAGAGATGCGCCCTCTACAGATGTGGTGGTGGAAGGGGTTCCCAGCATTGATAAGAAAGAGGCAATTACAGAGGTTTTGGTCAAAGACAATGCGGTGGTAGCCATTGGAGGGGTTTACTCGATTGAGAAGACTGAAGGAACAGAAGGCATTCCTCTTTTTAGCAAGATTCCTCTTTTGGGTTGGCTATTTAAGCGCTCGACAAATGATGATAGGAGGAGAGATTTATTGATTTTCATCTCGCCAAGAATTGTCAAAGATAACGTCTAAATTTGACCTGAGTGAGGTAAAATTTTTATACCCTTTGATCCTTTCAAAAGGAGAGGATCAAGGGGTTTTTTATTGAAAGAGGCCGATTATTTTCTGAATACTTTGGATTCGGTTTTTGATCAGATATTTTCGAATTCCCTCAATCACCTCAATCGCTGTCTTGGGGTTGATGAGATTGGCTGTTCCAATTTGAACGGCTGATGCTCCTGCCAGGATAAACTCAATAGCATCTTCGGCTTTCATAATCCCACCCATACCAATAACAGGAATTTTGACCCGTTGACTTACCTCCCAGACCATTCTCAGGGCAATGGGTTTAATCGCAGGGCCAGATAGACCTCCAATCACATTTCCCAATTCAGGTTTTAAAGTATAAATATTGATGGCCATGGCCTTAAAGGTATTGACCAAAGAGACTGCATCAGCACCCCCATCCTCAGAGGCCTTTGCGATTAAAGTGATATCAGTGACATTGGGTGAAAGTTTAACCACCAACGTCAGAGTGGTCGATTCTCTCACAGCCCTGACGAGACGATAGGTCATCCTTGGATCGGAACCAAAAATGATACCTCCCTGCTTGACATTGGGACATGAGATATTCATCTCAAGGCCAGAGATTCCGGGAACTTCATTCAGAAGTCTTGCTAATTGGACATACTCCTTCTGGGTATTTCCCAAAATATTGATGATCAGATGGGTCTTGACCTTTTTAAGATACGGGAGGTGATTTTGGATAAAATTCTTATATCCAGGATTTTGAAGTCCAATCGAGTTAAGCACTCCTCCTTCGGTTTCGAAAATTCGAGGAGGAGGGTTACCTGTCATCGGTTGAAGCGAGATGCCTTTGGGAATGATGGCCCCAAGGTGGTGAAGGGTAAAGAATTCTTCAAACTCTTCCCCAAAGCCAAAAGTACCGGAGGCGACCATCACAGGATTTTTGAGTCGAATCTTTCCAATCTTGACTGAAAGGTTTGGTTCCTGAACAGGCATCTTTTCAATCCCAGACAATATCTTCTATGTTAAAGACAGGACCCTCTTTGCATACCCGTTGATAAAGGAAGTTTGGGTTCCTTGTCTTGACCACGCATCCCCAGCAGGCTCCAAATCCACACCCCATTCGAGCCTCCAAAGAGACCTGAACAATAAACTTTTCCGATGAAAGATTTTTCTTTAGGTCCTTCAGCATCTCCATAGGGCCACAGGAATAGAGGTAATAGGGACCCTTTCCCCCAAACTCTCTCTTAATCGTTGAAAAAAGCTCAACCACCGTTCCATGAAACCCTTCGCTTCCATCTTCGGTGGCGACCAATAGGTTTGAGGTTAGTTTCTTGAATTCATCTGCACATAAAATATCCTCTCTGGTCTTTCCCCCAATCAAAACATATAACTTTCTCCCTTTTAATGACTCTGCCAGTGGGTAAAGCGATACAATACCTACCCCCCCTCCAACCAATATGATCTCAGAGGAATAGGAGAGGGGAGGCAAGGTAAAACCATTTCCCAAAGGGCCGATTAAATTGATTCTCTCCCCCTTTTTCCATTCTGTCATCTTCAGGGTTCCTTTACCTACTTTCTTATATAGAATGCTTAATCTTCCTCTCTTCTTTTGATTGGGTTTATGGGAAGAATCACTTTTAAAGACACTGAAAGGTCGCCTCAGGAGGGGGTAGGGTTGTTCTGAGGTCTTAAGCATGATAAACTGGCCAGGCTTGATCCGAGATGCCATCCATGGGCAGTAGATCTCGAGGAGATAATAGAGAGATCGAATGTTTTTATTCTTTAATACCCTTCCATTGAGTTGCCGTGCCATTGGCTCTTTAGAGTTTCCTTTACCATCACCCACCCTTCTCGGTTCCCTTGAAAGAAATTTTTTCTTACCTTTAAGGGTTGATAAGAAAATCCTTTATAGAGATGGAGGGCTGGCCGATTGGAGGGGTCCACCTCGAGATAAAAGGAGTGGATCCCTCTTTGGATACAGAAATCAACATAAAACTGCATCAGTCTCTTCCCTACTCCTTTCTGTCGATGCTGGGGATGGACGCATAGATGAAGAAGTTCCGATTCATCCGCCACATTTTTGAAACAGATAAACCCAATCACCGAGGAGCCTTGATTCCCTCCCAATTTGGCAACAAAACAGTAGGAGAGGGGGTTTGCCATCTCCTCGAGAAACATCCTTTCTGTCCAGGGGACTAAGGGAAAGGATGTAGAAATGGTCAGGACATCCTGAAGATCCTCTGACCTCATCTTTGCTATCGTGAAATGGTCCAAAGTAATTTTTTCGATCATAAATTCTAGCCAAAAATATTTGAAATTTCACAGACTTGTCATCCTGAACTCGTTTCAGATCTCACCTTTTGGACAAAACCAGATGCTGAACCAAGTTCAGCATGACACCATTTGTTCTCAAGTGTTAGAGATAAATTCTCAGACTTAAACATGTAAGAATCTAAGGGCCTAATAGGAATCTAAACGGTTGAGTAATTCCTTTGCCGCCTTCTTTACCTCTTCATCATTAGAATGGTCGAGGATAACCCTCCAAGACCTTCTCGCCTCTTCTTCTTTTCCCCATTTCATCTGAAGAATTCCAATCTCCAGTTGGGCGAGAAAAAAGCAGGGAGATTTTTCTTTGAGATAGCGAATCGCTGTTTGGAAACTATAAAAGGCCTTCTCATATTTCTCTTGATAGTAAAAGATTTCTCCTAATCCAAAATGGGCCTGCCCAAGGAGATCGAGAATGTTTCCTTTTAAAACAATCGAATAGTAATGGAGGGCATCACCAATATTTTTTTTCTTAAGGTATAAATTCCCAAGTTGAACTGCTGCATTAAAGTATAAAGGGTGGTTAGGATAAACTTCCATCACTCGTTTAAAGGTCTTTTCTGATTTATCCATCTCATTCTGACTTAGGTAGAGATTCCCTATTTGGGTAAGGGCAAATAGGGTCCAGATGTCATTCTTCTGGCGCGCCAGGATGGATTGATAAGTGGCCAATGCCTGTTCGAAATGACCCAGCCGATAATGGCTTT
Organism: uncultured Syntrophaceae bacterium; assembly: GCA_964517975.1. Lineage (GTDB taxonomy): Bacteria > Desulfobacterota > BSN033 > BSN033 > UBA1163 > JBBIRM01. The sequence goes on from CAZFDM010000092.1 coordinate 14,222, forward strand.
CTCCCTTGATAAAGAGGGCCTCATCCAAATGGGATGAATTGGGAAATTCGAGGGTAAGGATATCTATGTTGGTTATCGCATCCCTAAACTTATTTTCAAAAAAATAACCCTTTCCTATCTTAAACAGGGCTTTTTCCCGATATCGAGTATTAAGGATATTAAAGTAATAGGGAATAGAATCCGAGATATTTCCTTCAAGAAAGGCCGTTTCAGAGTTTAACCATTGAAGGAATATCTTTTCATCCTCTGCATGGGTTAGTTTTTGTAGTTTCTGTGAAACCTTGTTTGCCTCACCCGTTTCTCCCAACTGGATATGGTTCCAATAGAGTTGAAGCATGGCCATTCCCCATAAGTCACGGCCTTGAGGTTTGTTAAGGAGGGTAGAGATTTCTTTAATGGATGAGGCAAACTCTCCTTTCTCCCGTAATATCTCCCCAATAAAAAAATGGGTATAGGTTAACAAAGGGGAGTCTTTATACTTGGTTTTAAACGATTGAAAAAGACCAATCGCCTCATTCGTATTTCCTAAGCGATATTCACAATACCCAATTCTCCAATAGGCTTCAGGAAAGAGAGGATTTTCTTTAAACTTCTCCGTAAACATCTTCAATCTTGACTTTGCCTCCTCCCATTGACCTAATTTAAAGTAGGTCTTCCCAAGCCAAAACAGGGTAAATTTTAAATACTCACTGGATAGGGATTTGGAACCATCCAATACCATTTCGAAATGCGAAACAGCGGATTCAAGATCTTTCTGTTTAAAGTAAGTTAGACCTAACCAAAAAAGCGAAGGAGTAAGGAGTTCGGGTTTATGTGAGAGTTGGGTCACTTTTTTAAAGTGACTTTCTGCCTGCTGAAACTGATTAGAGGCAAAATCAATATGTCCTAAAAGATAGTAGGCATAATCAACCCACTCAAACTTAGGATATCTTTGAATAAGGTTAAGAAGATGGGTTTTGGCTATATTCAATTCACTTAATTGCACCTCAAGGACGGCCAACCAGAAAAGCGTATAATCCATCTGATCAAATATCTTTTTAGAATTGACGATTTTTGAAAAAATCATCTTGGCTTCTTTTAACTTCTTCTGGGCAAGAAGGGTCTTTCCCAAAAGGTAGGAGACCTCATTGATTTTTTCATGATTTGGGAATTCCTTCACAAATTGAGTGAACTGCTTTTCGGCAATTTCATAAAATCCATCCTGGAATGCACCATGGCCAACCAGGATTAATTTATCCTCTTCTTTAAGATTTTTTGAATGGAGGTTTGGGATGAAAAAAAACTCAAGGCCAATTAATAAAAGAAAGGGATATAGGAGAATTCTTGTTTTCATTTCAAGTTGGACACTTTTTTAATTTACTGTAGTTTAGCAAAAATTTATAACCTATTGAAATAAAAGAAAATTTTCAAAGCCTTTTTGTCACCCTGAACTTGTTTCAGGGTCTCATAAATCTTTGATTTATAAGGTTTTTTAGATGCCGAAACAAGTTCGGCATGACAGTTTAGAAATTAAAATTTGCTAAACTACAGTTAATTTATTTAATATCTTTAATTCTTCTGGGGTATTGATGTTAATAAATGATTTTAATTCAGGATCAAGGTTTTTAAATTTACTCTCTTCAATGATTTTAACCTTTACGTAGGGGTAAAAGTCTAAAATTTTATTTTTCCCTTCATTTAAAATCTTTTTAATTGCCTTTTGGCAATTTTTAGAATAAATCGCATGAAGGGGTTGAAAACCATCATTTGTTTTTGGAAGGATAACATCTTCTCCGTCGATTTGGCTAATTAAATAATGAATCAACTTTTCGTTCAAAAAAGGCATATCGCAAGCGACACAAAACGAATAGAAATAAGAAGAGAAGTAGAGGCCTGTATATAGACCAATGATTGCTCCATGATTGGGAATTAAATCTTCATAAATTTTTGCATTGAGATTAGAAAAGAGTTCCTTTTGATTGGTGACAATGATTACCTCTTTGAATAATTTTTGAAATAAGGAATGAATTCGATGAATTATGGGTTTACCGCCGATCTGGATGAAGGCCTTATTTTGACCCATTCTCAGGCTCTTACCGCCGGAAAGAATGATACCTGTAATGTCATATAAGTTTTCCAAGATAATTTGTCTGATAAGATATATTCTGTTAACTTTTATGTTTAGGCCTTAAAATATCTTCTCCAGCTTTCTTTCTCTTCTTTGCCCTTTCCTTTACTGATTTCTTCAAATTCTCTTAGTAATTCTTCTTGTCTTTTGGTTAGGTTCTTTGGGGTTTTAATAATCACCTGGACCAGTTGATCCCCGCGACCTGAACCTCTTAATCTTGGAAACCCCTCTCCTTTTATTTTCAAAACTTCACCACTATCTATACCTTTGGGAATTGTTAACCTCCTTTTTCCATCAAGAGTAGGTACCTCGATTTCTCCACCTAAGGCAGCCTGCGGAAAGCTGATTGGGACCTGGCATACAATATCATCTCCATCCCTTGTAAAGAAATCATGTGGTTCCAAATATAGAAAGACATAAAGATCGCCAGGAGGTCCACCCCTTTCCCCTTCTTCTCCTTCTCCTCTAATTCTTAATTTAGAACCATTATCCACCCCTGGGGGTATTTTTATATGAATCCTTCTATTTTTTCTAACTTTACCAGTTCCCCTACACTCTTTACAAGGATGGGGAATGATTTTCCCTTCGCCCCTGCACCGACTACAGGTGGTACTTATAGTAAAAAATCCTTGTGTTCGCGTAACTTGACCCGTCCCCTTACAACTCGGGCAATGGGTGGGATATGTTCCCACCTCGGCACCTGTCCCACCACAGGTTTCACACTGGATGGTTTTTGGAATCTCGATTTCGGTCTCCTTTCCAAAGGCAGCGTCGTAAAATGATATCTTCATGTCATACCTTAAATCAGCCCCCTGACGGGGGCCAGCTCTTCTTCGATGGGTAGTTCCAAATCCAAAGAAATCTTCAAAAATATCTCCAAATGCTGAGAAAATATCGTCAAATCCTCTAAATCCAGTAAACCCGGTCCCTTTCAGTCCTTCGACTCCATAACGGTCATAAATTTCTCTCTTTTCTGGATCTCGAAGAACTTCGTAGGCTTCAGAGGCAATCTTAAACTTCTCCTCTGCCTCTTTATTTCCTGGGTTCCTATCAGGATGGTATTGCATGGCAATCTTACGGTAGGCTTTTTTAATCTCCTCCTCACTTGCATTCCGAGAGACTCCAAGGATTTTATAATAATCTTTATCTTCCATAGATTGCCCAGAAAATAAACCTCTCACCTCCCTTGCCCCCTTTAACAAAGGGGGAACATTAGGGGTTACAAATTTTCATGGTTTAAGGGTGAGGAAGCGGTCATGAGAGGTTCCCTTAACTTATTTTTCATAATCCTCAAGAATCTTTCCAGTCCTTCCTCTTTCGACAATTTCATCCATTTTGGGCCCCAAATCAACTCCTAATTCTCGCATCCTCTTTTTTGCCCAGAGCCCAATATTCCTCGAATCTTTATAAAAACTATCGTCCCTTCTTTTTGAAGTATCAAAATCAGCCAATCTGGATTCTTCTGTCTGATGGACCTGAAAAGAGGATAGAAGTCTTGTCAAGTTTTTGCTATTGCAATATTTACATTTTGCCGTGTCAACCTCTTTCTGGTTGAGGAATAGGAGGCTAAATTCTTTTCCACATTTGTTACATTTATATTCATAAATTGGCATAACTATTTATTTTTTCCCCTTTTTCTTACCCTCTTTCTTTTTAGAGCGGTTTTCACTCTCTTTGAACGAATCAAGTTCTTCGGTCTCTCCGATTGATTCTTCCGGAATGTATATTTTATCGCTCACATCAGGTAATTTAGAGAGGTATAATTCATAATCTTTCTGGGTGATCACTCCATCTTTTATATTCCTTTCTATATTTCTCTTGTCAAATTTCTTACTCTCGTCAATATGCATTATGTATCCCTCACTTTTTAATAAGAAAAATTAGCATAATTTAAATCTTCCTTCAAGATTTTTTGTAACTAAGCGTAAATTAAGGAGAATTTCCCTTCTCCAAATAAAAATGTACAAAATTGTTGACAAATTACAAAATTGTCTATATTAATAGCATAGTTTAAAAAAGGGGGGAAAATCTTCAAATGAATATTCTTATAACCGGAGCTACCGGGTTTATTGGAAGACACCTTACCAAGGCTTTATCCAAAATCTACCCTGTAAGGATTTTAGCCAGACAAACCAGTGATATTTCCTCAATAAAAGATTGCAATATTGAGATAATTTACGGAGACTTATTAATCAAAGAGTCATTGAGACCTACTTTGGATCAAATAGACCTTGTTTATCATTTAGCTGGAGAAGTATATTCAAGGCGTAAAAGTGATTATTATGAAAGAAATGTTTTGGCCACAAAGAACCTCTTAGAAGCGTGTGAAGAAAAAGGAGTAAGGAGGATAATCTTTTTAAGCAGTGTAGGAGTTTACAAGCCAGTTACCCAAAAGACCTTATTGACTGAGGAATCAGAATGTGATCCCATAACCTATTATGGTAAAACAAAATTACGCGCTGAAGAATTAGTTAAGAATTCTAATATCCACTGGGTTATTGTTAGGGCTCCTGTGGTTTATGGTCCTTACCAACCCCCTGTCCTTAACCAGTTATTTCTTAATGCTTTCACTAAAGGGAAAGTATATACAGTTGGAAAAGGTGATAATTTAAGAAGCCTTTGTTATATTGATAATCTTGTCGAAGGATTGGTATCTCTGGCGGAGAAGAAAGAAATAAATGGAAGAACCTACATATTTTCAGATAGTTCGCCATATACATTTAAAGAAATTGTAGAAACAATAACAAAACTAACTGGAAAAGAAATAAAGATTGTTCATTTACCAAATTTTTTCGGAGAAATTTCATGGCAAATTTATAATATATTGTTAACACTTTTTAATCTTTATTTTATTGAACTTTATGTTTTAAAGACAATGCAATTACACTGGGTATGTGATATTTCAAAGGCGAAAAAGGAACTTAATTATAACCCTATAATTACTTTAGAGGATGGGGTTGGAAGAACAATAGATTGGATTAAAAATAACTTCAAGTAGGTAAAAAATGGATAAAAAAAGAGTCGTAATTACTGGTTTAGGAGTTATATCCCCAAATGGAATTGGAATTGATGCTTTTTGGAAGGCTTTATCGTCTGGGCGATCTGGGATTGGAAGGATTACGCATTTCGATGCTTCCTCTTACCCTTCGCAGATAGCAGGAGAGGTAAAAGATTTTGATCCATTGAATTTTATGAGTCCTAAAAGTGCGCGACGAATGGATAGATTTGCCCAGTTTTCAGTTGGTGCGACATCTATGGCTTTAGAAGATGCAAATATTGAAATAACGGAAAAGAACTCTGACAGGATTGGAATCTCTTTAGGATCTGCCCTTGGCGGAATCCCATGTGCAGAAGCACAACATAGCGTTTTTTTAGAAAAAGGTCTCAATCGAGTGGATCCATTAATAGCCATTAAAATTTTTTCTGGTGCATCAACAAGTCATGTCTCAATTGAGTTTGGTATTAAGGGTCATTCAAATACAATAGGTGGGGCATGTGCTGCTGGGACAGACAGTGTGGGCTATGCTTATTATTCGATAAAAAATAATCTTGCAGATATAATGATTGCGGGAGGGGCAGAGGCACCCATTGTTCCGTTAACATTTGGGGCATTTTGTTTAATTGATGCACTCTCTAAAAGAAATGGAGACCCAACCAGAGCATCAAGACCGTTTGATAAAGAAAGAGATGGTTTTGTTATGTCGGAAGGGGCGGGTGTACTTATATTGGAAAACCTTGAAAGTGCTTTAAAAAGAAGAGCAAATATTTATGCAGAAATACTTAGTTATGGAACCACGAACGATGCCTACCATATGGTTCAACCTAAACCTACGGGTGAACAAGCAGAAAAGGCAATTGAAATGGCTCTTAAGTTTGGGAACATTAACCCAAAAGAAATTGATTATATTAATGCTCATGGTACCTCCACTCCTTTAAATGATAAAGTTGAAACTCAGGTGATCAAGAAAGTTTTTGGTGAATATGCCTATCGAATTCCTGTTTCTTCCACGAAATCAATGATAGGACATACCCTGGGAGCGGCTGGAGCAATAGAATTAATTGCAAGTGTCCTGGCAATAAAAAACCAATTTATTCCACCAACCGTAAATTATGAATTTCCAGATCCAGAATGTGATTTGGATTATGTTCCAAATATAGGTAGAAAAACTATAGTGAAAACAGTGTTAAAAAATTCTTATGGATTTGGTGGAAAAAATTCTGCCATTGTCATTAGAAAGTTTTAAAACTTAAAATGATTTAAAACTAAATTCTATCTATGAACACTTCTTACATAGTTTCTTGTGCCATAACAGGAACGCTCAGCTTTTTGTTAGGAGTTTTTGTCTATTTTAAAAATAGAAACTCAAGTGTGAACAAGCTTTGTATGTTTTTAAACTTTTGTGTGTCTTTATGGGCATGGTCTCTTTTTGGTAGAGAAGTAAGTTTTGAAAAAGCAAATGCTCTTTTTTTCGTAAGATTAAGTTATGTTGGAACTATTTTCTTACCAACACTTTTTTACCACTTTATAGATAATTTGTTTAATATTAAAAGGAAAGTATTAATAATGTGTTTATATGGTTTGGGCTTAATTCTTTTACTCTCCAATTTCACACCATTGCTCATTAAAGATGTAGGTCCAATTCTTTCTTTCCGATTTTATGGTATTCCTGGTCCAGTTTATAATTTTTATACTTTATTCTTTGTAGGTGTTACAGTTTATGCTCATTACATTTTGATTAAGTATTTTAAGAAATCTGAAGGGCAAACGAGAAATCAAATTAAATATTTATTTTTTGCAGCAGTTATTGGTTTTTTAGGAGGGGCTTCAACATTTTTGCCTGTTTTTAAAATTGAGATATTCCCTTTTGGTTTTTATTTAGTCTCAATTTATGTCTTGATTACTTCTTATGCAATCGTTAGGCACCGTTTGATGGACATTAATATTATCCTTAAAAAAGGAACAACTTATATACTTCTGCTGTTACTGCTTTTTGTTCCATCCTCAATTCTCACTCTTATTTTACAAAAGATTTTCTTTAAAAATATTAATTATATCTTCTCAACCATCATTATCCTTCTCCTTTTATGTGTGGCCTATCTCTTTAACAAAATTAAACCCAGAACTGAGAAGGCAGTGGAGCAACTTTTTTTCAGAGATAAATATGATTACCGTGAGACCTTAAGCCGGTTTAGCAAGGCCATGGTTTCCATTCTTGATATTCAGTCTCTATCGAAAAAGATCATTGAAACCATTAGCCAGGCCATGGGGGTTGAGAAGGCCTCGCTTTTCTTATGGGATGAGGAGAAGGGGGAATATTGTCTTGTCGCATCTAAAAATGTAAATTTATCAACCCCTACCCTTTCCAGAGATGATTTCCTTGCCCGCTATCTAAAAAAATTCGGAGAAGTTATTGTCAGGGAAGAATTGGCCAAGGGTGGCAATATTCCTGAATTGAAAAATGTTGTTGCGAAAATGTCCTCCTTAGAAGCAGAGGTAAGCATCCCCTTTATCTCCAAGGGGCAACTAATCGGATTGATGAACCTGAGCCATAAGTTCAATAAAGAAATTTACTCCCATGAGGACATTGAATTGCTCAGTACCCTAGCCAATCAAACGGCTATCGCTGTTGAGAATGCGAGGCTTTATGAGGATCTGAAGAGATCGAAATCCTATATTCGCCGAGCAGACCGCTTGGCCTCATTGGGGACACTCACTGCAGGATTGGCCCATGAAATCCGCAATCCTTTGGTGGCGATCAAGACTTTCACCCAACTCCTTCCCGAACGAATGGAAGATGAGGAGTTTAGAAATCAGTTTCTCCCAATTGCCTCCAATGAGGTAGACCGGATTTCCCTTTTGATCAATGAACTGCTCGATTTTGCAAGACCTTCTGAACCAAGGTTGGATCCAGAGGATATTAACGACATTCTTGACGGAATGATTCTTTTAGTTTCCACTGAATCCAAGAAGAAACAAATTCAGATCATAAAAAAGTATGCGAAGGATCTCCCCTTGGTCAACGTAGATCGGGAACAAATTAAACAGGTGTTTTTGAATATTTTACTTAACGCGATTGAAGCCACACCCGAAAACGGCCAGATTACGATAAAAACACGTTCTTTTTCAAAACCGGGTGGTGAACCCTACGCTCAAATAGAAATTACGGACACAGGAAAAGGAATCCCCGAGGACTATCTGGAGGATATCTTTAACCCCTTCTTCACGACGAAAAGTAAAGGGAGTGGATTGGGACTTTCGATTTCTAATCAGATTGTTCAGGAACATCGGGGATATATCTCTGTAGAGAGCCAAGTGAATAAAGGAACCTCTTTCTTTATCAATTTACCCTTAAAACCAGAACATCCCAAAAGAAGAAAGACCGACTTTGAGAACCGACAGGAAGGGATAAATCCTTTAGAATCATGAGTGATTATCAAACCTATCTCCAATCTCCACTTCTCCCATCCCAGGTGGTCAATCTGACCCAAAAGGCTGCCCATAATAGTGTCCCCATTTTAATCCAAGGGGAGCACGGGACAGATAAGGAATTGGTAGCAAAGATCATTCACTACACGGGGGATTGGAAGTATTACCGTTTCTTTAAAGTTGATTGCCGGATGCTCAATGAGGAGATGTTCTACCACCAACTCTTTCATCTCTTTAAGGAGATCAACGATGGGGCGATTCCTGCAACTCTCTTTTTAAAAGAAGTTGGGTACTTAGACCACCTCAGCCAGTTAAGACTCCTTGAATTGATGGAAGATGGGATTTTTCAAGATGGGACAGGGAAAAAGAATGTCAAAAATCTCCGTTTTATCTCCTCCACCTCTGAGGATTTGCAAGAAAAAATCACCCAGGGAAAATTTTCTGAAGATCTCTATTACCGCCTCAATACTCTATCTATCTCCATCCCTCCCTTAAGGGAGAGGGCCAAAGAGATTCCTCAAATCGCCCAATTCTTTTTATCTCAGCATGCCCAGAGGATGAAGATAAAAAAGGTCGGAATTTCGGATAAGGTTTTGAACCTGCTTCAGAGTTACTGGTGGCCTGGAAACCTCAGGGAGTTGGAGCATGTGATCATCCGAAGCGCTATTTTTTCTGATGGGGATTATCTCACCGAAAAAGACCTCTTTTTTGAGACAGAAAACGAGAAGAATTCCTTCATTGAATTTTTGAAAAAAGGGGAATTAAAGTCCTCCTCTTTAAAAAAGAATAATCGTTCGGGAGAGCAGACGACAAACCTTCTCTCGCTCTTCTTCATCGAATTGGTCCATCGAATTAAAAACCCACTGGTTTCTATTAAAACCTTCACCCAACTGTTGAGAGATAAGTTCAATGATATGGAATTTAGAGAACAATTTTACCGAATTGTAACGGAGGATATCGAGAAGATCGACTCCTTGCTCAATGGGCTTCTCAATTATATCCGAATTAACACACCGATTGAAAAGGCCAATACGGTCCACTCCATTCTTGAAGACACTCTGAAACGGCATACGCCTCAATTTGAAAATAAAAAGATCAAAATCTTTAAGAAATATGAGAAAGACCTTCCCGAAGCCATCATTCACGAAGAACAATTAAGGTATATTCTTAATACTATTTTTCAATATGCCCTTCCCTCCATCTCACCCCAGGGGAGCATCGGAGTACTGACCAAATCCCTTACCATCACAAAACAGGAGGGAAATGATAAACCCTCTGTCCCAAAGGAGGGAAGATATGTGGAAATTCTGATCGTCTATACAGGGTTTCGGAAGTCGGTCGAACCTTTTAAGAGCGTTTTAGGAATTCCCATGATCGAAAAAGAAGAAGCGATTGAATTGGAGTTACGACTGATCAAAGAGATTATTGAGAAAAACCGAGGAATGATGAAATTTGAAGTTGATGAGAAGAAACCAAGGACAATCATTTCATTGAGGTTCCCTGTCGAAAGAAGGAAAGTGATCTATTACCAATTACCAAATTTTAACCAATCGTAACAGGGGGGAGCGGGAATGAGAAAAGTCCTGATCGTGGATGATGAATTGGGGACAAGAGAATCACTTAAGATGATTCTTAAGAAGGATTATGAAGTCTTTTTGGCCAAGGATGCAGAAGAGGGATTTATAAAGATTAAAGAACACAGCCCAGATGTTGTGCTTCTTGATATTCTTCTTCCTGATCTGGATGGTTTAAAGGTTCTGGAGAGAATTAAGCAGAGCGATCCAGAGATCATCGTGATCATGATTACAGCAACCAAAACAGTTAAGACCGCTGTGGAGGCCATGAAACTTGGTGCTCATGATTATATTACAAAACCCTTTGACCTCGATGAACTCCGCCTCATCGTCAGTCGGTCCATTTCGACCAAGACCCTCAAGGAGGAGAACAAGCGTCTCTGGGAAGAGATTGATAAGAGTTATAGTTTTGGGAATATCATCGGAAAGAGTAAAGGGATGAGGGAGATTTATAAGATGATCCGCCAAATTGCCAACTCGAAATCGACGGTATTGATCATGGGCGAAAGCGGAACAGGGAAAGAACTGATTTCGAGAGCCATCCATTACAATAGCAACAGAAAGAACTTTCCTTTTATAACGATAAACTGCGCCGCGATTCCTGAAACGTTGATAGAAAGTGAACTTTTTGGCCATGAAAGAGGGGCATTCACTGATGCCATTCGGACCAAAAAAGGCCTCTTTGAGGAGGCCGACGGAGGGACACTTTTTCTGGATGAAATTGGAGAGTTGAGTTTGGCCACCCAGGCAAAGATTCTTAGATTCCTTGAGGAGAGGGAATTTAATCGGGTCGGTGGATCGAAGATGATCAAGGTGGATGTCAGACTGATCACCGCAACTAATAAAGATCTTACGCAGTTGATCAAAAATGGAGGGTTTCGCGAGGATCTTTACTACCGAATCAATGTGGTTCCTATCACTCTCCCGCCATTAAGGGGAAGGAAAGAAGATATTCCCTTGCTTGTTGAGCATTTCATTAAAAAGTTTAATGAAGAAAACCATAAGAATGTAAAAGGGGTTCAACCGGAGACCTTAGATCTGATGATGAACTATGAATGGCCCGGGAATGTTCGAGAGTTGGAGAATCTAATGGAGAGGGTGATCGCCTTAACTCCTAATGAATATATTCAACCCAAAGAAATTCCCTTTTCACTGGTCAATATCTCCAAAACGAATGGGCTAAAAGAATCTATCCTGAGTGGCCAGATCCCCTTCTTAAAGGCAGAGGAAGAGTTTGAAAGGGAGGTTATTCTGGACGCCTTAAAACGAAGCAATAATGTTCAATCTCATGCGGCCTCTATCTTAGGGATAAGTAGGAGAATCCTGAAATATAAAATGGATAAATTGGGGATCAGCCCGAATAGGGTTAAAACATCATAATGAGTTTACTCTAATTTAATAAAATTTATAACTCATTGAAATAAAAAGGTAATTAATCCACTTCGCCTTGTCATTCCCAAAAAGACGAAATCCAATAAAATCAAGCCTCCTCGACTCCTGCTTGCATCAGAATAAGGGAAGTTTGCCAAACTTTAGTGAGTTTAACAAATTTGTAAATTTCTGTTCGAAATTGGACAAATATATTCTCCTTTAAATTCAATAAATTAGAACCTCCATCCTAAATTAAATATTGAAGTCTCCTATCTAAGATCTTAAAGGG
>CAZFDM010000093.1:0-7141 GCA_964517975.1 uncultured Syntrophaceae bacterium
GGAGGATTTTGCCTCAGGATTTCACACCATCCTGAAATTACTAAAAGGTAAAAAGCCTCTTCTCATCAAGGGGCAAATCACCGGACCGATCACCTTGGGATTAGGTCTTCTGGACGAAAAGAAGATTCCCATCCTTTATGACCCCAATCTAAAGGAGATGATGCTTAAGGTCCTGGGGCAGAAGGCCAGATGGCAGGAAAAGGAGTTTCAAAGGATCGTTCCAGAGGCGAGCACGCTCATCTTCTTTGACGAACCATTGCTAAGTAGTTATGGTTCGATTAGCATGAACCTTAGTAAAGAGGAGATTATCGATTGTCTTGAAACAGTTCTTTCCTTTCTTAAAGGTCTCTCAGGGATTCATATCTGTGGCGCAACGGACTGGTCTATTGCCATGGAGAGTGCAATCCATGTCATTCATTTTGATGCCTATCACTATTTTCCCAATATGCTGGTTTATGCGCCTGAATTAAAGAGATTCCTTCAACGGGGAGGGATATTGGGTTGGGGAATTGTCCCTTCGGAGGAAGATTCACTGAGAGTGGAGACGACCTTAACCTTAATGACTACTCTGGAAGAGAAGATTGATCTTTTGACCAAAGAGGGAATTCCCAGAGAGACCATTCTAAAAAACTCCCTGATCTCACAAAGCTGTGGCCTCGCCTCTATCTCGGTGGATTTGGCTGAAAAGGCCTTAAGGCTCACTCGAGAACTATCTCTTGAAATGAAGAAGAAATGGGGCAGATCATAGGAAGATTAGGGAACGAGGGGAACTGCCTCAAGCCCCAGGGTCTCAGGATAGCCCAGCATAATATTCATATTCTGAACTGCCTCTCCAGAAGCCCCCTTCACCAGATTATCAATGGCTGTCACAACGACCAACCGGCCATCTGCTTCGTTTACTGCGATTCCAATATCACAATGATTAGAGCCCCTGACCTCTTTTGTATTGGGAAGCCTCCCTTTGGGATGAATTCTTATAAAGGGCTCATTCTGATAGGCCTCTTGAAAAGTTTCGATGACCTCATTGAGGTTTAGTTTCTTGATGAGTTTTAAATAAATCGTTGTCAAAATCCCTCGGTCCATCGGAATGAGATGTGGGACAAAGGTTACACAGACTTCTCTCCGAGCCAGCCAACTCAATTCCTGTTCGATCTCTGGGGTATGACGATGAGTAAAGACCTTGTAAGCCTTTACCCCCTCGTTCACCTCACAAAAGAGGGACTCTAAAACCACATCCCTTCCTGCGCCGCTGACTCCAGATTTGGAGTCTATCACAATCTCTGAAAGGTGGATCAACTCTTTCCCAATCAAGGGGATTAGACCTAACAATGCTCCTGTTGGGTAGCAGCCAGGATTTCCAACAATTTTTGCGTTTCGAATCTCTTCCCGATGGAGTTCTGGAAGACCATAGACCGATTCAACGATGAGATCTTTTGCAGTATGTTTTTGATACCACTTTTCGTAAAGACCAGCATCCTTGAACCGAAAGTCCGCACTGAGGTCAACCACCCTTTTCCCCTGCCAGTGAAAGAGTGGAACGATTTCCATGGCGGTCTTATGAGGGACAGCGGTAAAGATGAAATCCGCCTTTTTTGAAATTTGATCTACGTTAAGCTCCTCACATCTCAGAGGAAGATTCTTCATCAGGGAAGGAAAGACCTGATCAATCGGAATGCCAGCATACTTTTGTGACGTTAAGGCAGTCACCTCTACTTCCGGGTGACGAAGAAGGAGGCGAAGAAGTTCTAAACCCGTATAACCCGTTGCTCCAATTACGGCTACCTTTGTCTTCATAAAACTCCCTCCTTATAAAAAAGGGAGGTACCATGACCTCCCCTTTCCCAATCCGCCTCAATTGAGTCATGGAATTATCGTTTGGAGTACTGGGGCCTCCTTCTGGCTCCTCTCCTCCCGTACTTCTTTCGTTCTTTAATCCTTGAATCCCTGGTTAAAAAACCAGCCTTCTTCAATGCCTCTTTGAAGTCCTCATTGTATTGGAGGAGGGCTTTTGCAATCCCATGTCGAATGGCCTCTGACTGGCCTGAAATCCCTCCACCCCGGACATTAGCCCTTACATTGAACTGATTTTGAGTTCCAGTGACCTCAAAAGGCTGAAGGGCAATCATCTCACAAGTCTCCCTACCGAAATATTCCTTCAGAGACCTTTCGTTTACAACAAACTTACCCTCCCCAGGTTCAAGCCAAACCCTCGCAATGGCTGTCTTTCGTTTCCCGGTTGCATAAATCGGTTCTGCCACGATCGTCCCTCTCTATGATAAATTAATCATTTTAGGTCTCTGGGCCTCATGTGGATGAGTTGGACCTGCGTAGACCTTCAATTTCCGAAACATCTTCCGACCCAAACTGTTTTTAGGGAGCATCCCTTTGACCGCAATCCGAATCAACTCGGTGGGTTTTTTGGCCATCAGTTTCTCAGCGGTGATCGATTTGATCCCACCTGGATAACCCGTATGGTGGTAGTAGATCTTATCCTTCATCTTCTTTCCGGTAAGCCGAACTTTCTCTGCATTGACAACGACGACAAAATCCCCTGTATCCAGATGGGGGGTATAAATGGGTTTGCCCTTTCCCCTTAAAAGGCTTGCCAACTTCGATGCCAGCCGACCCAAAACCTTCCCCTCTGCATTCACCAGGTACCACTGAGGTCTTAATTCTTCTTTTTTTGCCTGGTAGGTTTTCATGAACTATCCCTTTTTAAAATAATTTAATTAATATATTTACCCATTCGATGTCAATCCTTACTTTCTTCTCTTCCTTTTTTCCGTCACATGATGGTGCCAAAAAAGAACCACCGGACTTGCAATATAGACCGTAGAATAGGTTCCGGAAACTAATCCCACGATCAGGGTAAATGCAAAGTCATTGATGACAGGTCCACCAAAAAAGAAGAGAATCAACACAACCATCATCACTGTTCCAGAGGTAAGGATGGTCCTGCCAAGAGTCTCGTTCACACTAATATTAAAAATGGTTTCGAGGTTTTCCTTTCTCATTTTCTTTAGATTTTCCCTAACCCTATCAAAAATGACGATCGTATCATTGATGGAAAACCCGATGATGGTGAGGATCACGGCCAGCACCGTTAAAGAATATTCCCTGTTCGTGATAGAGAGGGCGCCATAGGTCACAATGACATCGTGGATAAGAGCTGCAATCCCACCCAGACCATAGGAGACCTCACGAAATCTCCATGCCACATAAATAAGCATACCAAGAAAGGAGAGGCCAACGGCCCACAGGGCCTTTCTTTTTAGGTCTTTTCCAACCTTTGGACCAACCACCTCAACCCTTCGAATCTCCGGGGCCTTATCCTTGAATTGTTCTTGTAGAGAGAGTTGAATCTTCTTGGACATTGTCTCCAAGTCTTCTTGAGTCTTTTCAATCCGGATCAAAAATTCATTTTCACCGCCAAAGGCCTGGACCATAGCCTCCTTGGAGCCTATCTTCTCCATGGCCTCTCGAACTTCAGAGATAGGAGTCATCTTTGAAAATCTGATCTGGATGAGAATCCCACCGGCAAAGTCGACTCCATAGTTTAACCCTCCATGAAAGAGGATTGAACCAATGCTGAGAAGAATGGCGACCGCTGAAATCCAGGCGGTGTATTTCTTCTTTCCGATGAAGTCAAAACGGGTATCCGGTCTTATCAATTCCATAGTAAGATGAAACTCGACTATTAAATGCTCAGTTTCTTCACCCCCAATTTAAGGGTAAGAAAGTCAAAGACTAACCTGGTTACATAGACTGCTGTAAAAATGTTGGCCAATATCCCGATGCATAAGGTCACTGCAAACCCCCTTACCGGACCCGTCCCAAACTGGTAAAGGAGGACCCCTGCTATTAATGTCGTGAGATTAGAATCAATGATCGTAATAAAGGCCCGATGATAACCTTGATCGATGGCTGCCCGAACGGTCTTCCCCCACCTCAACTCTTCTTTAATCCTCTCATGAATCAGAATGTTCGCATCAACAGCCATTCCAATTGAGAGCACCAGCCCCGCAATGCCTGGGAGGGTAAGGGTGGCCCGGAAAATGGCAAGGGCTGCCAAGACCAATACGACATTAAGGATGAGTGCAATATCTGCAATCATCCCAGAAACCCTGTAATAAAAAATCATAAAGGCTACAACCAGCACCGCACTGATCAGAATGGAGATGATTCCCCTTCGGATGGAGTCCTGACCCAGCGAGGGTCCCACCGTCCTTTCCTCGATGATCTTGACCGGTGCAGGCAATGCCCCGGCCCTCAGGACAATAGCCAAATCACTGGCCTCTTTCATATCGAACCGACCTGTAATCTGAGCCCTTCCCCCTGAAATCTTCTCCTGGATCACAGGAGCGGAATAGACATTGTTATCTAAAATGATGGCCAGTCTCTTCTTAACATTGGCCCCGGTAATCTGCTCAAATAGTTTAGCCCCAATGTCATCAAATTCCAATGCGACATAGGGCTCGTGAAATTGTGAGTCGAGGGCCACACGAGCATCTTTTAAAACATCACCCGTCATCAAGGTTTTTTCTTTCAATAGATAAGGAATCTTTTTAACCCCGCCTGTCTTGGGGTCTACCACTCTCTGGTAAAGAATGATATCTCCTTCTGGGATGTTGCCTTTTAATGCCTCCTCAAGGTCTGCTTCATCATCCACCAGTTTGAATTCCAACAATGCGGTCTGACCGATCAGTCTAACTGCCCTCTGAGGGTCTTTGATCCCAGGGAGTTGAACCAGGATACGATCCACACCTTGAAGTGTGATTTCTGGTTCTGACACACCGAACTGGTCGACCCGATTTCGAATGGTCTCCAAGGCCTGGTCAATGGCATTCTTCCTAATATGGTCTGCTTGCTTGCTATCCAATACAAGCCCTATCCTCCAGATCCCTTTTTCGAGAGGGGTTGAGGAGAGTTCTTGTAACATCGGATACCGATCGCTGAGTATCTTTTCCCATCGAATCTTCTCCCCAGAAACCTCCATAATGATCCGGTCTGTTTTTTCCCTTTCGATCTTTCCTACAGGAACTCCCTTATCTTTCAGATCGTCTTTTAGATTATTCTTTATCCTCTCGACATAACTCTCTACTGCCTTTTCTGCCTCAACCTCGAGGACCAGATGCATTCCTCCCTGTAAATCAAGACCCAGGTGGATCTTTTCTGTGGGGATGACTTTATAATACCAGGTCGGTAGTTCCGTGGTTAAGGTAGGTAGAAAAAGGAGAATGGCAAAAACTGTAATCCCAGCGTAAAGGATAAATCTCAGATTCAAACTTCTAAGCATCCTATGCCCCTATTGACCAGTAACACAAAGCCCTTAACAAAACTAAACCAAGGGGATTATTTCGCCCTTGGGATAAATATACATAGCCTATCGATTATCATTTTGCAAGCGGAAATTACAAGAAAACCCAAGTGGTTAAACCCCTTGGGTTTTCTCAGATCATCCTTCTTATGAGAACTACTTTACATCACTCCATTTCCCATATCTCTCTCTTAAAACACGATGAAGGATCTTTCCTGTCGGGGTCATGGGCATCTCTTCATCCTTGATAAAATCAACCGATTTTGGAATCTTATAACCCGCAATCTTGCCTCTGCAATATTCGATCAACTCTTTCTCTGTGACACTCTTTCCGGGATGTAAGGTTACCACAGCCTTTATCGCCTCTCCCCATTTCTCATGAGGAACACCGATCACTGCCACATATTTGACTGCAGGATGCGATCCAATCAGGTTCTCAACCTCCGATGGAAACACATTTTCACCACCAGTGATGATCATGTTTGCCTTTCGATCCACCAGTACATAATATCCATCCGGATCCCGATAGGCCATATCTCCTGCAGAAAACCAATCCCCTTTAAACACGGATTTGGTCTTTTCCGGATCCTTCCAGTATTCCTTAAAGACATGGGGTGTCCGTGAATAGAGTTCTCCTACTTCTCCATCAGGTACCTCATTGCCATTCTCATCCAATATTTTAATCCGGTCTGTTCCCCAGATCTCTCTTCCAATGGAACCTAATTTCTTAAATTGCTCTTCGGGTCTGAGAAGGGTCACCAGCCCTGCCTCTGTTGACCCATAGGCCTCCCAAAGTTCAGCATTTTTGAAATAATCCATGATCGCCAATTTTGTATCCCTCCTGGCAGGGGCAGAAGAGATGAGGAGTTGTCGGATGGAACTCACATCATATTTCTTTTTGATCTCATCTGGCAGCGACAGGATCATGATGTAATGGGTTGGGACAAGGGAGGTAAAGGTAATCTTCTCTTTTTCAATCGTCCTCAAAAGATCCTCTGGATCGAAACTGACCATATTATAGACAAAAACCCTTGCGCTATTAAAGGTGTAGGTAAATGAGTAGAAGATGGAGTTGATGTGACACATAGGCATGACCAGCATCACACAGTCATCCGGCCGAATCCCTGTATTCATAGCATTGAGCACATAATGGATGACGTTGCTCTCATGGGTTCGGACAACCCCCTTAGGCTTACCCGTTGTCCCTGAGGTGTACATCAAGTTCCACATATCCGCTCCATCTACAACCACATCTGGTTCTTGGGACGAGGCCTCAGCAATGATTGACTCATAATGCTGATAACCCTCTGGAGCATTATCATCCCCCCAGTAGACAAAATTCTCCTTGGGAATGGTCGGTAATTTATCTCGGATAGAATTGACCGTCTGAACAAATTCCTTTGCAACAAAGAAGCCCTTGCACTCAGAGTGATTGACAATATATTCTATCTCTGGAGGAGCAAGGCGAAACATAATAGGAACAGTAACTTGCCCTCCTTTGGCAGAGGCTGCATAGATCTCCATCCACTCAATGCAGTTATAGGCCAATATAGCGAACCGGTCTCCCTTTTTTATTCCCATGTCATTTAATGCGTTGGCCAACCGGCAACTTCTTTCATTCCACTGCTTAAAGGTCATCTTTCTAAACTTATCAGCGACCCCCTGTTTATCAGGATAGTGAAGGGCCATCATTTTGAGGACTGTTCCCGCTGTCATCCATTTGCTGATTGTCATAAAATGCCTCCTTCTTGTTTTGTGATTTTTGTAACATTCATTTATCATCAATGGCGACTTTTGTCAAGGGATCACACACACACCCAAGTT
>CAZFDM010000094.1:0-15852 GCA_964517975.1 uncultured Syntrophaceae bacterium
CATGTTGTTTGAATGCAAATCGATTCCGCTGTATAATCGCATAAGGCACCTCCTGGGTTGGATTGGATTTCTTACCCAAGTATATACCAAGTATTGGCCTGGTATATACTGGAGGGCCTTTTAATGATTATCAAGTTCAGGGTGACAAAAAAGCTTTGAAAAATTTCCTTTTATTCAATAGGTTATAAATTTTTGCTAAACTACAGTAAGAATATTAAATAAGGGAGGAGGTGGGGGAGGATGTATAAAAAAATTTTGGTGCCGCTGGATGGCTCGGAGATAGCCAAGAAGGCCTTGGATCAGGCAGAAAAACTGGCTAAGGTTTTTGAGTCTGAAATCGTCTTGTTCCAAGTGGTTCCTTTTATGCCTATTTATGGTTCGCCGGAACTGGTCACACCCCTGATCATTGACGAAAAACAGAAAGAATTGGCAGAGAAGTATCTCTCCGATCTTGCCGAGGATCTGAAACTGAAAGGGTTCAAGGTAAGGGCAGTCGTGAGGACAGGTCAGCAAGTAGCGGTGGAGATCATTGACTTCGCCAAAGAGGATGGGGTGGACTTGATTGTTATGTGTACCCATGGTCGCTCTGGGATCACCCGATGGGTTCTTGGCAGCATCGCCCTTAAGGTATTAACCCGAGCGGAAACACCCATCCTCCTAATTCGGTCAAAGTGACCTTGACGTCCCAATGGCAACTCTTCTCATCGCTCTCTATATTGCCTGTGAGTTGATTGCGAATGTTACGGCCTCCAAACCTGTTCAATTGGGTGGGATCGTCGTCCCTGCGGCCATCTTTATCTACACACTCACCTTTACCCTGATCGACTTAATCAATGAATCCTTAGGAAAACAGGGGGCCCGAAAGGTCATCTTGGCAGCCTTTGTGGCCAACTGTCTGCTTGCCCTCTACATTCAGTTCGCTGTAATCCTTCCTCCTGCCTCCTTTTACTCAGGGCAGGAGGCTTTTGCAGGGGTTTTGGGAAGCACCCCGCGTATTGTCTTTGCCAGCCTTACGGCCTATATCATCAGTTCTTTCATCGATGCCGAGATCTTTGCCTTCTGGAAAGCCCATATCCATGGGATGAAGTGGGTGCGGGTTCTCGTGAGCAACGGCATCTCCACAGGGGTTGACAGTATGGTCTTCATTACCTTGGCCTTTTATGGAGTGATGCCCATCTGGTCTCTCATTCAGGGTCAATATGTAGTCAAGATGGCCATCACTCTCATAAGCCTTCCTCTGATCTACCTGGTGAGAAGTCGGAAGGAAGGTCCCTCTTTTAAAGAGAATAAAATCTATTTCGGATAAGGATGAAAAGTGAAAAAGGAAGTCGTTTTTCTTATCTTTGCCCTTTCTCTCTTCTTTCTCTCCCTCTATCTTCTTTATCAAATCTTCTCCCCTTTTATCACTTCCATTCTTTGGGCCGTCTTCCTATCTATCATCTTCTATCCCCTGTTCAAAAGATTTCAGCGTCTTTTTAAAAAAAGTCCTCTCCTCTCCTCCCTGCTGATGACCCTCCTGGTGCTTTTTGTCATTGTTCTTCCTTTCGGCCTTTTGATGGTCTCTCTGGCCATGGAAGTCGTTGATGTCTATCACTGGGTAGACGAGATGATCAAGACAGGTCAACTCCAGGCCTATTTTGAAAAGATTCAACAACTTCCCTTCTTCAGATGGGTGTGGGTGAGATTGGATCCATATGTCGATCTCTCCAAAATAGAACCCGCATCGCTTCTCTTGAAGAACCTCAAACAGATCAGCATCTTCCTTTTCAACCAGACCTCTACGATCTTAAAAGGAGTCTCCACGTTCATTGCGAGTTTCTTCTTCATGCTCCTCTCCCTCTATTATCTCTTCAAAGATGGCGTTTATCTATTCGAAAGAGTAAAGCAAATCATTCCCCTTCCAAGGAATGAAAGAGATCTTCTGTTTCACCGATTCAAAGAAATGATCCATGCCACAATATATGGGGGGATTCTCATGGCCATCATTCAGGGGACCTTGGGTGGGTTATCTCTATGGGTCCTTGGATTCTCCGCCCCCATCTTCTGGGGAACGGCTATGGCCCTTCTCTCCTTCATTCCAATCGGTGGAACCGCTCTCATCTGGATTCCCCTTAGCATCTTCTTATTGGTCCAAGGGATGTTCTTAAAGGCTATTGTTCTCCTCGCCTTGGGAGTCTTTGTGATCAGTATGGTGGATAATCTCCTTCGACCTCTCTTTATCAGCTCAAGAACAAACATCCATCCCCTCTTACTCTTCTTCGCTGTGCTGGGTGGAATACAGGCGTTCGGTCTGATCGGTTTGATGGCTGGCCCGTTGATCATGACCCTTTTTCTAACGGTCATTGAAATTTATATCCAGGGAATCAAAAAACCTTAGAAGGACGAATCCCGAATGGGCAACGAATCTCCGAAATTCACAATCCGAATTCTGCAATCTTAGAGTCTGGGGGCTTCTAAAATCTCAACCTTAAATTCCTTTGCTTCTTCGGGAATATTTCTAAAGACCACCATAAAGGGGATCGCTTTGCCAGGAGGAGCCTCCTTCTCTTTTGCTGTCTGAGGATGGATCGTTATCTCCCCTTTATGAGAGAGCGAAGGAAGTAAGCTCCTTAACTCCTCACGCCCAATGGAACGGCCACAGACCACCTCCTGACTGGCGACCATATTTCTGTTATGGTCAAAAATGAGGACTTTTACCTTGATATGTTTTTTAGTAGATTTGGATTGATTTTTCACCTTTCCTTCAATGACAATGAGGGAGGTATCCCCCATCTTCTCATCATAGCGGTTCAGATCCCCTACCATAAGGCCCTCTTTCTCCAAACCCCATATCTGGTCCCAAAGACCTGAAAGCTTCTTGAAAGGAGTTTCAATCAATGGAAAAAGTCTCCCTCCTTCTCCCATCTCTGTCCATGCATAAAAAAGGCCCAATAATAAAAGGATTAAGAGGACGACCAGGATGAAGAAACGAGAAGGAATCCACCCCACTTTGCGGACCCTTTTACGTGGAAAGGTGGGCTTTACTTCAGGCTTTTCTTCTTCTGGAGGGAGAACCATAGGGGTGGGTTCCACTCTCTCTACTGGAGGTTTTTCAACAAAGAGTCTCTTTTCCTCTTCCTCAACCTCCTCTTCTTTGACCACTTCAGGAGACTGTGAAACCTCTTCCTCTTTTTGGGAGGGACCCATCAATTCCTCATGATATTTAGCAAAGGACTCAAAATCCTCAATGATCTCCTCTCTTGTCTCCGGGGGTGGAACGACATAAAAGACATGCTTGCATCTTGAACAACGGACCTTTACTCCCTTAAGAGAGACTCTACTATCATCCAAATTATATTTGGTCAGGCAGGAAGCACAGGTAACGATCATAACCCCTCCTTGGCAGGTGAGAGCCCAAACCCCTCCATTAGAATAAGCTCTCAAACAGTGTGAAGAAAAGTTAGATATCTATTAGGGATTTTTTGACATTATGATAAATGGTAAAGGAAAAATCAAGAAGAAAATAAAGAGGGGCAGGATATCAGGAGGTTCGAATTTTTCCTGATATCCTGTGGGTAGAGTTTATCGTCCTAATCTTTTCTTAAATTCTT
The DNA here is from genome assembly GCA_964517975.1 of uncultured Syntrophaceae bacterium. Taxonomy (GTDB): domain Bacteria; phylum Desulfobacterota; class BSN033; order BSN033; family UBA1163; genus JBBIRM01. The sequence goes on from CAZFDM010000094.1 coordinate 3,591, forward strand.
GGGTGAGCATGGGAACCACTGTAAAGAGATCGCCCACTACCCCATAGGTTGCGATCTTAAAAATGGGAGCCTCAGGGTCTTTATTGATGGCGACAATGATTTCGGATGTCTTCATTCCGGCTTGATGCTGGATAGAACCAGAGATGCCACAGGCAATATAAATCTTTGGACGAACCGTTCGACCGGTCTGTCCGACCTGATGTTCATAGGGGATCCAGCCTGAATCAACAGCAGCGCGAGAAGCCCCCACTGCAGCGCCCAACACCCCTGCCAATTCCCGGATGGGTTTAAACCCTTCTGGACCTCCAACGCCTCTTCCTCCTGAAACAATGATCTCTGCATCCACCAGATTGACCGTCTCTGTCCCTTTGATGAACTCTAATATCTTCGTTCGAACCTGATCTTCAGTCATCTGAAGGGTCTCCCGGATAATCTCACCTTTTCTTGAATCGTCTCTTGGAGGCATGGGGAAGACCTTGGGCCTAACTGTAGCCATCTGCGGACGATAATTGGGGTAATCAAGGATCGTCGCCATGATATTCCCACCGAAGGCAGGTCGTGTCTGCCTGAGGTATTTTGTCTCAGGATCAATGTCCAGACCTGTGCAGTCAGCAGTCAACCCTGCCTCGAGGGTGGTCGCAACGGTTCCTGCGAAATCACGGCCCTGAGTCGTGGCTCCAAAGAGAACGATTTCGGGCTTATATTTTCGAATAAGGTCAACAGCCGACTTGGCATAAGGGTCGGTTCGATATTCTTTCAAAAGAGGGCTCTCCATAATATAGACCTTCTCCGCCCCATAGGCAATCGCCTCTTTCGCATATTGATCCACCATTTCCTTATCCCCGAAAAGCATTCCACATAATTTACAGCCCAACGCATCGGCTAATTTTCTTCCTTCCCCAAGAAGTTCAAATGAGACACTCGAGACTTTTCCAAATTCATGCTCGATAAATATCCAGACATCTTTATAAGCACTTAGGTCGAGGGTAACGGCCTTCTCTTCCTTCTCTAAGGTAATCGCTGAGACGGGACAGACATCCACACAGGCACCGCAAAAGGTGCACTTCTCATCGACCACTGCAATCCCTTCCTTCATGCTCAGGGCATTAAAGGGACAGGCCGGAATACACGATTCGCATCCTGTACAGGCATCCTTATCAATTAATAATCTAGCCATCTGCTCCTCCTCTACCGTGATTCGTCAATGGTGAATTTTGGTCAGTAAAAATTTGGTTTAGGGTCTTTCAAATTCACAGGAAACGAGACTTGAATCACTTTTATTTTATAAATTTTGTTTCCATCAACTTGTTGACCAGTTGGGGAACTATTTCGGTCAATTCTCCTTTCAGAATCTCACCCCCGCCTGTCCTGGGTTCAGGCGAAAAAACCTTCATTACCCAGGTGGGCGACCCTTTTAAACCAATCCGATTCTCATCTGCCCCAATATCTTTGGCGGTTAAGGTGGGAATCTGCGCCTTGGCTGCCTTCTTGATTCCTAAAAGAGAGGGAAGCCTGGGTTCGTTGATATCTTTCACAACGGTCAACAAAGCAGGAAGTGAAGATTCAACCACCTCCCTCCCATGCTCAAGCAGTCTTTCTACAATGATTTTTTTCTTTTCGAGATTGATCTCCCTGATCTTAGAAACATAGGTCAGTTGGGGAATACCAAGACGGGTGGCAATGCCTGGCCCCACTTGTGCGGTATCTCCATCAATGGCCTGTTTCCCACATATGACCAGATCCACTTCCCCAATGGTCTGAATCGTTTTGGACAGAGTATAGGCAGTGGCCAGGGTATCTGCTCCTGCAAAGGCCTTGTCGGAGATCAGATAGACCTTATCCGCTCCAACTGCAAGGGCATTTTTTAGGACATCCACAGCTTGCGGTGGTCCCATGGTGATCACATGCACCTCTCCGCCATGCTTTTCCCTGATGAGCAAAGCCTCCTCAATCGCATACTCATCAAATGGATTGCAAATACTGGCCACACCTTCCCGTATCAACGTATTGGTCTTTGGATCAATCTTCACATCGGTGGTATCCGGAACCTGCTTAATACATACGACAATCTTCACTTTCTCCTCCTCATCTCCCCTTAAAATTGGGTTTTCTTTTTTCAATGAATGCGGCCATTCCCTCCTTCTGATCTTCAGTGGTAAACCCAAGACTGAAGGCATAGGATTCCAGGGAACATGCTTCTGATAGATCCATATTGAATCCTGCATCTACAACCATCTTGGCCAATCTTACCCCGACCGCCCCGTTGGCTGCAATTTGGTTAGCCACCTTCTTGGTTTCTTCCATCAAGGAGGCATGAGGGACAACTTTATTGACAATTCCCATCTGAAAGGCCTCCTGGGCAGTAATCATCTTTCCAGTAAGGATTAACTCTTTCGCCTTTCCTTTTCCGATTAAACGAGGGAGCCTCTGGGTTCCTCCAAAACCTGGAAAGATGCCAAGGGTTACTTCAGGAAGTCCAAATCTTGCATTTTCTGAGGCATAGATGAAGTCACAGGCAAGGGCAATCTCTGTTCCTCCTCCCAGGGCATACCCATTGACTGCAGCAATTACCGGCCGGTCGAGGTCCTGAATCATCTTCAGTGTAAAATGACCCAATTTTGAAAAGTTTAGGGCCTCAATAGAGGTCATATCTTTCATTTCCGAGATATCTGCCCCCGCAACAAATGCCTTCTCTCCCCCTCCAGTTAAGATGAGGACTTTTATTTCCTGATGATCTTTAATTTCCTGAATCCCCATCTGAATATCCTTAAGGGTCTCGATATTTAAGGCATTAAGGGCTTTCGGCCGGTTAATGGTTAGAATTCCAATCTCTCCCTCAAACGATAACAAAATATTTTTATATTCCATTCCCCCTCCTACTTAATTGAAGTTTTTAATTCTTTTCTTCTACTTCATACCACGGACCCTTAGCCCCTAACTTCTTTCTACAACCATTGCCATTCCTTGACCACCTCCAATACAGAGGGTAGCAAGACCCAAATTGACATTCCTCCTCCTCATCTCATGAAGCAGGGTCACGATCAATCGGGCCCCTGTACAGCCGATAGGGTGACCCAAAGAGATCCCACTTCCATTAAGATTGGTCTTTTCCATATCGAATTCAAGTTCTCGGATGCAGGCAATGGCCTGGGAAGCGAAAGCCTCATTCAGTTCAATGAGACCAATCTCTTTAAGGGAAACCCCTGCCTTCTTAAGCGCTTTCCTCACTGCTGGAATGGGTCCAAGCCCCATGTAAGCGGGATCCACACCTCCAGAGGCATAGGAGCGAATGGTTCCCATTGGCTCAAGGTTCAACTCTTTTGCCTTCTGTTTGGACATCAAAAGAACGGCAGCCGCTGCATCATTAATTCCAGAGGCATTGCCTGCAGTCACGGTTCCTCCGGTTTTAAAAACAGAAGGGAGTTTTGCCATTTTTTCCAAAGAGGTATCCATAGGTCTCTCATCCGTATCAAAAATAATTGGCTCCCCTTTCTTTTGAGGGATGACTACGGGCACGATTTCTTCTTTGAAGAGGCCCTTCTGGATTGCAGCCCTTGCCCTCTGGTGGCTTAACAATCCAAGTTCATCTTGATCCTTTCTTGAAATTCCAAATTTTTCAGCGATGTTCTCTGCTGTCATTCCCATGTGATATCCATAAAAGATTTCAAAGAGGCCATCGAAGACCATCAAGTCAACCATCTCTTGATTGAACATCCTGGCTCCCCATCGGCCCTGGGGAAAAGCATAGGGGACCTGGCTCATGTTCTCCATTCCTCCAGCAATGACCACTTCTGCCTCACCTAATTGAATCGCTTGAACACCCAACGAAATGGCCTTTAGGCCTGAAGCACAAACCTTATTAACGGTAAAGGCATTGGTCTCCTTGGGGATTCCTGCATAGATCATAGCCTGTCGAGCAGGGTTCTGGCCTTGACCTGCCTGAAGAACATTTCCCATGATGACTTCGTCCACTTGAACCTCTAATTTTGTTCCATCCCAATGACTGTGGGCCTTTTCCAAATCGGTTAATCCTGCTTCTCTAAAGAGATTCGGACCTAAATCTAAAATCTCTTTACTCACGATAGGTTTAATCCCAACCTTACGGAGAACCTCTTTGATGACCGTTGCCCCCAATCTTACCGCTGAAATATCTTTAAGGGATGCTCCAAAACTCCCTATGGCAGTTCTTACTCCACTTACAATAGCCACATCTCTCATTCTTTTCTCCCCCGAATCTTTTAAGAATTGAATTCAATCAAAAGATATTTTTCACAAGTATGTCTTTTTAGCCCAAAATAGTTTTTTTGTCAACACCTTTTTCTATAATTTAAAAATTAAAAATCTCTTTTTGTTTTTGATAGGTTAGAAGCCAAAATGATAGCCTTCAGTAGATTGGTGGGATCGGCCTTCCCTTTTCCAGCAATCTCGTAGGCTGTCCCGTGGCCAACAGATGTTCGAATAAATGGCAGGCCCAAGGTGAAATTAACAGCCTCTCTGAAGTCGGCCATTTTTATTGGAATTAACCCTTGGTCGTGATACATAGAGACCACTGCATCAAAGACGAATTGGCCTGAAAGATGAAAGAAGGAATCGGCTGAGAAAGGGCCTTCGACTTTTATTCCCAAAGAGTTAGCCTCTTTAATGGCTGGGATAATCTCTTTTTCCTCTTCCTCTCCCAAAAGCCCTTCCTCTCCCGAATGGGGATTGAGCCCAAGGACTGCAATGCTTGGATGGGAAACCCCGAAATACCTCCTTAACCCTTCTTCAGTCATCAAAATTATTTTTAGGATAAGGTCCGATTTAATCCATTTCGAAACCTCTTTCAGGGGGAGATGGGTGGTCACCAAGACAACCTTCCATTTTGATCCAACAAACATCATGGCAACCTTTGAGACTCCAGCCAAATGGGCGAGAAACTCTGTATGCCCAGGGAATGGGTATCCGGCCTCATTGATGGCTCGTTTATTGATTGGACATGTAGTGATCGCATCCAATTTTCCTCTCTGAACCCATTGAACCGCCTCCTCAATATATCGGACCATTGCCTCCCCACATTCTTTCGTCGGCTTTCCAAATTGAATGGAGTTAACCTTCAGTTGGCTTACCGGGATGAGAAATAACTTTTGAGGAGTGTGAAAGCCCTTCTCGGGAACCTCTTCTATGATTTCAAAGTGGATTTCAATCCCTAACCTTTGGATGGTTTCTAAGAGTATTTCCGAATCACCAAAGACAACGGGTAAACAGGCTTGAAATACCTCTCCGCTTGAGAGGACCTTGATAATGATCTCTGGGCCAATACCTGTTGGGTCCCCCATCGTGATCCCAATCTTTGGAAGTACCATAGTCTTAAGGCTCTCTATCCTTTTCTCTGTTCGTAATCCCTCACTCACTCGTGGGAAGGGCCCGAGAGGGATGTTGGAGAAAATCTTGGAGCGGTAACCTTAAATTGCCCCCTAAATTTGAGACCTCTTACCCTATCACTCTTAATAACCCCATTATTATCATCACTGTTAGCCCTACCCAAAGAGATATCAATTTGATCCGCGTTCTAAGATTTTCGGAGGCATCCTTCTCGGGACAATATATATTCCCCACTTCAGTGAGGGATTACCCATTCGCTTAATAAGATTTTTGGAGGATTTCTGCTGGATTAGGGCCTCTCATTTCAGTGACGCATTACAACCTTATTGTCTTTCAAACAGGAGGAGGGTTCTTTTAAACGGTGTGAACGGAAGGCGAAAGGAAACCGTTTTCTTCAATCGGTATTGGGTTGCGTCTGATCGGGTGAGGCGTTGAATTTCTTGACTCTCCAACTTTCCCTTCATGGCAATGAGGCTACCTCTTTCTTTCAAAAAAGGGAAACTCAAGCCAAGAAGGGTGTGGAGTTCGGAAAAGGCCCTTGCGATTACTCCGTCGAAACACCCTTCAAAACGTTGAAGGATCTTCTTGTCTTGGACACGGCCGTGAATGGCCTCTATCCCTTTTAATTTGAGTGAGTAGATAATATGTCTTTGAAAATCGACCTTTTTACGGACCGAATCGATTAAAGTGACCTTTAAATCAGGCCGGATGATTTTTAATGGAATTCCAGGAAACCCTGCGCCAGAGCCAATATCAAGAAGGGATAGGATTTTTGGTAAATGAGGAATGACCGAAAGGGAGTCAAGGAAATGTTTTAGGACAATCCCCCTTTCCGTCCGGATGGAGGTAAGATTGATCTTCTGATTCCACTTGAGAAGTTCCCTGAGATAGATATTAAAAGACTCCAGGACATTTTCATCTAAATGGATTCCAAATGCCTTTGCTCCCTCAAAAAGGAGTCTTTTATTCTCAACATCCATGTTAGAAATTCATATCATAGAAAATCCTTTTTTAAAAGAGAGGGGGTAAGAGGCTTAGAAGTTTACTTTTTAAATCTCTGTGGTAGAATGATAGGCTAAAAAAGGCAAAGGGTCCTATCACAAAGGGAGATGAGGTGGCAACCCTAATCAATAAATCCCATTTCCATATCTCAAAAAGAATCGTTTTTCTATGTTCTCTGGTCATCCTGGTCTTATTGGTTGCGGAAGGAGCGGTAAGATTTGGTTGGCTTGATGGGCTGGAAAATATATATAGTGACCTTTGGCATATTCTTGCAGGTTTTCGTACCGAGGCAAGATATGTGGTGATTGTTGCCATTGATAATGATACGTTATTAGAATTTCGGGATGAGCCGTTAGCCTTCTGGGGGCCTCGTTTTGCCCAGGGAATTAAAGTGCTGAGGAAGGCAGGGGCTAAAATTATTGGTTTAGACTACCTATTCACTACGAGTGCAGAATCATGGTTTAAGAAGAGCGAGATGTGGGACAGTGATCGGGGCCGTACTTATGATATTCCAATGAGGGTCCAACTTGCAACAGGAAAGGTGGTTCTTATCGGCTGGGTGACAAGCCCTGATCAGGGAGACAGCCAACTTCTCTTACCCACGGAGGATTATCTATTTGCACTACCGGGTGGCACTTTGGACGTAGGCTTGGCCAACTTTTACTCCGATCAGGATGGGGTGATCCGTCGATTTATTCCATCCCTATTTGAGAATGAGATTAAGCCAAGCCTGACCTTCCCAGTTCTTTTGGCAGTGAAAGCAAGTGGTCTGAAGCCTTCGAGTCCGAGTTGGTCAATGGGAGGGAGAGAAATATTAAATACTTCTACTCCCCATATCATTGGTTTTGTGGGTCCTCCTGGAACGGTTCCTCGTGTCTCCTTCCTCCGTCTGCTCAAACCGATGGCCGAGGAAGATCCAGAGGTCAAAAGGCTTAAGGATAAGGTGATCATTATCGCCTCTGAACACGTGGGGGTGCAGGATATTCACCTAACTCCTTACAGCAGAGGTTTTTGGAATAGGGAAGGGGGGATGATGAGTGGAGCGGAAGTGCATGCCAACATCACGGAGACCTTATTGTCGGGGCGATTTCCTAAACCCCTTCCGGATTGGATCAGAATCGTCTCCATGATATTGATTTTCGTGACGGGGACGCTTCTATTTTTCCGTCTTCATCCCATCCAGGGATTGGGGGTCGGTCTTCTATTGAGTCTTCTCTGTGTGCTTGTGGCCTACCTCCTTTTTTCCATCAATTGGATCTTTCCCATCGTCCATCTTCAATTAGGTCTGGCAATAAGTTTTTTGGGCACATTAGGGTTTAGACTGACCAAAGAAGAACGCGAGCGGAAGGAACTGAGGCAGATGTTTGGTAAATATGTCTCTGAGGAATTGGTTGAGCGACTGATTGCCACGGGATGTAGGCCAGACTTGGGGGGAGAGGCGAGAGAGATTACAGTCCTCTTTTCAGACATTCGCAATTTCACAACGCTTTCAGAACGTCTAAGTCCACATCAGGTGGTTGAGATGCTCAATGTTTATCTTAGTCGAGCCTGCGAGGCGATTAAGGGGCATGGTGGCACGGTGGACAAATTCATTGGCGATGCGATCATGGCTGTTTTCGGGTCTCCCACTCCATATCCCGATCATGCTTATCGAGCGCTTTCTACGGCGCTGGATCTCAAAGAGATAGCTCGCAATTTTCGCTCTTGGATGCACGAGAAATTCTCCGACATTTCACTTCCAGAGTTTGAAATCGGTATTGGAATTCATACAGGTGAAGCGGTTATTGGGAATATCGGGTCCCCCACACGCATGGAATTTACAGCTATTGGGGATGTGGTCAATACTGCTTCACGGCTTGAAAGTTTGACAAAGGAATTCGGGTGGACCATTGTTGCAAGCCGTTCAACCATTCAGGCAGGAGGTTCAGAGATTCTAATAGGGGAGAAAAAGAAGGTAGTCGTTAAGGGGCGAGAGGAAGAAATGGAGGTATTCGAGGTAATAGGCTCCAGAATGGGAAAGGAGAGAGAAAGATGAAATATTGGTGTAACTATATGGCGACTGTTTCCAGGGGTATCTGTTTTGTTTTCATCTTAATACTCTTTTTGGAAATCTCCATCCAGGCTCAGGTCCTACCCCCTGATGTCGGGCTGGTGACCCGATTGTCGGGTGAAGTCACCTATTGGAATGAAACATACCAAAAGGGTTCAAAAAAGGTTGAGCCGTTAATGAAGATACGGAAGGGAGACCATTTTAAATTATCTCCAGGGGCCACCCTCCAATTGATATACTTTCAAAATGGCCGTCAGGAGGATTGGAGAGGGTCCGTTACTTTTATGGTGGGCATGGATCAGAGTCAGATGAAGGGGAATAAGCAAATCCAACCCGAGGTCTCCTTTCTACCTCCAGAGGCATATCAAGGGATACGTCGGGTTCCAGTGGTGGTGAGAAGGGCGAGACTCAGCCGGTCAGGAGGAATGATGATTCGAGGAGAAACTGAGACCTCCCCAACGCCCATTGTCCCTACAAAAGAAGAGAGGGAAGAGATTGCAATGGCCAAAGAGAATTACCAAAAAATGCGCAAACAGGCGAAGGCCAATGATATCACACCTGAGTTAAACCTCCTTGGTCTTTTGGCAGACTATGAACAGTTTGAAGAGATGGAGAAGGTCATCAAAGAGGCGTTAAAGATTCAGCCCGACCATCCGATTTTGAAAGAATTAGAGAGTTGGATCAAAGGCCAGAAGGCAACCACCGAAAATAAGAAGGAGTGAGAGATGAGAAATAACCGGTTTTTTAAATCGTTCTCTCCCTACCGAATAATCCTATTCATTTGTATTTTATCCTTCTTGTCAGGGGAAGCATTCTCCTTCCAATTTTATGAAGATATCCAACCCCTCCACTCGACTGATTTCGGGAAATGGACGAAGACAGATATCTATATTCCTGCAGGAGCCGTTGTTGCAGTAATGGCTAAAGGTGAGATCTGGGATATTCGGAAACCTCATCAATGGCGCTGGCAGCCCTTTGATGTCCTGCGATTTAAAATAGGTGAAGAAGGAAGAGAGATATCCATCGACCGTGGAGTGGATAGAAGGACCCCTTTGAATGTAAATGTTGTTTCATGTGAAGAGGGAGGGTACCTTATTTTGGGTATGGGGACTTGGTGGAGGTACAAAAATCCTGAAACCAAGAGGGGGAAGATTCTCCTGAGAATGATCGTTTGGGAGAAGGATCACAGAGACAGGATTGAGGAGGAACTTTTTGAACTTGTTCGTAGCCATCCCAAGGATGAACAGATTCGTGGGCTGGTGGGTTACTCAGCGCTCTGCTTTGGTCAAAGGGGCGAATATCAGAAGGTCCAGAACCTCTACAAAATAATTCAAGAGAATTTGGAGTTTGACTGGGATCGTGTCTATCCCATGGTTTTAAATCAACTCTCTGATTTTGAAATCCATCTCGGAAGATATGAGAAGGCCAAGGCCTATCTTCAAGAGTCGCTCAAGAGGATAAAGGGTTTTGACAATCCATATATGGAATCATTAGTCCTTCGTCGCTTAGGTACGGTAGCATCAAGGCTCAAAGAATATGAGAATGCCAATCAATTTTTCGAAAAGGCACTCCATATTTCTATAGCCATTAAGAATCGAGAAGCCATAGGGACCTGCCTGCTCAGTATGGGATGGAACCTCCTCAGGATGGACAGACCCGTTGAGGCGGAGGCGAGTTTTCAAAAGGCCATTCAGGTATTCAAACAACGGGACAAGTTCTTGAGTCAAAGAAGGTGTTATCTCGGACTTGGAGAATGTTACATCAGATTAAATCGAATTGGGGAGGCCAAAGTATCTTTTGAAACGGCCTTAGCAATAGGGGTTAAGGCCTCAGACCCTACCGTCCAATGGCAGTCCCATAGTTGGCTTGGAAGGATTGCAGAAAAGGAGGAAGACTATTCAGGGGCTTTTGAACATTATGAAAAATCGATCAGGATCATTGAGACGATGAGAGCCCAATATACGGATCCAACCATCAAGGCCCTTTTCATGAAAGATAAAATTAAGGTCTATGAAAGGATGATTCAACTTCTTTATAAGATGCAGCGAGCCCCTGAGGCACTCCATTATTTAGAGCGGGCCAGGGCAAGGGTGATGCTCGAGATGTTAGCAGGGAAGGCCTTCTCTTCAAAAAATAGAGAAGAAAACGAATTGCTCATCCAGGAGAGGACCCTCCGGAGACAGATCGAAGAGTTATCTATGAGAGAAGAGAGGATTGGTCTTGAAGGGCCTGAAGGTCTGGAGGGAGAGAGTTTAGAGGGTAAAGAAATTGCAAAGTCCCTTAATAATAAGGTAGAACTCTTAAGGGCCAAATACAAAACCATCCTTGAAAGGATTGAGAGGCTGAATCCTGAATTGGCCTCTCTCATCACCATCAACCCACTCAAAGCAAGCGAAATTCAAAGTCTGTTAGAGGGCGACACCGCGCTCCTCGAATATTTCATAGGTGTCGAAGGCCGATATGTCTTTGTCATCACCTCGCAGAAAGTTCTGGCCGTTCCCCTGAAGGTTGATGCGGGGACCATTTTTGAGAAGATCAGGGAGTTCAGGAGAAGGGCTGTGGAAGGGATTACGTTGGATCGGCTTCTCACCAAGGTTTATGAAAGACCTCTCATTGACCTCCATGAGATCCTGATGAAACCTGTAATGGAGGAACTTTCCGGGAAGAAGCATCTTGTTATTGTTCCCCATGGGATGCTCCATTATCTCCCTTTCCAAGCACTGCTTTCCAAAGAGGGAAGGTATCTGATTGAATCCTTCACGATCAGTTACTTACCCTCAGCAAGCGTTCTGAAATATGCACGGGCAAAGAACAAGGGGAATCGTTCGGACCTCTTTGCCGTGGGAAATCCGTCGACCGGACTGCCTCCCCTTCCTGCGGCGGAGGTGGAGGTGAAGGAGGTTTCGATCCTCTTTGAGAAGAATAGGGTCCTCACAGGCGAACAGGCCACGAAGACCGCTGTGAAGGATTATGGAACCAAATATGATTTGATGCTAATTTCAACTCACGGTGAGATGATCGAATCTAATCCTCTTAAATCTAATCTTAGATTTGCTATTTCCAAAAAGGATGATGGAAAGCTGACGGTGAGTGAGATCTTTGATTTAGAGATCAAGGCAAATTTGGTTACCCTTTCCGCGTGTGAGACGGGTTTGGTGAAAGGTGAAGCGGGCGACTTTCCTCAGGGAGACGACCTGGTAGGTCTCTCCAGGGCATTTATCCATGCAGGAGCGCCCAGTGTGGTGGCATCGTTGTGGAAGGTCTCCGATGATTCGACGGTCCAGATGATGAAAAATTTTTATCAAAATATGAGGACCCTGTCCAAGGCCGAAGCCCTCCGGAAGGCTCAACTGGATTTGATGAGATCTACGGTTCGCTTTACAGTGACGCGGGCAGGAGGAGGTGTGATCCAACCCTCTTCAAAAGGGGCCGAGGAGGTGATTGAATGCTCCCATCCATTCTTTTGGGCGCCTTTTGTCTTGTTGGGAGATTGGAGGTAAATCTCTTGGGAACACCCGAAAAGATAAAAAATTTCCTGTTGTCTTAAGCAAAGAAGAAGTTGCAGAAATCATCAATTCAGTAGATAATCTGAAGCACAAAGCAATACGGATGTTTGTTTATTCTGCTGGATTGCGGGTTGGGGAGGTAATAAGATTAAGGATTGAAGATATAGACAGCAATAAAATGCTTATTCACATCAAAGGAGCAAAGGGTATAAACACCAAAGGTATCGGCAAAATAAAAAGTCCACTGGATACTTTTGATTTAAAGGAAGGGGGTGATAGAGACAAAAAATGTCAGGAAAGGGAGGTTTTGGCTATTCAGCCAGAATAGATATATCCGAAATAC
>CAZFDM010000095.1:0-3215 GCA_964517975.1 uncultured Syntrophaceae bacterium
ACCACCCTCATCTGATGTTCAATCAGAAGAATGGTGATCCCAAACTTATCTCGGAGGTGGCAGATGAGGTCCATCATCTCATGGGTTTCGCTTGGGTTCATGCCTGCAGTCGGTTCATCGAGGAGCAATAGTTTTGGACGGCAGGCCAAGGCTCTACCAATCTCCAAACGTCGCTGCTCCCCGTAGGGAAGATTCTTTGCCAAGAGGTCGCCCTTGCCCGAAAGGTTAACTACCTTCAGAAGATTCCTTGCCTCTTCTTCAGCCTCCTTCTCCTCTTTGCGGGTAGCAGGGGATCCCAATACAATACCAAAGAATCCTGCCTGAAGGTGGGTGTGGAGACCAACGAGAATATTCTCCATGACGGTCAGGTTTGGAAAGAGCCGAATATTCTGGTAAGTGCGGGCTATTCCAAGACGAGTGATTCGATCAGGCAGAAGCCCTACGAGTGAGTGATTGTTAAATAGAATCTCTCCAGCCTCAGGCCGGTAAAACCCTGTGAGACAGTTAAAAAAGGTGGTCTTGCCAGCCCCATTTGGACCAATAATACTGTGGATGCTATGGAGTTTAATCTCTAAGTTCAGATCGCTTATCGCAACCAGTCCCCCAAATCGTTTCGTCATTCTTTTTACAGAAAGGATCACCATGGCTCTATGGAATTCATTTAAACTTGGAGGGCGTCTCTATTTCTCCTTCATGCAGTTCGCGACGGCGTAAGGGTTCTGGCCAGAGACCTTCTGGTCTGAGGAGCATCATCGCTACAAGTGCTGCTCCATAGACCAACAACCTGTATTCCGCAAACTCCCTAAGCAGTTCAGGAAGTCCCACCAGTGCAATCGCTCCCACCAGCACACCTGGAATGCTTCCCATCCCTCCTACGATAATGAGACAGAGGATGTTAATGGAGATCATTACATTGAAACTGTGGGGATAAACTGAGCCAAGTTTGCTGGCAAAGATGGCACCACTTAGGGCCGAGAAACCTGCTCCTGTGGCAAAGGCAAGAAGTTTCATAGAAACCAGGTTGATTCCCATCGCTTGAGCCACGTCCTCATCCTCACGAATGGCCATCCAGGCTCGGCCCAGGCGAGAATCCCTCAATCTCCAGGAGATAAGGCCAGCAAGCAAACAACCTGCGAGAATCAGATAGTAGATCTGCTGGGGGGTGGCCAGTTCGACTTCTCCAATCGTGGCCCTCGGGATTTTTCCAATTCCTTGTGCTCCCCCTAACCACGGCCTTAAGAAGTCTGAAAGCACGAGGAGGCGAATGATCTCGCCAAATCCAAGCGTTGCAATGGCAAGATAATCTCCACGCATCTTGAGCACAGGGATGCCCAGAAGGATTCCTGAAATTACTCCTAAAAGAATCGCAAAGGGTAGGGCTTCCCAAAAGGTGAGACTGAAAAATCCCAACTCCGGTGAGGTTAAGATGGCAAGGCTATAGGCACCGATGGCAAAGAAGGCCACATAACCGAGATCTAAAAGACCTGCAAAACCAACTACAATATTAAGGCCCAATCCCAGGAGGACATATAACCCAATAATGGTTAGAACTTCGCTGAGGAAAAGTCCCAGAACCTGGGGTAAGATAAGGAGAGTGAGGATAAGAAGAAGGATTCCTGTGATCCTGAGTTTTTGCTTTCCTTTGAAGGGAAGTCGCTGAAGCCTGACTTTTATGGCTGGCCCCTTCTTTGTCCAGAAATAGGTCAAGAGAAAGATAACAGTGAACAATCCTATGGCGCCATACCAGGAAAGTCCATTCATTGCAAAGAGCCATTCATTGATAATCGATAAAGGTCCCCAGAGGGCAAAGGTGGGTCGGAGCAAATCCTGAAGGACACCTGCTCCGACAATACTGCTAAGTGAGAGGATCAATATTCGGCGTAACCCAGGAGGAACAAGAAAGAGGATTCCTGTTAGCAGGCCAATCATGAAGCCCCCACCAAGCAGAAGAAGAGAGCCTACTTTTACCCCTTGATCAAAAGTAAGTAACCTGTAGAGAAGGGGGGAGGCATTAATGAACACCTTTCGGATAGTTATCCAATTTCCTAAGATGACCAAAAGGGCAAGGATACCTCCTATGATCAGCCCGGATAGCATGCTGTTTGTTAGAATTTGAAAAGGCTTTTTTGGGGTTACCCGTTTTGCTCTCAGATAGATGGTAAAAACAGCCATGACGAGCAAAAGGGTATGGCCCATGGAGATGACGTTACTGATGATGTCACGCTGGCTGAATGTCTCAACCATTCCAATCAGGGAGAGCAAAACCTCTATCCCTCCACCAATCAAGCCGATTTTAATGGTCTGCTTCATAATCAACGTGACTAAACCAAGCTAAACTACTTTAGGCCTTTTTCACTGCCAGTCGTTCTCCCAAAATGCCTGTGGGCCGAAAGATCAGTACAAGGACCAGCATGATAAAGGCAATAGCATCCTTCAGCTGATAGGGGGCTACGATTCCCAGACCGTCCAGAAAGAGGCTGGGTCCCACCGATTCGACAAGGCCAAGGAAGATCCCCCCCAACATGGCTCCTGGGATATTTCCAATTCCACCCAAGACGGCAGCCGTAAAGGCCTTTATTCCAGGGATAAAGCCCATAAAGAAGTGGACCTGTTTGAACATTAACGCGTAGAGCACACCTGCAGCACCTGCAGCCATCCCACCTATGATAAAGGTGATGACAATGATCCGATCAATATCAATTCCCATGAGGGAGGAGATCTCTTTGTCTTCAGAAACTGCCCGGATAGCTTTCCCAATCCTTGTGCGTTGAATAAAACTATAGAGAGCGGCCATCAAGAGAGCAGCGGCTAAGATGACCACTGCCTGAAATTTTAAAATCCGAAACCCTCCAAGCCACCATTCCCCTTCAAGGACCTTTACGGTAGGATAGGCTTGGAAGCCCGACCCATAGAGTCCCCGAAAGGTATACTGGAGGAAGAATGAGGCTCCAATCGCAGTGATCAGAGGAACAAGACGGGGTGAGGTCCTGAGGGGACGATAAGCAATCCGCTCCAATAGAATAGCAATAAGGGTTGAGGTAGCCATGGAGACAAGAAAGAGGGTGATTAAACTGATGAGGGGTTGTCGATCCAGAAACCCTGAAGAATAGAAGGCAGCGGCAACAAAGTAGGCCGTATAAGGCCCGCTCATAAAGACTTCGCTATGGGCGAAATTGATCATCCGTAATGTTCCATATACCATGGTATAACCCATT
>CAZFDM010000096.1:0-1882 GCA_964517975.1 uncultured Syntrophaceae bacterium
CACCGTATGTGAAGGAGATGTCAAATTTTGTGAGAAGCCCGATGCCTTAAAACAGTACCTTCGACAGAAAATAGAAGAATTTAATAAGAAAGAAAAGGATGAGGGATAATCACCTCTCTTCTCCTTTGATTTCTTTTAAAAGGCCTTTCTATTTTTATAGAAAGGCCTTTTTATTGACAAACCTCACTAAGAAGGTTATCGTGAATAGAGAGAGATGAATTTGAGGAATGGTTTAGGATGGAGCAAAGGGAGGGGGTGAGCAAGAGATGAGAGAGAATGTGGAGAAGGCTTTGGAAAAGATCAGGCCTGCCCTTCGGGCCGATGGTGGAGATATTGAATTGATCGATGTGGTGGATGGAGTCGTCAAAGTCAAACTGACTGGAGCCTGTGGAGGCTGCCCCATGTCGCAGATGACATTGAAAATGGGGGTCGAGAGGATTTTGAAACAGCAGGTTCCAGAAGTGAAGAGTGTTGAAACCATTTGAGCAAGACCAGGTGGATTCTCACCTCGCACAAAAATGGGGATTCTAAATCTCACCCCACACGCCATTAAGATATTAGAGAGAAGGTACCTGAGGAAGGATGCCCAAGGTCGGGTCATTGAGTCTCCTGAGGAGATGTTTGGGCGTGTGGCTCGAAATATTGCTGAAGCAGAATCTCTCTATAAAAACCATACCTCACAGGAGGCCCTTTCTGAGATCTTCTTCAGGATGATGGCCTCCTTTGATTTTCTTCCTAATTCTCCCTGTCTGATGAATGCAGGGAGAGAACTCCAACAATTAAGCGCCTGTTTTGTTCTCCCTATCGAAGATTCGCTTGAATCCATCTTTGAGACGGTAAAACAGACTGCGCTTATCCATCAAAGTGGCGGTGGGACAGGTTTTTCATTTAGCCACTTAAGACCCAAGGACGATACAGTCCTTTCCACTGGAGGGATGGCAAGTGGCCCAGTCTCCTTTATGCGGGTCTTCAATATGGCAACCGAGGTGATCAAACAAGGTGGAACAAGGAGAGGGGCCAACATGGGGGTATTGAGAATTGATCATCCTGATATTATGGAGTTTATCGCCATCAAACAGCAACCCAATGAAATGGAAAACTTCAATCTCTCCGTTGGAGTTACAAGAGAGTTTATGGAGTCTTATGAGAAGGATGGAGAGTATGGGTTGATTAACCCGAGAACAAAGAAAGAGGTCAAAAGGCTCAAGGCCAGAGAGGTGATGGAGGCGTTGGTCAAAGGGGCATGGGAGACAGGAGACCCTGGAATTCTCTTTTTAGATCGGATTAATGAACAAAACCCAACTCCTAAGTTGGGGGAGATCGAAAGCACCAATCCGTGTGGGGAAGTGCCCCTTCTTCCTTATGAAGCCTGCGTATTAGGCTCGATCAACCTTTCCCATATGCTGAAAAGAAAGGGCAAAGGCTGGGAAGTAGACTTTGAAAAAATTCGAAATACGGTTCGATATGCCGTCCATTTCCTGGACAATGTGATCGATGTGAATCAATATCCACTCCCTGAGATTGCCCGGATGACAAAGGGAAATCGAAAGATCGGCTTGGGAGTGATGGGACTTGCCCATTTCCTCATCCGTTTAGGCATTCCTTATCCTTCCCAAAAGGCTTTAGAGGTGGCCAAAGGAGTGATGAGCTTTATTCAATCTCAAGCACGGGAGAGATCCATGGAATTGGCTGAAACAAGAGGGGTCTTTCCCAACTACAAAGGATCTGTTTATGACTACCCGGGAGGGATGAGATTGAGAAATGCTACCCTCACCTCCATTGCCCCGACAGGAACCCTCAGTTTGCTTGCCAACTGTTCCAGCGGCATTGAGCCCCTTTTTGCCATTCACTATACTCGAAGAGCACTGGAGGAGATGGAGAT
>CAZFDM010000097.1:0-11715 GCA_964517975.1 uncultured Syntrophaceae bacterium
CCTGAAGTTGTGTTTGAAGTTGAATGAAATTTTGATTGGCCTTCAACTCCGGATAGGCCTCGGCTACTGCGAAAAGACTCTTTAGCGTATCTCTGATCATGTTCTCTGCTTTTGCCATCTCCGAAGGAGTGGTTGCCTTCATGGCCATGGTTCTTGCTTCTGTCACTTTCTCAAAAACCGTCCTTTCGTGGGAGGCATATCCTTTGACCGTCTCGACCAAATTTGGGACAAGGTCAAATCGCTTCTTACACTGGACATCAATATCCGACCAGGAGGACTTAACTGTATTTCTGAGTCGAATTAGTTTGTTATAAATGCTGACAACACCAATGATCAGAACAACAATCACTATCAGAATAATCCAAATAGCCATTTTCAGCCTCCTTTGGTAATATTTTGTGGGTTTCACGAAATTCATAACCCACTGTTTTACCTAAAATCCCCCTCATCCCTGCCTAGGGTAGGCAGGCTAACCCTCTACCCAACAGATAGAGGGGAAAATTCAAAATTAATATATTTTAACATAGTTTGTTTAAAATGAGCTGCATAATTTTGGTATATTTTCTAAAATTTATGTATAAATTTTTTATAAAATTAAAAGAATAAATAATTACAAATAATTAGATTGAAAAAAAGGATTTAACTTAAAAATATGTATATTTCACTTATACATTCTCCGCTCTACAAACCCCTCTTTTGACCTCATTGATTTTAAAAATTCAATAAATTCAATTAGTTAAAAATTTTCAATTCTTGGCATACCAAATGCATCTATAAGGGTGAAACTCAAAGAAAGGAGGAATCGAAAATGGAAAGAACAATAAAAGCAGGATTGATGGTAGGGTTAATGAGTTTAATTGCCTCTCCAGCATTTGCTCGCTCGATCAGTCTGAAGGAGGCAGGAACCGCTCTTTGGATCTTCATTATCATCGGAGCCATCATTGTTCTTCTTCAATTGATCCCGGCAGCCATTCTCTTCTTCAGTTTCATTGGAACTGCCACTACGGCTGTTTTCAAGAAAGGTAAGAAAGTAGAAGAGGAAGTGGTGGTTCCTGGTGCTGAGCCAGTGCCAGTCAAAAAGTGAGAAAGCCCTAAGAGGAGAGGAGAAGGTCATGTCCTGGAGGATGAGGAAGATTCTGATGATGATAGGTCTAACCTGGATTCTTTCGATTTCGATTGGACTGGTTGCGATTGCCTATGCAGGAGGACTCAGAGGAATAGGGCTTTTAGGTGTCTGGTTTCTCTTTAGTTCGGGAATGGTGATCATTTTAGCTCAGTTGATTCCTATGGTCATTCTTCTTTCATCTTTCATTGGGACAGTATCCTCTTCTCACCGTAAACATGAGGTTCCTATCCCTGTGAGGTAGGAGGAGGAGAGGAGGGGCATCAGCATGAAGTCGAAAACGATACTTATAGCCTATCAGGATGATCTTTGGGTAAAATCCCTCTCCACTTTCTTTCATGGGATTGGATATCGGGTGGAGACGGCCAGGGCAGTGAGTGAGATCATTCAAAGAGTTCGGAGGGGAAAGATTCAGGTGGTGCTTATGGAGGATGAGGTCGAAGGAGTGAAGGCCTGGGATGTCGTCTCGTTGTTAAAGAAAATCAATCCAAGGATTCAGGTGATAATGATCTCTTCGGAGGGGAGTTTGAGTTTGGTAAGGCGCCTTCGAGGGGCAGGGATTTTTTATCAGGCAATGAAGCCGATTGATCTTGAGGAGATTCGTTCTGCTGTAGACTGTGCCTTTGAGAAGATTGAGAGAGAGAAGTCAAAAGAAGGATTCCTCTCCTTCCTCTTTCCAAAACTCTCCCCAGCATAAGTGATAAAAAGAGGATGTTTTTAAAACACCTTCTAAAATAGGGACTTAAAAGGGGGATGGTTGAAGCCCATGTTGTAGTGTGGTTGTTGGAGGCAGGTGTTAATAATAAATTAATTTAATGGTTCTGTAATTTAGCAAAAATTTATAACTTATAGAAATGAAAAGATTTAAAAACCTTTTTCGTTCATTACTGGGAAAAACTGGGATTCAGGTTATGTGAGTAACTGGTCCATTGCTGGGATTTATCCAGATGAAGATGGGCTAGGGTGGACTGATTTTTCATTCGTTAAAAAGGAACCCACTGCATCACGATTGAAATTCCCATAAGAATAAAAATTGGTATCAGTTGATCAATAGGTAATTTTGGCAGACGGATAGGCAGATCATCTCGATAGCCTCTTGCAGCAAGGGCCAAGGTCACCTCCTCTGCCCGTGAAATTGAACGCCGAAGAAGAGGGAGTGCAAGAAATTTCGCTTTTCGTAAAGGATTTTTGAGTTGATCTCCTAAACGGGCCTGATGAGCCAGACGGACCTCTTCGGCCTCATCCAAGATAATTGAGAAAAAACGAATGGTCAAAGAGACCATGAGCCCAATCGTTCTTTCAGAGAGAAAAGGGAGGGGTTTGATAAACCAGGAGATGGCCTCCTGGAGCTCTCTGGGGCGTGTGACAGCCGTAAAGAGGGTTGCATAACAGAGAATGAGTCCAAGTCGCCAGACAGTTATTCCACCGAGAGTGAGACCCTCTTTACGGATAGGAAGCTCGGGGAGAAAGGAAAAACGGGTCCCTTGAGAGAATAGAATTTGAAAAAAGAAAAGAATAAAGAGGAGGATAGCCCAAAGCCTAAATTCACGAAGGAATTGTTTCAAGGGAAATCGAGAAAGAATGAAAAGCCCTATCCACATAACGGAGTTAAATAGGAATAATGAAATTTTGAATTGGAGGAGTGATAGAGTGATGATCAAGAGCCCCAAGACCTTGCATCGGGCATCCCAGTGATGAAGGAAAGAGTCTCCGGGGAAGTAGTGAAAAACTATTCGAGCCATGAAATCTTTTCCTTTCCCAAAAGGATGTAGCAAGGAGGGCGGATTCCAAATCGGTGAAGCTTCGACATGTGTTCTTTGGGTGGACCTACCGCCTTGAGTTCTCCATGGTAGGTGATAGCCATGCGGTCTACGTGTGCAATCACCTTTTCCACATCGTGGGTGGTTACGATAAGGGTATGTCCTTCACGGTGTAGGTTGATCATGTGCTTTAAAACTTCTTGAACCCCTAAATAGTCTAAAAAAGAAAAGGGTTCATCGAAAAGAATTACCTGAGGTCTCATCGCGAGCACTCCAGCAATGGCAAGTCGCCTTTTCTCTCCTCCTGAAAGGAGGTAACAAGGCTTTTCTGAAAGATCTTGGAGCCCCATAACTTGAAGCGCCCAACCTACTCGTTTATCAATTTCACTTTTAGAGAGTCCAAGATTTTCGGGGCCAAAGGCAATATCTTCTCTCACTGTCTCTCCAACAATCTGACTATCGGGATCCTGAAAAACCATTCCTATTAGACCACGGACTTGCTTTGAGTCATTGTGGATGGTGAAGCCATTGACGCGGATAGAACCTGAAGTAGGTTTAAACAAACCCCCAATGAGACGAAGGAGTGTTGTTTTACCACTTCCATTGGGACCACAGATAAGAAGAAATTCACCTCTTTGGATGGTAAGGTTTATGCCTTTTAAAGCATGGGTCCCGTCAGGATAGTGGTAATCAAGGTTTAGGATCTCGATCATATCTTAGATGAAAACGTGTCCTTAATTCGTGTTCGTGTCCTGTGAAAAAATTTATCATTTCTGGGCAGAGTTTACCTAAACTAGACCCAGATACGGTCAACTCATTTGCCTTCTCAAAATGGGCCGGATAGCCCTCGCCAGCATAATAGCGACAACTGCTTTCACTGCATCCCCAATAAGGAAAGGAATTACCCCAACCATGAATGTTTTTGACCACGACATTTGGGTCACCACTTTAAGCCAGGGAACTCCAGCCCCATAGATCACAAGCGACCCAATGATGACGGCAGAGATATCCAGAATCAGCAAATCAGGTGAGCGTTCTGAAATAAGGCCCGTGAGCCATGAAGCAAGGGCAAAACCGAAAAGATAACCTCCTGTGGGACCTAAAAGATGAGCCAATCCTCCTTTCCCTCCTGCAAAAACTGGAAGACCAATTGCACCCACTAAAAGGTAAAGCCCCATGCTGGCCAATCCCCAGCGACTTCCAAGAAGAAGTCCACTTAAAATGACGAAGAGGGTGGAAAGCACAATGGGTACAGGTCCAATGGGAACATGAATATATGCCCCCACAGCAGTAAGAGCAGCCATGAGGGAGACTAAAACGACCATCCGTAATTTTTCAAGGGACATTATGAGCCTCTTTTCTAAAGTTTATTAATCCAAACGCCTTCAATCCTTCCCCCAGGGATGAAGAATTCAAAACCGAAATAATTGTCAACTAAATTTAAAATATAAGTTAACAAATTACCACTCCTCTGTCAATGGCAGAATTTATTTGGAATCTTTCATATAAATTGTTATACTTTAAATGAATAAAAAAAGGTTTAGAAAGAGGAACGATGTTTTTAATCCTTCGTCTCATCATCAATGTGATAGCCATTCTGATCATCGCCTACCTTTTCCCAGGGCTAATCTGGGTCGATGGATTTTGGTCGGCTCTATTGGCAGCCTTACTGCTTGGAATAGTCAACGCCATCCTTCGGCCCATTCTGGTCTTTTTCACTCTTCCCCTCACGATATTAACATTAGGGCTTTTTCTTCTGGTCATTAATGGATTGATGCTTTGGTTGGTTTCAATCGTTGTGAGCGGGTTTCAGGTCAGTGGTTTTTGGGGCGCAGTATTGGGTTCGATTCTAATCAGTATCGTCAGTTGGCTCTTGTCGAGATTTTTACCTTCTTAAAGGTAAATGTATTAGATTCTTCACAGCCAGTCAGAAGGGAGGAGCTAATGTCCCAGAATGATATTGGAATTCAGTTTTTTGAAAAGGCCCCAACCAATTTTAAATTATTCTCTTTTACCAATACTTCTCAATCTTAAAATATATTTTTAGCCTTAGCCTAAGGCCCAGATCAACCCCACCAGTGCGCCCAGAGGGATGCTGATATAGGGGTTGCAAGTGATGGCTCAGGTGCTTCCGACGCTACGCGTCAGGTAACTTAAAAGGAAGCCTGCTACCCCGCCGATAATCAACCCTAAGAAGATTCTCAAAATCATAAGACCTCTTAATTAAAATTAGCATTTCAACCCTTCGAAATCAAGGCATGCTCTTTGTTGTTTCCTGCGAAAGAATGGAATCAGTGGTTCAGGCTAATCATTTTGGATATCCTGATCTCCAAACCACAAACTCAGGACTTTTTTTAGAAAAGGCGTAAAAGATTACGCTTCCTCCGAGGCTGAGGAAACAGATCAGAAAGGAAAGATGATAAGCCTCTGCAGGGTAGTATGAACCAACTCTGGGGAAGGATTCAATGATCTTTCCTAAGACAGGCATGAAGATTGCCGCCCCTGCCATGGTGAAGAAGTTGACTAACGTCATGACTGTACCCGAAATGTTTATAGGAAAGAGTTCTTTTGCGTGGGAGTATATGATCATTCCAAAACTACTGAAAAAACCAATTAGAAAAAGGATAAGGCCAAACCAAAAAGTTTTCTGAATCTCAAATACCCCGATGAGAGGGAAAAGACTAAGACAATATAGAACTAATCCCCATAAAGCAACCCCTTTCCTTGAGCGAAAGATTTTATCCGATAGTCTACCTGCTACTGGTCCTCCAATAATCATCCCGATGGCCAATAAAATGAGCAGATGACCCGTTTGAATAGGGGAGTACCCCTTGACCTCCATAAAATAAGGTCCCAACCAGAGACCCTGAAGTGCCATAGAGACTCCAAATCTAAAAAATGCTACTGTTCCAATCTGCCAGAAAGTAAGGGACCCGAGGATCAATCGAAAAGACTGTAGAACCTTTATCTCCCCTTGGAGAGGGGTTGAAGAGTGAAGGATTTCAGACCTCTTCTTTTCTCCGGATAAAATCCATAAGGTTAGGAAGGAGAGGAGTGTTGTAATAACACCTGCGATCTTAAAAGTTATTCTCCATCCAGTCTTAGAAGCAAGATAGGCAAGGGGAGAAGTGGCTAAAATGTTACCCAAAGTTCCAATAGAGATGATTGTGCCCATAAGGGTTGCAAATTGCCTCGGAGGGAACTGTAAGGTAAAAACCTTCAAAGACCCCATCAGGACAGGAGCCATCCCTGCACCAATTAGAATTCTGCCCAAAAGAGCTACAGGGTAGGTTTCTCCAAGAGCGAATAGAAAAGCACCTACTGCTCCAATTAGAGTAGAAACGGTTATGACGAATCGAGGGCCAATTCGATCAAGCATCGGTCCCATTGGGATTTGGAGCAGCGCGAAGGAGTAAAAGAAAGCCCCTCCAATGATGCCAAGGGATTCTGCATCAAGTGTCAGATCTCTGGCGAGATCCTGGGCAATAACTGCATTGGAAGCGCGATGAAACATAGAGAGGGTGTAAAGAGCAGAAAGAATGGAAAAGATCAAAAAGGGTTTTAACGAGGATGTCTCTTTCGGATGCATGAAACCAATCAGCCCCTGTTAAGGCATGGGTCTAAAATCAATGGGGGGAAGGCGAGAAAGTAAAATTAAATCTCTTCAAACATGTCTTTGGGAGCACCACAGACTGGGCAGACCCAACTTTCTGGAAGTTTTTCATAGGGGGTCTTAGGAGGAATATTGCCATCGGGATCTCCCTTTTCTGGATCGTAGATGTAGCCGCATACTTTGCATTGCCATTTTCCCATGTCAACCTCCGGGATTTCATAGGGGAAAGCGCATGGGGCATCCCTTAATCTCTCTACCCTCTGCTCTCAGCCCTATGTCCTTAACAATTATTTTAAGATTTCATCATCATAGATTTTTTCAAGCCGTAGTTTGTGCTTGGCCTCTTCGTTGGATAGGAGAGTAAAAAGCCTCTTCAAATCCTCATCTGTATTGGATTCCCTCAAATCGTTATAGAGTTTAAGAGATTTTTCTTCCCTCTTCATAGCGATCCGAAGCATCTCAGCATAGGAGAGATCAGGCTTCATCTCCACCTCCACCATATAGTCACTGATATGGAGGTCAGGAACGCTTTCAATCCTTTTCTGGGAAACCTTTTCCATACTGAGGTTTTCTAACAACCTTCGGTGACCCTCCTCCTCGTTGGCGAGGGACAAGAGGAGTTCTTGGCCTCCTGAATATTTTGAATTCTTTGAGGCTTCTGTATAAAAATTGAATGCTTCGATCTCCTTATCGATGGCAAATTGAAGGACTTCCTGAAATTTCTTCTCGTCCATAGACGCTCCTTTGTTGGTTTAAATTGGACTCATTTTAAGAGAGAATCTTTCTTGGGTCAAGAGAATAATTTAAAGTTTAGAGACCGGACTCAGTAGTCCGGAGTCAACTCACCCTTCATTTGCATCTTCTGAGTCTTTTACATCCCTTGCTCAGTCTCCCCAGCTCCAGAGGCCTGTGTTATGGAGACTGTAATATTGGTCATTGAGTATCTTTTCGTGGAGCTCTTCCTCACTGGCTAATCGTTTGTACATATCTTTCCCTCGCGGGTCTTTGGTTAACTCCATCATCGATCGATAGAAGTTCTGGGCCTTTTTTTCTTCACGAATAGCAATTTTAATCGCATCCAGATCGTTTAATTGTTCTTCTCCCTTGATCTTTCCTGCCTTCAGGGGAATCTTCTTCTTTTTAAAGGTTGTACCTTCGTAAAGTATCCATTCTCCGTGGTCCTCCAAGGATTTGAGGAGGGTTTTCAATTTTTGATAGTGATTCATCTCAAATTCTGAGAGTTGTTGAAACATATCTTTTCCTTTAGGATTCTTCGTCCGTCTGGCGGCCTTTGAATAGGTCTGATAGGCATCCATCTCTGCCTTCATCGCCATTTTAACTGCGTTAATCTCTTCTTGATGTGTCCATGGTAGGTTATGACCACAGGATGGGCAGGTAAACTTCTTCTCCCTTTTGATCACATCGGCTACGGTTTCAAACCCTTCGAGGGTCATATCCGCCTCTGCCCGGCAGTGTTCACAGGTTAATATCGTTTTTACTCCCTTCCCCATATCAGTCTCCTTTCCTTGCTTCTCTTTTCCCTTATTAATCGTTGATAGGTTTATCTTTTTTTCCCATCAGTCTCGGATCGATGTTTCCTGGTCCCCCGCAATCAGGGATATAACAGGTTACGTCTTTGAAGGTGCATGCCTGTTGACAGGATGGGCACTGATCAGGAACTGTTTCTGCCCTAAAGGTATAGCCACAGTTTGAACATTGCCATTGCGTCATTTTAGATCACCTCCCCTCCCAATCAGGTGGATTAAAGAATTCGGATGATGGATTGATTATGTTTTTAATCTAAAAGGTTAGAGTCTGCCTTCTGCCTCTCTATGACTAATTTTCTTCCAGCCTCAAAGGCCTGCTGGATTGCGTCTTTGTGATTCCTTATCTCTCCCTTTGCCTCGATTCCTCGAAAGACTAATTCCCCCGAATACTCGGCATTGAGGACATCAAAAAAATATTTGACGGTCAGGATTGCCCCTTCAAACATCTTCGGGCCTTTGGTAGCGCCAACAGAAATGAAAAAACCCTTTCTCTTCCTTCCCCCTTTTCCCAAAGAGGAATCCTTTAAGAGGTATTTTCTCGCCCATAAGGCTTGAGACCGGTCGATTAAGGCCTTAGCCCACGCCGTTACGCCATAAAAGAAGATCGGCGAGGATAGAATAATGATATCTGCCTCAAGGAGTTTGGGGTAGATCTTCTGCATATCATCCTCAATGACACATTGGCCAGTCTGATCACACCCATGACATTCCCTGCAGGGGGTAATGGAAAAATCGGTCAGATAGATTCGCTCTACCTCTACTCCTTGGGATTGGGCTCCCCTTAAGGCTTCCTCTAAGAGGATATCTGTATTTCCACCTCTTCTCGGACTTCCAAAGATTCCCAATACCTTCATCTTATCCATCTCTTAGTGGCCAAGGGATGGAAGAAAAATCCCTCAGTCCATCTAATTGGGGAAATCCAATTCCCTTATGTTGAATCAGCACCTTAAACACTTCGCCCATTCCCCTTTCAGGTTCGATGAGATGTTTTAATGAAAGCCTCAACTTGAGGGCGTCTAAGTCCTCCATCCTCTTTTGCTGAGATTCTATCTCTTGGAGGAGTCCCAACCCAATGAGGAATTGATATTGGGGAACAAGCCCAGTCAGTTCAAGCCCTACCTCTTTGCCCTTTTGAATCAATCCAGTAAAATTGACATGGGCCGTGATATCTTGTTCTCCAAGCCTCTCGTAGGGATTTTCGGAATATTGATGCTTGGAATAACAGAGCAGCGTTCCTTCCATTCGTTGTGGGGAGAAAAGTTCACGTGCAGTATATCCATAATCGATCGTAAGAACAAAACCTCTTAGGAGGATGTGGCTTACCTTTTCAATCCAGTCCAAAGCCTTTAAGTTAACCTCCGCCTTCTGGCCTTCTTGGAGAGTGATACCCATGCCCCTGAAATAATTTGTAAGCCTTGGATCAGAAGGTTCACCCCAAAGTTCCCTCAGTTGACCTGATTGATGGGAAATGTAGATTTCTTTTAATCTCCCCCCATCGTAAACCACTCTATGGACAGGGAATGAGTCGATGAGTTCGTTGGAGAGGAAGCATCCTTTAAATTGAAAGGACTGGTTTTCGAATAATTCTGAATCAATCCAGAATAATTTGCCTTCCTGTTGATATTCGGAAAGCCTTTCTCTCTGCTCTCTTAAAAAATGGGGAGCAGTTTCGATTAAAAAGTAAGTCAAGCGTTGGTAAAATTCAGGGTCGTACTCTTTTGCCCATTTTAAGATATCCTCACAGAGGAAGCCTCTTCCTCCACCCATTTCAACCACCTCGAAGGTCTTTTCTCCCAGAATCTCGGCCATCTGTGAGAGTTGTTTCGCCACCATTCCTCCGAAAAGCAGATGGACACAGGGACTGGTAAAATAGTCTCCCTCCTTTCCGATTCTTAATCCTCCAGATCGGTAATAACCATACTGGGGGTGGTAGAGACACCACTCCATAAATTGAGAAAAAGGGATCGGTCCTTTCTCTCTGATTTGTAAAAGGATAAGCTCCCTTAAGTTTACTGCCCGGGCTCCCGTTGCTTCTTCCATATGCATAAGAGTTCTCGATGGTGATAAGCTGTTTGAACGAGCTCCCAGCCTTCCTTCCCTCTTTCACTTAAGAGTCTTTCCAGCCACTCAACGCCAAGATGGGAGGTGTTATGGACAAAACATTGCCCCATTTGGTCACATTGAATAATCGGTTTTCCTCCCTCCTGCGGAGACTCTGGCAATTCATGGATGGTAATCTCATATTCCCATTGAGCCATATCTTTTTTAACCCATTTAGAATTCCCGAAGTTTACCTCAAAGATTAATAATTCTCGTTCCTATTGGGCATTTATTAAAAAATCATAACACTTTTTCCATTTTATCACTATTTTTCTTTTCAGTTTCTTTCTCCTTTTTGCTCATTCCTTTAAGGTCAGGGTATATTTATTGACCATATGATGAGGGAAATAGGATTCTTTGGCTTTTCTTAGGCCATCCTCTCCAAGATCCTGTTCTCGATTGACATACGTATAGCCTGTCCAATGATGCTCCAGAAAAGCCTGATTGAGTGTGGGGTAAAGCCCATCGAAATCAGGATTAGCCTTTTCGATATGGATGACAATGGTTTCTCGGTTGAGGGGTTCCCCTAAAGTAAACGCTTCGACTTTCTCATTGATGAGAATAGCCCCTCCCTTTACCCCCAACGCTTCAAAATGGATAAAGGCTTCCCTGATCGCAGAAAATTCATTGGCTAAACTCAGATCTGCGTCACAATGCTTCAGATCGCACCAAGCCGTCTGTAGTTCAAGGCATTCCGAAATCAATTCAGGAACCAGAGGCACGTATTGATAGGGGTATCTTTCCTTAAACCTTTTAATATGATTTCTCTTTCGGTGATACTTTCTTCCTTGAAGCTGGGCAAGATCCTCCAAGAGGTAAACATAATCGGATTGATCTCGATCGTATGTCACCGCAAATCCTTCTGCGCCCCAATCAAAATGAGAAATGATCTCTTCAGATACCCGAGTCATTTTGGGGGAGACCCCTTTTTCTTTCATCCACCGAAGCAATACTCGGCAGCATTCAATCATCTCTCCTTCTCCAATGGGAGGAAAGAAAAAGGGATGGTTTCCCTTTTTTGCAAAAAGACAGAGAAAATTTTGTAGTCGGGATATTTCAATCTGATAGGCATTTCGCCAAATGAAAAGGTTGGTGAAGGTAAATTCAGAAATCTGAGGAGGATATTGGGTAAACATCCTGTCAAAAAGGGATTTATCTTCGAGAGATAACTCCTTAAACTTTGGAAATTCCGGGATATTAAACCATAATTCTTCAATCAAAGAGAGACCCCTTTTATGGATTCAAACAAATGAGCAAACTCCATTGCCTTTTTCATAAAAGCATTGGCGTTACCGGTTAAGAGAGGTATTAATGTTTTTGGCGGAGACGGTTTTCTAAGATGACCTTATCTATGATCTCGCCACAAAGGACACACCGCCATCCAAAAAAATCCTCTGTCAACCCAAAAAATTTTTCATATACCATAATACCACCGCATCGATGGCATTTCATTTTTATCACCTCTATAATTTAAAGAGCAATTTTTATACCAGAAGAAAGAATTTATAAAAAATAACCAATTAATTGAATTTATAGGTAAATTTTTTGGAAAATTGGAGGTTTTATTTAATG
>CAZFDM010000098.1:0-6856 GCA_964517975.1 uncultured Syntrophaceae bacterium
GGATAAGGTTTTGCTGGGTGGAGGTGAAGTCAAAAAAATGCATGTAAAATTTCCAAATAAAATCAATATATTGGGAGTTTTGTGAAGGGCTAAAAAGTATAATAGAAGGAGGTTATTCCATTTATGATTCGAGCATTCAACAAACATTATCGAAAGGCCATTGAATTAATAGAGGATGCCACCACCAGTGAAAAGATGGAAATGGCTGACAGGGTCATAGAGTGGCTCAAGGAATTACCTGAAGAATACCTAATCTCTCTGGCTCTCTTTTTCAATGAGGTGATTGATGACCTTGGAGATGAAAGCCTTGAAAAAATTGATCTCGGTGGAAAGAGAAAGAAGCGGAGAGAGGAGGAGGAAGAAGAAGTGGAGGAAGAGGAAAGGGAATTTGACGAATATGAAGAAGAGGAAGAAGAGGAGGATGAGGATTATTGATTCTTCATTTAGATGCGGGGATGGCCCGATGATAGGCCCAGCGCTCCATCCGACCAATTTCCTCCCTCATGGTGGTAGAAAGAGGAACAATATTTCCCGCGGAGATAACCAGATCTTGTTCCGTGATGGGATGGCCTGAGTGAAAGGCCTCGATCATTGCTCCGTTGACCGCTTGTTCAATTTCGGCTCCATTAAATCCCTCTGTGACCTTTACCAACATATCCAAATTGATCTTAGAAAGGTCTGCACCCGCTTTCTTTAGGTGGATGGAAAAGATAGACTTTCTCTCTTGAGGGTTAGGAAGGGTGACGAAGAAAATCTGATCGAAACGCCCTTTTCTCAATACTTCTGGGGGAAGAAGTTCGATCACATTAGCGGTGGCCGCGATAAAGACAAAGGTGGTCTTTTCCTGCATCCAAGTCAGGAATGAGGCGAACACGCGAGATTGTGTCCCTCCCCCCGCCTTCTGACTTTGAATACTGATCCCTGCCTCAATTTCATCGATCCAGAGCACTGAGGGAGCCACTGACTCCGCAGTGCGGAGAGCAATCTGTAAGGCCTCCTCTGGCTCCCCAATCGTCCCATCATAAAGCCTTGCCATATCGAGATGGAGCAGTGGAACTCCCCAGAAGGAGGCAAAGGCCTTCGCACATAGGCTCTTCCCACATCCAGAGACCCCAGTGATCAAGACTCCCTTCGGAATTTGAAGGCCGAAGGCCCGTCCTTCACTGCTTAAGACTTTGCTCCTTTTCCTCAACCAATCTTTAAGGTTATCGAGCCCACCAATGTCTTCGATGTTGGGTCGATTGGTTACCAAGTTGAGGATCCCAGACTTTTTGATCAACTGTCCCTTTTCTTCAATCACCGCATCAATTAATGAGGGATCAACCGCTGTCCTTCCAACTAAGGCGGCTCGGAATGCTCGGGCCACTTGATCAAGGGAAAGGCCAAGTGCAGCTTTGACCATTCGCTCCTTCAATTCTGGGGTGAGAGATTCGGCAAGTTTTTGAGCATGAGGGCTTCCAGAAATCACTCCCATCAAAACCCGTTCCACCTCACTTGCGTCAGGTAAGGGAAGTTCATAAACGATCATATCCCTTCGAAGTTCTTCTGGGACAATCAAGGATGGAGCAATGATGAAAAGTGTAGAGTATCGGTTTCGAAGGGCTCGATGAAGGTCCTTCAATTTTCTACCCACCAGAGGGTCTTTCTTTATAAAATCATGAAGTCCTTCGAAAAGATAAAAGGTCTGTTCTGTCCGTTGAATCACTCTATCTAAGGCATCCAATGGATTTTTAGAGTCTTCCATCCCTCCCTCTTCACCCACCAATCCCTGAAAAGGATTCCAAATAAAGAGTTTGGGTTTAGGTTGAAACGATGAGGAGAGCTCTTTAAGCAACCCCTCCAATCGATCCTCTTCGTCAGAGAGGATGTAGACAATGGAGGCCTTTGAAAGGACAAATTTCTTAAGGTCTTGAAGAATTTGCTGTTTTTTTGAGGGTTCGTCCATTTTTTAAAATTATACAAAAATTTAGGGTGAGCGTCAACTTAAACCTCTGGTGAAAACTAAAAAAATGAAAGTGGCTTGAATCTCTCATGATTCTTCAATAGAATGTATAGGACTCCATAAAAATATTATCCGAGGAGGAATCTAAATGAAAGTGACCATCGATCCGATCCTGCTCAGGCTTGGACCTATTCAAGTGAGTTGGTATGGGATGATGTATATTTTTGGGTTTTTGGCCTCCTATCTTCTCGTCCGATACCAGATGAAAAAGAAAGATTTTGGCATCACCCGAATGGAAATAGAAAACCTCTATTTCTATCTCATCCTTGGACTGGTTATAGGCGCCCGTTTGGGATATGTGGTTTTTTATGATCTCAAGTCTTATTTGGCCAATCCCTTAGAGATTGTGGCCATCTGGCATGGGGGGATGTCGTTTCATGGTGGATTGATTGGGGTTCTCATTGTTGGAATCCTATTTTCACGAGCGAATAAAAAATCTTTCTGGAAGATCGTTGACCTCATCATCGTTACCGTGCCCATTGGTCTGGGCTTGGGAAGGATTGGAAATTTTATTAACGGTGAACTCTATGGCCGAGTGAGCGATCTCCCCTGGGCCATGATCTTTCCAAAGGGGGGGCCTCTTCCTCGACATCCTTCACAACTTTATGAGAGCGCCCTCGAGGGAGGGGTTCTGTTTATTATTCTCTGGTTTCTTAAGGATAAAAGGCTTCCCACAGGGGGGTTGTTGCCGGTCTTTCTTTTTCTATATGGATGCTTCCGTTTTTTTGTTGAATTCTTCAGGGAACCCGATGCCCATCTGGGATTCATCTGGGGACCTCTAACCATGGGCCAGATCCTCACCTCCTTTATGATCGTTGGGGGAATCCTTCTTTTCATCTTCTTAAAAGTGAGGGAGGAAAGGCTTCCTAAGAAGGAATGGAAGAATAGGACAAAATAACCCTAAATCCTCTCTCTCGAAATCGAGGCCAAAGCGGTTAGGGTGGTTTGGATCTCTTCTTCGGTGTTGAAAACGCTAAGACTCAAACGGACAGTTCCTTCTGGAAAGGTCCCAATCGTCCGATGGGCTGATGGGGCACAATGGAGGCCAGGTCTACAGAGCACCCCAAATCCCTTTTCAAGTCGCAAAGCGACTTCAGAGGGTGAAACCTTTAAGAGATTAAAAGAGAGTGTTGCGATTCGATCGTCGAGTTTCTCAGGCCCATAAAGTTTCACCTGAGGAATGGACTTCAACCCTTCGATTAACTTTTTCAATAACCCGAGCTCATGATCTCGAATCGTTTCCACCTTCTTCTTTAAAACAAATTGAACGCCTGCCAGAAGCCCAGCAATGCCCACTCCATTGGGGGTTCCGCTTTCAAAACGATCAGGTAAAAAATCGGGTTGTTCTTCAAGTTCTGAACGGCTTCCAGTTCCCCCCTGTTTAAGGGGAATCATCTCGGTCTCCTTGACTCTCTCACCGATCACCAGACCTCCTGTTCCTTGAGGCCCATAGAGGCTCTTATGCCCTGTAAAAGCCAAAAGGTCGATTCCATCATTTTCCATATCAATCGGAAAGGTCCCTGCTGTCTGGGCCGCATCCACAAGAAACAGAAGGCCATGTGTTCTCGAAATTAGCCCGACTTCCTTTATGGGGAGTAGGGTTCCTGTGACATTGGAAGCGTGGTTGAGAACGATCATCTTTGTATGGGGTTGAATATTCTTCTCCACCTCCTGGGGATCCAGAAACCCCTCCTGAGAGCAAGGGAGGACCGACAATTGAATCCCCTTCTTTTCCAGGTCTCTGAGAGGTCTCATCACAGAATTATGTTCCAAACTACTCGTGATCACATGATCGCCAGGCCTCAATAATCCTTTTAGGGCAAGGTTGATAGACTCTGTGGCATTGAGGGTGAAGATAATTCGTGAAGGGTCTTTGACATGAAAACAGAGGGAAAGAGCCTCTCTGGCCTCATAGAGGATTCGAGCTGCCTCGATCGAGAGGAGGTGACCCGACCGACCTGGATTGGCCCCAACCTCCTCCATAAATTTTACCATGGCCTCCTTGACAGAAGGAGGTTTGGGAAAGGAGGTTGCTGCATTGTCTAAATAGATCATCCTCTTCAAAACTAAAATGGAAGTTGGAGGATGTCAAATCGATTATTTCGATACCAAGAGAGGGAGGTATTTAAAAATTCAATCCCTTAGTTTCATTGACAAAATGAAGATCCATCCATTATCATTGGGCCAAATTCTTCTATGGATTTCCAACACGAGATAGTCATTGTTGGGGCTGGCCTTGCAGGACTAAGGGCAGCGCTGGAGTGTTCAGGCCAGGCTAATGTGGCTGTGGTGAGTAAGGTCTTTCCCACACGATCCCATTCAGGGGCAGCACAGGGTGGGATAGCCGCAGCTCTTGGCAATGAAGAGGAAGACCACTGGGAGTGGCATCTCTTTGATACGGTAAAAGGAAGTGACTACTTAGGTGATCAGGATGCAATTGAGATCATGGTAAGGGATGCCCCAAAGGTCATATATGAACTGGAACATATGGGTGTTCCTTTTAACCGGACAAGAGAGGGAAAGATTGCCCAACGAAATTTTGGAGGTCATACTCGTGAATTCGGAAAGAGGCCTGTCAAGAGGGCTTGTTATGCAGTGGATCGAACAGGGAGAATTGTTCTTGATACCCTTTATGAGCAGTGTCTTCGAAATCGGGTTAAATTCTACTCAGAAAACTACGTTCTCTCCCTGATTTTTGATGGAGTGAGGTGCAGAGGAGTTATCACTTATGACCTTCCAACAGGAGACCTTCACCTCATTCAGTCTAAAGCAGTGCTGATTGCCACGGGAGGATGCGGTAGGATTTACAAAACGACTTCCAATGGTTTTTCTTCGACAGGGGATGGTATTGCCTTAGCCTATGGTTCTGGAATTCCCCTTGAAGACATGGAGTTCATTCAGTTCCATCCAACCGGCCTCTATCCACTGGGGATCCTCATCAGCGAGGCTGCAAGAGGAGAGGGAGGGGTTTTAAGAAATCGATTGGGTGAGAAATTTATGGAAAGATATGCCCCCACCATCAAGGACCTGGCAGCAAGGGATATCGTCTCCAGGGCCATTGTGACAGAAATACGTGCAGGAAGAGGGATTGATGGTAAAGATTATGTCCACCTCGATCTTACCCATCTGGGGGAAGAGAAGATTTCTGAAAGGCTTTGGGAGATTGCCTCTTTTGTAAGGACATACCTGGGGATCGATCCTGTTTACGATCCAATTCCAGTCCAACCTACTTGTCATTACATTATGGGGGGCATCCCAACCGATGTGGATGGAAGAGTACTGATCGATGAAAAAGGATCCACTGCCCTGGGATTATATGCAGCAGGAGAGTGCGCCTGTGTCTCTGTTCATGGAGCAAATCGATTGGGCTGTAATTTACTGCTCGACCTGCTTGTCTTTGGTCGAAGAAGCGGGGTTACGATGAAGCAGGAGGTGATGGGTGGTCCCCTGCCCCCTATCTTAGGAGGTCAACTGGAAAAAGTTGCGGATACCATTAACCGCTTACTGAATCAACGGGGAATGAAAAGAATTTATGAAATTAAAGAGAAGATGCAAACCCTGATGATGGAAAGAGGCTCTGTTATTCGGGATGAGGAAGGACTAAAAAAAGGGATTGAAGAGATTCAGTTACTCAAAGAGTCCTATAAAGAGATCGAGGTCAAGGATAAGGGGAGAACTTTCAACTATGAGTTGATGGAGGCCTTTGAATTGGGTCATCTCCTCGACCTTGCAGAGGTGATTTTAGTGAGCGCCCTTCACCGAAGAGAGAGCCGAGGGGCCCATTATCGGAAGGATTTTCCAGGGCGAGCGGACCGATACTTTTTAAAACACACCTTAGTCTTTAAAACGAAGAGAGGCCCGGAGGTGAGGTATAAACCTGTGAGAATCACTCGATTCCAACCGGAGGCCAGGGTGTATTGATTGCATGTTTTGGATTGCAGATTTTAGATTGTGAAAGATAACGAATTATTCGTCAGGTCATTCTCAGAAGCCTTTGTTGGGTGTAGGCGACCCATCTTAATAAGGGGGTCTTATTAATGATTGTAAATTTAAAGATCTTTCG
Organism: uncultured Syntrophaceae bacterium; assembly: GCA_964517975.1. Taxonomy (GTDB): domain Bacteria; phylum Desulfobacterota; class BSN033; order BSN033; family UBA1163; genus JBBIRM01. The sequence continues at coordinate 6,066 of CAZFDM010000098.1, forward strand.
TTTTGACCCTAAGAAGGACAAAGAACCTTATTATCAGAGGTTTGAGATCAATGCGGATCCTATGGATAGACTCCTCGATTGTCTTAATCGGATTCGCTGGGAACTGGATTCAACCCTTTCTTTCCGGATGGCCTGCGGACATGGAATTTGCGGTTCAGACGGAATGAGGATTAATGGGATCTGTGGCTTGGCCTGTCAGAAACTGGTGAGAGAATTTAAAGAAGAGATACTGGTTGAACCCCTTCCTGTCTTTCCAGTCATAAAAGATTTGATTGTGGATTTGAGTCCATTTTTTGAAAGATATCATTCCATCAAATCCTATCTGATGACTGGGAGTCCCCCCAAAGAAAAAGAACGAATCCAATTCCCCGAAGATCACCGACAGATTGAAGAAACCCTTCGGTGTATTCTCTGTGCTTGCTGTACTGCCTCTTGTCCAGTAAATCAGAACAAAGAGAATTACGTTGGGCCTTCGGCCCTTGTTCGAGCCTTTCGATACCTCTTTGATTCAAGGGATGAGGGGTCAACGGAGAGAATAACCCTGTTGGATAGAGAGGATGGGGTCTGGGGTTGTCAGACCTTTTGGAAATGCACTGAGGTCTGTCCAAAGGAGATTCCAGTAACCAAACAGATTGGTCAGATCAAAAAACGAATCTACGAAACCAAACCTCCCAAAGAATAATCTTGGGTAATGGAACCGTCATGAGAGATGGATAAGATTTTGTCTTATTTGACAACGGTGAGAAAAAAGTATAAATTATTGATATCAAAAGATTAAAGGAGTGTGCGAT
>CAZFDM010000099.1:0-8928 GCA_964517975.1 uncultured Syntrophaceae bacterium
CTCATAAGTCTTTGATTTATAATGTTTTTAGATGCCGAAACAAGTTCGGCATGACAGTTTAGAAATTAAAATTTACTAAACTACAGTTCCTAATTTTTTGTAGGGAAGCCCTTGTGGCTTACCTTTTCACGGTAAGGGATAAACCCTTACCCTACGAATTGATTGAGGTAAGGGATAAACCCTTACCCTACAAATATTTATTCCTATGATAGAAGGTCAAAGAAAATCTTTGGACAAGGGAAGTTACCTATTGATCCTGAAGTTAAGGAGGAGCAAAAGAATTTCTGTAGGGAGATTAGGGAAACTCTATTTTAAAAAGGGATTTTATATTTACGTGGGTTCAGCCATGGCCCATCTGTCAAAGAGAATGGAGAGGCACTGTCGACTAAAGAAGAGACCTCACTGGCATATCGATTATTTAAGAAAGGTGGCTCAGTTTCACTCTATATTCCCCATCTCTTCTTCTTTAAAACTTGAATGTAAGATAGCCAAGGCCTTATCGAGGAGGTTAGGATGGAAAGTATCGGGGTTTGGTTCCTCCGATTGTCGTTGCGAATCCCATCTTTTTGGAATGGAGAGGGATCCACTCCATTCTAAGGATTTTATAAGATGGCTTCAATCCTTCAGAAGAGGAATCCCAAAAGAGGAAGATTGAAGATCGGGATTTCTTTTCTTGCAAATGGTTTCATTTTTTGATAAAGAATTTCTATGCCCCGTCAAAAGAGGACTCCAAGAAAAGAATTAAAATCAGCGATTAAGACCCTGATTGTCCATGAAATCAGATTGATGCAGATGGAGAAGAGGTCAATCCCATCCCTTCTTCTTGATGAATTAATTCACACCCTTCGAGAAGCGAAGCAGAAGGTGATCGAATTGGCCTATCCTTTAGATGAAGGGATGAAGATTTCATTGATCAAGAGGATGATGCAAGAAACCTTAGACGAAGAGATTGATCAGGCAATCGAGAGGAGACGAAATAGATGTTTTCGTTGTGTGAATATGAGATATTACGACCGCTCTGGAATTCCCCATACAGACCTCCCCCTTGAGCCCAATTGGGTAGAAAGGGTTGGCTGTATTACGGGAAGAACGCCCTTTGAAGAGGTGTGTTACCACTTTATCGAAAGATTAAGAACCCCATCCTTAGGAGACTATTTCAACGAAGTGACCCTTCTCTATGAGTTGAGAGAGATGTTTGAACAGTTGGACGAGATCTGGAAAGACTACTTCTTTAAAGATTAAAAACGTGTCCGTGTTCGTTTTTCGTGTCTGCCTAACCTGTTTATCGATACAAACCTTAAGCATGGAGCCACTGACATGCGGCGTGGTCACGAAAATTAGGCGAGGGCTTCCGCCACCAATTCCGTGATATCCATTACCTTGATTCTTCCCTTCTTCTCTTTTCTCAGCCTTGCGGCGGCTACCAGAAGGTTGGCTTTACAAGCAGGGCAGGCTGAGACGACCATTTCCGCTCCTACTTCGAGTGCCTCAAGCATCCGCTGATATGCAATCTCTCCCGAGAGTTCAGTATTAATAGCCTTCATCCCTCCTCCCCCGCCACAGCATTTGGCCAAGAGTCGGTTATTTTTGAATTCGATCAACTCGACCCCAGGAATCTTTTTAATCAGATCCCTGGGGGGTTCAAAAATGTTGAGATGACGGCCCAAGTCACAGGGGTCATGATAGGCTACTTTCACCGGATTGACATTCTTAAATTTTAGTTTCCCATCTCGAATCAACTGATCGATATATTCGATGGCGTGGAGCACTGGCGTATGGAAGGAAAAGTATTTCGGATAAAGCTCCTTGAAAGTCTTATAACAGCCTGCACAGGTAGTGACAATCTGTTTCGGGTGAATGCGCGCAAAGGCCTCGAGATTCTTTTTCCCCATTTCTTTGAATTCATCCGTTCCAACTAAATAAGAGATATAACCACAGCAATTCTCCTCCTTTCCCAACGTCGTGTAGGAAACGGCGGCCTTGTCAAAGATTTTCATAAGATTGGGGATGAGGTTGACATCTTGGAAAGAGGCAACGCAACCCGGAAAGAAAAGGGTTTCGGCTGGGCCTTTGGGGGGTTGAAATGTTGAAGGATAGACATCTGTTCGTTTCTCTCTCGGTTCCCCAAAGGGATTGCCGGTGGCCTTTAAATTTTCCATTAGGGTCTTATGAATTTCAGGAAGGAAACCTGCCTCCACCAACTTTCGCCGGCCAGCTTCCACAATCTCAGAGACCATTACCCCTGCCGGACAAGTCGCCTTGCAATTGAGACAGGTTGTACAGAGATAGAACTTTTCAGCTACCTCTTTGGAAGGCTCAAGAATCCCCTTCATCATATAGTAGGCCTGAATTACCCTCCCGCGGGCGTTTTCTGACTCCAGACCTGTTCGACCGTAAACCGTGCAACCCGCTCGGCAAAACCCACAGTTGATACAGGCAAAGATTTCATTATCAACGTCTTTACCGAAACTTTTGATCTTTTCAGGTGTCTCGATAAATTCTTTATAGGTGAAAAAGGAATAGATGTCTTTAGTTTCGTCGTCAAGACCCAGTTTCCCAGGGTTTAGAATATTTTTAGGATCGAGAGCCTTTTTGATGGATCGCATTACTTCTTGGCCGATCCCAAGTTCATGATGGATATAAGGGGCCTTGGCGATTCCCACCCCATGCTCTGCGGTCAAAGTTCCTTTAAGCTCCATGGTCAGATCAATGAAATCTTGGGCGATCTTCTTTGCGACCTCCCACTCCTCCTTTTTTCGTCCGTCGATGATGAGAACGGCATGAAGATTTCCATCGCCGATGTGGCCGAAGATGGGGATGGGGAATTGATGTTTGTCCCGGATGGCCTGGAGTTTTCGGATCGTCTCGGGAATCTTCGAGATAGGGACTCCAAAGTCTTCGACCAGAGGAACCAGTTTGGCCCCTCTTCTTATTTTTGAAAGAGAAGGGACAAGACCCTGCCGTCCAGCCCACATCTTTAAACGTTTGGCCGGATCGTCATCCCACTGGTCGCCCAGGCCATGACATTCCTTCGCGATCCGATTGATCTCCTTAATATTCTCTTTGACTGCCTGTTTGTTTCCATCGATCTCGATAAAAAGGATGCATCCCACATTCTCCGGGATATTGAGTTCCATGGCTTTATTGACCACCTCGATGGAGACCCGGTCTAAAATTTCGCAGGATGAAAGGGGGATGCCCGAGCCTAAGATCCCTTCAGCTGCCTTGCCGGCATCCTCTACTTCAGGAAACCAAAGCTGAGCAAAGGCAATGTATTCTGGCATAGGGAGAATCTTTACCGTAATTTCCGTCATCACGCCAAGCGTTCCTTCAGACCGGCAGAAAAGATGAACCAAGTCATACCCTGCGGAGGTTTTGGGTGCAATGGACCCTGTCCGCATCACTCTGCCATCCGCCAGAACCACCTCCATGGCCATCACATAATCTTTGGTCGTCCCATATTTGATCGCGCGGTTTCCACTCGCATTGGTGGCGACCATCCCCCCAATCGAAGCAATCGTTGCACTTCCTGGATCGGGAGGAAAGAAATGGGTGGGAGCTAAGGCATTGTTCAAACTCTGGCAGATAACCCCGGGTTCGACCACCGCATAGCCGTCCTTTTTGTGAATCTCTTTGATCCTGTTCATTCGACTGACATCAAGGATGATTCCACCAAAACAGGGAAGAACAGCTCCTGTGGTACTTGTTCCTGATCCCCTGGGGATCACTTTAATGTTGTTCTCATAGGCAAGTTTCAACACCTTTGAGACTTCTTCCGTTGTTCTGGCGAAAACTACGGCATCAGGAATTCCTTCATGCACAGACATATCCCGTGAATGACAGAGACGTTCGATCTTATCGGTCTTGACATTCTTTTCGCCTACGATATCGATCAATTCCTGAATATAGTCCATCAAGCACCTCCTCCTTTAAAATTCTTAACGGTTAACCATTCATGATTCAAAGGCACTTTAATAATCCTTTGGTAATTTTTCCAATTGCGCATAACTGAAAACAGGGCCATCCTTACACACATAGAGATGTCCAATATTGCAGCGGCCACATTTTCCGATGCCACATTTCATTCTTTTTTCAAGCGAGGTATAGATTCGTTCATTTGGAAATTTGAGGGCCATCAGTTTTGGAAAGGTGAATTTGATCATGATGGGGGGGCCACAGATCACCGCATAAGTATCTTTTGAAGAAGGCGCGACCTCCTCTAAAACATTGGGGACAAGTCCAACTTTCCCTTTCCAATTCTTGTCTCCCCAGTCTACGGTCACAACTAAATTTAAATCCTTCCGTTTTTCCCATTGAGCCAACTCTGCTTGATAGAGGAGAAGGCCTGGCATCCTTGCCCCATAGATGATGGTAATCTCCTTGAATTTGGATCGGTTCTCAGGATGTAACAGGTAGACCACGAGGGATCGCAAGGTCGTGAAGGCAAATCCTCCTCCAATGATCAGGACATTTTTCCCCTCAAAACGATCGATGGGATAATGGTTTCCGAGGGGTCCCCTGAGGCCAACTTCGTCTCCTTCTTCAAGGTGATGAAGGGCAGTGGTGACAACCCCTGCTTTATTAATAGTAAATTTTAGAGAATCCTTTTCAGTAGGGGAAGACGCGATTCCAAAGGGTGCCTCTCCCTTCCCGAGGACAGAAAGTTCGCAAAATTGGCCAGGCATGAATTGAAAGGCCTCCTCATCGGCTTTATTTAAAAAGCCAAGATCAAGGGTTCGGAGCATTTGATCGGTGGTTTCCACATAGGCTTTTTTAACCACCATTGGGATAGGAAGATAAGGGTTCTTCATGATTCGTTATAGGTTCAAGTTTTCAATTCCGCCGGTCTTTTGGAGGATGTCCAAAGGATTGCCTGACGGATATCAAAATGGACAGGACAATATTGGATACATCGGCCACATCCAACACACGCGATACGGTTAAAGATTTTTGGAAAATAGTTAAACTTATGCATTAGTCTCTGCCTCATCCGTTCACGGGTGGTGGGTCTTGGGTTATGGCCTGAGGTTTCTAATGAATAAAGAGGAGAGAGGCAGGAATCCCAGTTTCTCACCCTTTGACCTCGGGCAAAATCCCCTTCATCCACAATATCAAAACAGTGACAGGTTGGACAGAGATACGTGCATATCCTGCACCCTACGCATTTTTCATGGACGCGATCCCAAAAGGAGCTCTCCACCATGAGGTCCAATCTCTTTTCGATGCCATCAATAGGAATTGAGAACCCGACCTTCTCGAAGGCCTTGTCTTCAAGTTCTTTTATACGCCTTAAATCCTCTGGGTCGGCTTCTCTTAAGAATTTATTTTTGCTAAAAACCATCCCTTTTTCGGTGAGCAGTTCAACCGAATATGCATCTCCCAGATCCACCAAGAAGAGGTCTGATCCGGACCTAAGGAATGGGCCACCCCCTGCTGAAGAGCAGAAACAGGTAGAAAGGGGTTGATTGCATCCTAAACCAATGAGGGTGGTCTTTCTCCTTTTTTCAAGGAAGTAGAGATCTGTATAGGGTTCACTGATAAAGACTTTTTCAATGATGGAGATCGCCTCAATATCGCATGGTCTTGCTCCCAAAAGAATTCTTTCTCTCTCTACTTCTTCATTGGAAGTGATCTGGATCTTCCTCCCCCTTCTTTCATAGTTGAACATAGGTTCAGACTGGGGGAAAAAGATCTCTTTGGCGGGCTTCTGGGTCAGAAGTTGGGAGAAATTGACTTCATTGGGGTGATCAATCTTTTTAAAAACAGAAACTCCTTCAGTCAGTGAAACCGGAGCGTAAAGATCAAATTCCTCCATCACGCTTGCTAAAAATGTTTCAAAATCTCTCTTATCCAATCTTAGCATCATTTAATAAAATCGCCTTTATCCTCTACCTCAAAAGTAGAGAGGGGAGGAGGAGTTTTGGAATTCAATCCCACCTCAAATCCGAATAGTTCTTTTACATCCTGATTCAACTTTTGAGTTAAATAGGTAAGAGGAATATCCATCGGACAGGCACGCTCACAAGCCCCACAGCCTGAGCACCTTCCTGTCTGATGATAGGCCCTTACGATATGGTAGAATTGCAGGTCCTGAGGTTGAAGCCCTCCTTCAATCCATTTGGGTCGGTAGCCATCTACAAAACATTCCGTACAATAACACATGGGGCAGACCTCACGACAGGCATAACAACGAATACATCGGCTGGTCTCCTTTTCAAAAAACCTCCACCTTTCCTCAAAGGTTTTCTTTTCAAACTGATTGACGCCTGGATGGATTTCAGCAAGGGGAGATTCTTCCACGGGGTCATCCACTAAGACATGGGCCTGGATAGGAGTTCGGTGTGTGCAGACCTGACAGGAGGGGTAAAGATAATCCTTCTTGTTGAGAACGGTTTTGAACTCTTCACCCTCAACGATGATTTCTTCCCCTCTTTCCTCTGCTCGGAGGATTTCGCCTTTTACAGCCTTCGTCACCTTCTTCCGATCAATCATCCTTTGACAGGGGACCCCAATAAGAAAGACTCTATCAGGGTTGAATCTTTTTTCAAGGGAGAGAGCGGTAAGGGAGCGAGCATCACATCCTTTGACTACGAGTCCGACCCTGAAACGACTAAATTTATGGATATAGGTAGCCAGATTATTCTCGCAAAAAGAGTTCCAGATCAGGCTCTCTGTCCCTTCAGGTGTTCGAATAAATACAGGAGTAGTGCGAAGGGGCAGTGTCCAATTACTAAATCCAATAATGAGGTCTACCTCTTTTTTGGAAAGAAGCTCTTTGGCTTTTTCTCTAATCTTTTCTTGAATCACCGACTGGGACATTTGAATTTTTATTTTAATATGGTTTCATACTTCGAATTTTGTGTTTCGAATTTTATTGCCCTTGAATCCTCTCTTTTAACAAACCTTTTTGCCGGACCCAATTTTTTTATCTCTTGGGTGATCTCATGAACCATTTGAGAGAACTTTCCACCCTCTGCTGCAGAGATCCAAGAGAATTGAACCCGTCTCTCCTCGATCCCAAGATACTCAAGGAATCGTTTTAAGGTAGCAAACTTCCTCCTTCCGATATAGTTTCCACTAAGGTAATGGCAATCTCCTGGATGACAGCCTGAAACCAGAACCCCATCAATCCCTGATTGAAGGGCCTTTAAGATAAAGAGGGGATTAATCCTTCCAGAACAGGGAACACGAATGACTCGAATATTTGGAGGATATTGAATCCTCGATGTTCCTGCAAGGTCTGCTCCGGCGTAGGAACACCAATTGCAGAGAAAGGCTAAGATTTTGGGTTCCCAACTATTTTCCATTTCACCTCCTCTTCCTCCTTTTTAAGACATGGCTAATTGAGTAATCTGTGCCACAATCCCTTCTGTGGTGAATCCCTTAAGATCGATAGCCCCTGACCTGCAGGAGGCAGCACAAACTCCACATCCCTTACAAAGGACCTTGTTAATCTGAGCCACTTCTTTTTCTCCAACGATTGTTCTTTTTAAGGCGATCTCAATCGCTTTATAAGGGCAAACCGATTCACAGAGACCACACCCATTGCACTTCTTTTCATCCACTTCGGAGACAGTACCGATTGTCTCGAGGTGTGGCTTGGTTAACAGGGTCAGTGCACGAGCCACTACTGCATTGGCTTGGGATAGGGTTTCATCCATCAACTTTGGACCATGGGCCAACCCAGCCAGAAAGATCCCATCTGTGGCAAAATCAACAGGCCTCAGTTTCATATGGGCCTCAAGGAAAAAGCCATCTGGATTAAGCGGAATTTTTAGCATTTTGGATAGACGCTCATTCTCCTTAAAGGGAGGTACAATTCCCGAACTCAGAACGAGAAGATCGGTCTCGATGAGAAGATCATCATGGAGAATGGGTTCATAAATGATTACCTTTAGACATCTTCCTTCTTTCTCCAATTGAGGTGGCTTTTCCGGCTCATAACGGATAAACAGGATCCCAGCCTCTCTTGCCTTTTCATAAAAGTCCTCTTTAAACCCGTAGGTTCTGATGTCTCGGTAGAGAATATAGATAGAAGTCTCTGGAGAGAGGGATTTGAGATGGAGGGCATTCTTAATCGCTTCGGAGCAACAGATTCTGCTACAGTAAGGCCTCTCCTCATTCCTTGAGCCGATGCACTGGATCATGACCACATTATTAAGCCCTCTCAAGGAATTGGGTTGGAGAAATATCTGTTTCTCCAATTCCCTTTGTGTCATGATTCGATCATCTTGGCCATAAAGATATTCTCCGGGGCGGTACTCCTCTGCGCCTGTAGCCACAATGGTCACGCCATGTGCCAGTTCTTTAACCTCTCCATTTCGATTCACTGTCGTTTTTAAATTGCCGACAAAGCCTTCCACCTTTTCAATTGTCGTGTTCGTCCAAAGGTGGATCTTTGGATCCTTTTCGACTTCTTTTATTAAATGGGTTAAGTAGACCTGGACATCTTCCCCTTCGAGGGTCCGAAAGATCTTTCTTGCGTTTCCACCCAGATGAGGCTCCTTCTCAATAAGATAGACTTCAAAACCTGCCTGAGAAATCCTCTGGGCAGAGGCCATTCCAGCCAGACCTCCACCGATCACTAATGCCTTTGGGGTGATCTCTACCGTCTGGGTAGGGAGAGGTTCAAGAAGGGAAGCCTTAGCCACTGCCATCCTCACCAGATCTTTAGCCTTTTCGGTCGCCTCCTTAGGTTGTTGCATATGAACCCAGGAGCACTGATCACGAATATTTGCCATCTCAAAGAGATATCGATTCAGCCCTGCCTCCCGGATCGTATCCTGGAAAAGGGGCTCATGGGTTCGCGGGGTACAAGAAGCAACCACGATTCGGTTCAACTGATGCTCTTCAATCATCTTTTTGATCTGTTGTTGAGTATCCTGAGAACAGGTATAGAGATTTGCCTCTGCATGAACCACATAGGGT